>JAQSWV010000046.1 GCA_029266455.1 Nocardioidaceae bacterium
GGTGAGTCCTCGATGGCCAGACAGGCGGACGGGTCCACGCCCAGCCTGGCCGCAGCGGTCAGGTACGCCTCCGGGTGCGGCTTGCCTCGCGCCACCGCGTCACCTGTGACGACCGTGTCGAAGCTCGCCGCAGGCAGCTGCTCGAGGGCGACCTCGGCCAGCCGGGCGTACGACATCGTGACTAATGCACACGGGACCCGGGCCTCGCCCAGCGCGGCAAGCAGCTCACAGGCCCCCGGGCGCCAGGTCACGCCGCGCCGGACGTCGGCGATCACGGAGTCGAGCAGCTCCTCGACGATCTCGGCCGGCGAGCGGTCGAGACCCATCCGCCGACGGATGTAGCGGCCGGTCTCGATCAAATCGGACCCGACGAGCGCCCGGGCGTCCTCGTCGGTCCAGCTGGCTCCGTGCGCGGCGGCCATGGCGAACTCGGCAGCGAACCAGCTGGGCTCGGTGTCGGCGAGGGTGCCGTCGAAGTCCCACAGCACGGCGGCGGGGCTACGGGCGGGCACGCACCGGATTCTGTCAGCGCGCGTTGTAGTAGGTGGCCTCCGGGTGATGCACGATGATCGCGTCGGTGGACTGCTCCGGGTGCAGCTGGAGCTCCTCGCTGAGGGTCACACCGATGCGGTCAGGCTCCAGCAGGCCCACCACGGTCCTCCGGTCGGACAGATCGGGACAGGCGGGGTACCCGAAGGAGTAGCGCTCGCCGGTGTAGCCCTGCTTGAGCAGCCCGCTGAGCGTGGGCGAGTCGCCGTGGGCGATGCCGAGCTCCGACCGCACCCTGGCGTGCCACCGCTCCGCGAGCGCCTCCGCCAGCTGGACCGACAGGCCGTGCAGCTCCAGGTAGTCGCGATAGGCGTCCTTGGCGAACAGCTCCGCGGTGACCTCACTCACCCGGGACCCCATGGTCACCAGGTGGAACGCGACCACGTCGAGCTCGCCGGAGTCCTTGGGGCGGAAGTAGTCGGCCAGGCACAGGAAGCGGTCGCGCCGCTGCCGCGGGAAGGCGAAGCGGGCGATCTCGCGGTCATGGGTGCCGGGGTCGAGTACCACGAGGTCGTCACCCTCGGACCAGCACGGCCAGTAGCCGTAGACGAGCGCCGGCTCCATGACCTGCTCGGTCTGCACCCGCTCGAGCCACATCCGCAGTCGCGGCCGGCCCTCGCTCTCGACCAGCTCCTCGTACGAGGGGCCGTCGCCCCGCGACCCCCGCAGTCCCCACTGGCCCATGAACGTGGCCCGCTCGTCCAGCCACTCGGCGACCTCGGGGAGACTGATGCCCTTGACCACGCGGGAGCCCCAGAACGGCGGCGTCGGGACCGGGTTGTCGACCGCGACGTCGGACCGGGCCGGGATCTCGACGGGCTCGGGCGCGCGCGACTCCGAGCGCACCCGGCGCGTGCGCCGTTCGGGCAGCGTCGCTCCGGGCTCACCCCGCCGGAAGGCGACCATGGCATCCATCAGTCGGAGGCCCTCGAACGCGTCGCGGGCGTAGCGCACCTCGCCCTGGAAGATCTCGGCGAGGTCCTCCTCCACGTACGCGCGGGTCAGTGCGGCCCCGCCGAGGATCACCGGCCACCGCGGGGCCAGCTCGCGCAGGTTGAGCTCCTCGAGGTTCTCGCGCATCACCACGGTGCTCTTCACCAGCAGCCCGGACATGCCGATGACGTCGACGTCGTTGTCCTGGGCTGCCTCGAGGATCGCGCTCACCGGCTGCTTGATGCCCAGGTTGACGACCGTGTAGCCGTTGTTGGTCAAGATGATGTCGACGAGGTTCTTGCCGATGTCGTGGACGTCGCCCTTGACGGTGGCGAGCACGATCGTGCCCTTGCCCTGTTCGTCGGTGGCCTCCATGTGCGGTTCGAGGTGCGCGACGGCAGCCTTCATGACCTCCGCCGACTGCAGCACGAACGGCAGCTGCATCTGGCCGGAGCCGAACAGCTCGCCGACCTCCTTCATGCCCGCCAGCAGATCCTCGTTGACGATGCCGAGCGCGGAGCGGCCCTCGGCCAGCGCGGCCTCGAGGTCGTCGGTCAGCCCGTTGCGCTCGCCGTCCACGATGCGGCGCTGGAGCCGCTCGGGCAGCGGCATGGCAGCGAGCTCGGCAGCACGGTCGGCCTTGTTGTCCGCGGTGGTGACGTCGGCGAAGATCTCGAGCAGCCGCTGCAGGGGGTCGTAGCCTTCGCTCCTGCGGTCGTACACGAGGTCGAGGGCGACCTGCAGCTGCTCCTCGGGGATGCGCGACAGCGGCATGATGCGCGCGGCGTGCACGATGGCCGAGTCGAGCCCGGCCTCGACGCACTCGTGCAGAAAGACGCTGTTGAGCACCGCCCGGGCGGCCGGATTGACCCCGAACGAGACGTTGGACACCCCGAGGGTCGTCTGCACGTCGGGGTAGCGGCGCTTGACCTCACCGATGGCGAGGATGGTCTCCAGGGCGTCGCGCCGGGTCTCCTCCTGCCCCGTGGTCACCGGGAACGTGAGGCAGTCGACCACGATGTCCTCGACGCGCATGCCCCAGTTGCCGGTCAGGTCGTCGATGAGCCGGCTGGCCACCTGGACCTTCCAGTCGGCGGTGCGGGCCTGGCCCTCCTCGTCGATGGTCAGCGCCACCACGCCGGCGCCGTGCTCGCGGATGAGCGGCATGATCCGCGCCATCCGCGACGTGGGGCCGTCGCCGTCCTCGTAGTTGACGGAGTTGACCAGGCACCGGCCGGCGAGGCGCTCGAGCCCCGCCTCGATCACGGCCGGCTCGGTCGAGTCCAGGACGATCGGCAGCGTGGAGGCCGAGGCCAGCCGGATCGACGCCTCGCTCATGTCGGCGACGCCGTCGCGGCCCACGTAGTCGATGCACAGGTCGAGCAGATGGGCCCCGTCCCGGGTCTGGGCGCGGGCGATCTCGACGCAATCGTCCCATCGGCCGTCCAGCATCGCCTGGCGGAACGCCTTGCTGCCGTTGGCGTTCGTGCGCTCGCCGATGGTCAGGTACGTGGTGTCCTGCCGGAACGGCACATGCTGGTACAGCGACGAGGCGCCGGCCTCGCGGACGGGTTCGCGCGGGACCACCGCGCGACCACGGACCCGTTCCGCCACCTGCCGGATGTGCTCGGGGGTCGTGCCGCAGCATCCGCCCACCAGGGCCAGGCCGTAGTCGCGGGTGAACAGGTCGAGCGCGTCGGCCAGCTGCTCGGGGGTCAGCGGGTAGCTGGCCCCGTCGGCGGTGAGCTGCGGCAGCCCGGCGTTCGGCATGCAGCCCAAGGCCATCGAGGAGTGCCTGGCCAGGTGGCGCAGGTGCTCGCTCATCTCGGCCGGACCCGTCGCGCAGTTGAGCCCGAGGACGTCGATCCCCAGTGGCTCCAGCGCGGTCAGCGCCGCCCCGATCTCGGTGCCGAGGAGCATGGTGCCGGTCGTCTCGACCGTGACGTGGACGATCAGCGGCAGGCGCGCGCCGTGTGCCTCCATCGCCCGGCGGGTGCCGATGACCGCCGCCTTCGCCTGCAGCAGGTCCTGCGTCGTCTCCACCACGACGCCGTCGATCCCGCCGACGAGCATGCCGCGGACCTGTTCCAGGTAGGCGTCGCGGAGCTCGGCGAACGTCACGTGGCCGAGGGTGGGCAGCTTGGTGCCGGGTCCCACCGATCCGAGTACCCACCGCGGTCGGTCGGCGGTCGACCAGGCGTCCGCGACCTCTCGGGCCAGCCTGGCGGACTCCTCGGCCAGCTCACCGATGCGGTGCGAGATGCCGTACTCGCCGAGGTTCGCGAGGTTGGCTCCGAACGTGTTGGTCTCGACCGCGTCGGCTCCCGCGGCAAAGTAGGCCTCGTGGATGCCGCGCACGACGTCGGGCCTGGTCACCGAGAGGATCTCGTTGCATCCCTCGTGACCCTCGAAGTCGTCGAGGCTGAGGTCGTGCGCCTGCAGCATGGTGCCCATCGCACCGTCGGCGACGACCACGCGTTCCACCAGCGCGCGGCGAAGGAGGTCGGCCGAGGTCACCGCTACAGGCTAGGCACTGGGCGGCCGGGGATCGGGCAGGCGCCACGGGCCGGGACGTAGGCTGGCGCCGTGACCGACCCGGAGCCCCTGGACGACCTGGTCGACCCCATCCTGATCGCCGCCTTCGAGGGGTGGAACGACGCGGCCGACGCCGCCTCGTCCACCCTGGACCGACTGATCAGCGAATGGGACGCGCAGGTCGTGGCAGAGCTCGACCCCGAGGACTACTACGACTTCCAGCTGACCCGGCCGCACATCGCGGTCGACGGCGACGGGACGCGGCTCCTGTCCTGGCCCACCACCCGCGTGCTGGTCGCCCGTCCGTCCGGCGCGACCCGCGACATCGTGCTGCTGCGGGGCGTCGAACCCAATCTGCGCTGGCGCCAGTTCTGTGAGGAGGTCCTCGAGGTCGCCGAAGCCCTGGGCGTTCAGCTGGTGGTGGCGCTCGGTGCCCTGCTGGCCGACACGCCGCACACCCGCCCGGTGCCGGTGACCGGCACGGTGAGTGACCCCGAGCTCGGCGAGCGGCTGGGCCTGGAGCGGTCCCGGTACGAGGGCCCCACCGGGATCACCGGCGTGTTCCAGGACGCCTGCTCGGCCGCAGACATGCCCAGCCTGTCGCTGTGGGCCGCGGTGCCGCACTACGTGGCCGCGGCGCCGTGCCCCAAGGCCACGCTGGCCCTGCTGAGCCGGCTCGAGGACCTGCTCGACGTCTCGGTCCCGGTCGAGGACCTGGTCGAGGACGCCAGGGCGTGGGAGCGCGGGGTCGACGAGATGGCCTCCGACGACGTCGAGGTGGCCGACTACGTCAAGCAGCTCGAGGACCAGTGCGACACCTCCGAGCTTCCGGAGGCCAGTGGGGACGCCATCGCCCGTGAGTTCGAGCGCTACCTGAAGCGCCGCCAGCGTGAGGGCGAGATCTGACCCACCGGACGTCATACGACGCGCCGGCGGTACGCCCCCACCGCGATGACGTGCCGCGCTCCACCCACCTGACGTCATACAACGCGCCGGCGGTACGCCCCCACCGCGATGACGTGCCGCGCTCCACCCACCTGACGTCATACGACGCGCCGGCGGTACGCCCCCACCGCGATGACGTCGGTCAGAGGTCGATGCCGAGCAGCGCGTCGCAGGCGGCGGCCACGCGGGCGCCGTCGCCCCCGCCGGCCGACGCCCACGCGTCCACGGCCTCCAGCGCACCGGGCGCATCGAGGTCGGCGGCCAGCGCCGACCGCATCTGAGCAACCACGTGACCGGCCACGCGCGCCTCGTCGGCGCCTGCGCCGATGCCCGCGTCGAGACCGCGGCCGGCGGCGTCCCGCCACCTGCTCAACCGCTTGTCAGCGGTGGCCAGGTCGTCGTCGGTCCAGCTCCAGTCGCTGCGGTAGTGGTGTGCCAGCAGCGCCAGCCGCAGGGCCGCCGGGTCGTGCCCCTGTTCGAGCAGCCGAGACACGAGCACCAGGTTGCCCCGGGACTTGGACATCTTCTCGCCATCGAGGCCCACCATCCCCGCGTGCACGTACGCGCGCGCGAAGGGGTGCCCGCCGAAGGCCACCTGGGCCTGAGCGGCAGACATCTCGTGGTGCGGGAAGACCAGGTCGCTGCCGCCACCCTGCACATCGAACGACCGGCCCAGCTGATGCACGGCGATCGCGACGCACTCGGTGTGCCAGCCCGGTCGGCCACGACCGAACGGCGACTCCCACGCCGGCTCACCGGGCCGCTCCGCGAGCCAGAGCAGGCAGTCGAGCGGGTCGCGCTTGCCGGCGCGGTCGGGGTCACCACCACGCTCAGCCGACAGCGCCAGCATCGTCTCGGTGTCGAGGTGGCCGACCGCGCCGAAGGCCGGATCGGCGTGGACGTCGAAGTAGACGTCCCCCTCCAGCTCGTACGTCGCACCGGCCGCCGACAACCGCCGAACCACGTCGATCACGAGCTCCATCGACTCGGTCACGCCGACCAGATGGTCGGGGGCAAGGACGCGCAGCGCCACCATGTCGGACCGGAACAGGTCCAGCTCGCGGGCCGCCAGGTCAGCCCAGTGCAGCCCGTCCCGCGCCGCACGCTCCAGCAGTGGGTCGTCGACGTCGGTCACGTTCTGGGTGTAGGCCACCGCCAGCCCCGCGTCGCGCCACACGCGCTGCAGCAGATCGAAGGCGAGGTACGTCGCAGCGTGGCCGAGGTGGGTCGCGTCATACGGCGTGATACCGCAGACATACATCCGGGCGGTCTCGTGGGCCGGGGACGTGACGTCACGCCCACTTGCGGTGTCATGCACGCGCGGCAGCCCGCCGTACCCCAGCCCCTGCTCCGCGAGCGACGGCACCGAGGGAGATGCCCAGGCACGCATGTCGCGAGCCTAGCCGCGGGGTTTCAGAAGATCGGCCACGGGATCGCACGCCACCCGTCGGGCGGACGGGGGAACCGCCCACGGGACAGCAGGCGATGCACCCGGTACCGCAGCCGGGCCACCTCGGCCGTGTCGAGCAGCCGGCACAGGGTATCGGCGACGGGTGGTCGGCTCAGCTCCTCGTCAAGCCGGTGCAGGCACTCACGGTCACGGTCGCCGAGCGGCTCCCCCGCCCAGCCCCACAGCACGGTCCGCAGCTTCTCGTCGGTGTGGAACGTGAGCCCGTGGTCACAGCCGCGCACCCGCCCGTCACCGCTGACCAGCACATGGCCCGCCTTGCGGTCGGCGTTGTTCACGACGGCGTCAAAGAGAGCGACGTCCCGCAGACCCTGGGAGTCACTGTGCACCAAGGAGACCGGCTGCTCGGCTCCGTCGTAGGCGTCCAGCACGTGCCGCCAGCCGGCGGGAACGTCACCCTCGGGCACCACGTCCACGACGTCGTCGCCCACCACGTCGATCCACTGCTGGAGCATGCCGGGGCCGAACGGGCCGTCCACCATCACGGTGACGGGCACGACGTGCCAGCCGGCCAGCTCGGACACCTCGTACGCGGCCACCTCGCGCCCCGCCAGCGTGCCGGACGGGAAGTCCCACAGGGGGCGCTCGCCACGCACCGGCTTGTACACACAGCGCAGGCTCAGACCGTCGAGCTCGACCTGGCCGACCAACGTCACGTTGGACGCCGGCAGCACCCTGCCGTCCACGGCGAACTCGCCCTGGGTGAGGCAGTGCCGGACGGTGGCAGGGTCGGGCTCGGTCACAGCGCCGTCCCTCGGGGCGTACGGAGACATCACGGGGCGGACGGCGCAGACGTCGCGGGAGCTGTCACCATGGTCGTCAGGGCGCCGGTCACCGTGGGACCCCGCACCGTCGAAACCCGCACCGTCGGACCCCGCATCGTGAGACCCCGCACCGTGGGACCCGCACCAGGCTGCTGATCGGCGGTCTCATTGCGCCACCCGTTTGAAGCCGTTGGCGCGCGGACACACATGCCCCTCGGGATCGAGCGGCTGGCCGCAGAACGGGCACGGTGGGCGACCGGCCGACACGACCGCCTCGGCCCGGGCGGCGAACCCCCGGGCGGCTGCCGGTGGCAACCGGACGAGGAAGACCTCGGTGGCAGTGGTCTCGAACACCTCGACCGGGTCGTCGTCGCCCTCGACCTCCGCGACCACAGCGGGAACGTCGCCGACCGGGTCGGTGCCGGTGTCGTCGGCATCCGGCTCCTCGGCCCCCACCGGGAATGCCTCGACCACGATCCGCTGGTCGTCACCGTCCCAGGACAGGGTCATGGTGCCGACCCTGAACTCCTCCACCAGCGGCACATCGAGCGGAGCGCCGTCCGCAGGCGGAGCCGCCTCGGCGCCGATGTCACCGGTGCGCTCGAGCTCTTCGAGTAGCACGGCGATCCGTTCGGCGAGGATCGACACCTGCTGCTTCTCCAGGGCCACGCTGGTGACCAGCCGCCCGGTGCGCGCCTGCAGATAGAAGGTGCGCGCGCCCGGCTCCCCGACGGTGCCGACCACGAACCGGTCGGGCGGGTCATGCCGGTGAACGAGCATGATCCGAGCCTATGCCGAGGTGGTGCCGACGCCGGCCCCGCCACCGACAGCGGCGTCCGAGGACAGCTTCCGGGCCCGCCGGGTGCGCTTCGGCGGGCGCAGCCGGGACAGGTCGGTGCCGTGGTCGTTGAGGTGCAGGACGAAAGGTCGCTGGGGGGTGTAGCGGATAACGGTGACCGAGCAGGGGTCGGCGACGATGCGCTGAAACTGGTCGAGATGCAGGCCGAGCGCGTCGGCCACCACGGCTTTGATCACGTCACCATGGCTGACCGCGGCCCACAGCGAGTGCGGACCGTGCTCGGCCTGCACGTCGGCATCGTGCCGGCGAACCGTCGCCACCGCCCGGTGCTGCACGTCGGCCAGTGACTCGCCGCCGGGGAAGAGCACCGCGCTCGGGTGCGCCTGCACCGTGCGCCACAGCGGCTCCTTGGCGAGCTCCTTGAGCGGGCGGCCGGTCCACTCCCCGTACCCGCACTCGAGCAGGCCGCGGTCGCGGCGGACGCGCATGGAACTGTTCTGCGACCTGACGATCGACCGCGCCGTCTCGACGGTGCGCTCGAGCGGACTGGCGACCACCCGAGCGAGTGTCAGCACCGCCAGCCGCTGCGCCACCGCCTCAGCCTGACCCCGGCCCACGTCATCGAGGTGCATCCCCGGTGTGCGCCCGGCCAGCACGCCGTCGTGGTTGGCGGGTGTCCGCCCGTGCCGGACGAGGACGACGGTGGCCACTGACCCAGCGTAGACACGCCACAGCTGCTGGTCCCCACGCTGGTGGCGAACGTCCACGGGCTCCGCTGGCTCCAGGGCAGCACGGCGTCCACGTCAGGGCGTGAGCACGCCCGTGGACAGCAGCACGAGGACCAAGCCGCCCAGGGCGATCCGGTACACGACGAAGGGGGCGTAGGAGTTGGTGGCGACGTACCGCAGGAGCCAGGCGATCGAGGCGTAGCCGACGAAGAACGCGACCACGGTGGCGACCGCCGTCTCGGGCACCGTGTACTGGTTGTCGCCGTGGATGGCCTCCGGCAGCTCGAAGATCCCCGCGCCGACCACGGCGGGGATGGCCAGCAGGAAGGCAAAGCGGGTGGCCGCCGCCCGCTCGTAGCCCAGGAACAGCCCCATGCTGATGGTGGCTCCCGACCGGGACACTCCAGGCACCAGGGACAGCGACTGGGCGAGCCCGAGCAGCAGCGCCGAACGCCAGCCCAGCTCCGAGATCGGCCGGTTCATGCGCCCGACGTGCTCGGCAATCCCGAGAACGACACCCAAGGCGATCAACACGGTGCCGGTGATCCACAGGTTGCGGAAGTCGCTCTCGATGGCGTCCTTGAGCGTGACGCCGCCGATCACGACGGGGATGGTCCCGAGGAGGATGTACCAGCCCAGCAACGCGTCCCGGTGGCCGCGCCACTCGGGTTTGACGAGCGATCTGGACCAGGCCGACAGGATCCGCCAGATGTCGTGCCGGAAGAAGATCAGCACGGCAAGCTCCGTGCCGATCTGCACCACCGCGGTGAAGGCGGCTCCCGGATCCTCCCAGCCGAACAGCTCGGGGAAGATCCGCAGGTGTGCCGACGACGAGATCGGCAGGAACTCCGTCAATCCCTGGAGCAGTCCCAGAGTCAGTGCCTGTAGCCACTCCATCTGTCAGTCCCCCGCACCGCTGGCCGACAACGCCTCCGCCACCGTACGGAGCGCCGCTCGTCGATGGTCGTACGTCGCCCCCACCGGACTGACTGAGAGGGTCGTCACCCCCGCCTCAGCGTAGGCTGCGACGCGTTCGGTGATGCGCTCCGGCGGCCCGATCAGTGCCGTCTGGTCGACCAGCTCGAAGGGCACCGCCGCCGCGGCCTCCCGGGGCTTGCCACCGAGGTAGAGATCCTGCACACGCTCCGCCTCTGCCTCGAACCCGAGCCGCCGCGCCAGCGCGTTGTAGAAGTTCTGGCGCCGACTGCCCATGCCTCCGACGTAGAGCGCGGTGTAGCCGCGCAGCTGGTCGGCGCAAGCGTCGAGGTCTGCGCCGACCGCGACGGGCACCGTCACGGTCACGTCGAGGTCCTCCGGCCGCCGGCCGGCCTGCTCGGCGCCGGCGCGAAGAGGCTCCAGGAAGAGGGCGGCCCGCTCCGGGGAGAAGAAGATCCCCAGCCATCCGTCGGCCAGCTCGCCGGTCAGCTCGAGGTTCTTCGGCCCCACGGCGGCCAGGTAGAGCGGAATGTCGCGTTGGGGGCGCAGCATCAACCGCAGCGCCTTGCCTGGCCCGCCGGGCAGCGGCAGCACGTGGTGCTCGCCCTGGTACGTCACCGGCTCCCGCGCCAAGGCCAGGCGGACGATGTCGACGTACTCGCGCGTCCGCTGCAACGGCTTGCTGAAAGGCACGCCGTGCCATCCCTCCGAGACCTGTGGTCCGGAGACACCGAGCCCCAGCCTGAACCGGCGGTGCGACAGCAGGTCGAGGGTCGCCGCTGTCATGGCAGTCATCGCGGGGCTACGCGCCGGGATCTGCATCACCGCGCTGCCCACGTCGATCCGCTCGGTGCGGGCCGCGAGGAACGCCAACAGGGTGGGCGCGTCGGAACCGTACGCCTCCGCGGCCCAGCAGACGTCATAGCCGAGCCGCTCGGCCTCGAGCGCCAGGGCGAGCGGATCGTCGGCGTCGGTGCCCGACAGGTAGCCGACATTGAGGCCAAGGCGCACGACCGGCCTCCTAGATCGACGTCGACGGCGCGCCGGTCGATGTGGACGGGCAGCCGGTCGAGCCTAGCCGGGGCCAGCGGGCCGTCCTCTATTAGCCTCGCCGGCATGCGGCAACGTCGGCTGGGCAGCAGCGGGCTCCATGTCTCCCGGCTGGGGCTCGGCACCTGGCTGTGGGGCCTCGACACCGACGAGCACGAGGCGCGCGACCAGCTGGCGGCCTTCGCCGGCGCGGGCGGGACCCTGGTCGACACCTCCGCGGGGTACGGCGACGGTCTGTCCGAGCAGCTGCTCGGGAGCATGCTGGGGGTGGTGGTCGACCGCGATGACGTGGTGATCGCCACCAAGGCGGGGCGGGTGCGCCGTCGCCCGGCAGGCGGAGGAAGGCACTGGGACACCTCACGTGCCCACCTGACCCGGCAGCTGGATGCGTCCCTGCGCCGGCTCGGCGTGGACGCCGTCGACCTGTGGCAGGTGCACGTGTGGTCGGACCAGGCACCGTGGGAGGAGACTCTGTCGGCACTGGACTCAGCGGTGACCGCCGGCAAGGCGCACTATGTCGGCGTCAGCAACTACACCGGCTGGCAGACGGCCGCGGCAGCGGCCTGGCAACGGGCCCTGCCAGGGCGCGCGGTGCTCGCCTCGACGCAGATCGAGTACTCGCTGCTCAACCGGGACGTCGAGGACGAGGTCCTTCCGGCGGCAGAGGCGCTCGGGCTCGGCGTGCTGGCCTACTCCCCGCTTGCCGGAGGGGTGCTCACCGGCAAGTACCGAGCGGGGGTCCCGGCCGACTCTCGCGGCGCGTCGCCGCGGCTCGAGTCGGTGGTGGCCCCCTACCTCGACGAGAGAGGCCGATCCATCGTCGAGGCGGTGAGCCGGGCAGCAGAGGGCCTCGGGCTGTCGCCGCTGGAGGTGGCGCTGACCTGGGTGCGCGACCGCCCCGCTGTCACGGCGCCGATCGTCGGAGCCCGTACGGCCGCTCAGCTGAACGGCGCGCTCGGGGTCGAGGAGGTGGAGCTGCCACCGCAGATCATGCAGGCGCTGGACGAGGTGTCGGGCTTCGGCTCGGAGACCGACGCACCCGGATGACCGCCCACCCCGAGGCACCGCCTCCACGGTCGCGTACGGAAGACACAGCCGTCGACGTGGTGGCGCGGCTCGTCGAGCGGGCCGCCCTCGACGGCTCGACGTGTCTGCCCGCACCGGTGCTCGCAGCCGCCCTCCGCGGCGTCGGCGTCGACTCCCCCGGACCCGTTGCCGAACGTGCCACCGACACCGGCCGGGTCGTCGCCCATCTCGAGGAGCGGCTGTTCGGGCACCCGCACTGGTCACCGCTGGAGGAGGAGGTGGCCCAGCACCTCGTCGAGCTGGTCTCGCGGTCGGGACCGGGGGCGGTAGGCGTGGTCGACGCACCCCGTGGCTCGGTGGTCCCGGGTGACAGCGAGAAGGCGGTGGTGGTGACCGACGCTCACCGGCTGAGTCTGACCGAGGCCCTCGAGCTGCTGGCGCGGCTCGTGGCTGACGACCATCCGCAGCAGTTGGTGCTCGTCGGCGATCCGGCCATGCCCTACGCGCCCGGCCCCGGCCGGGTGCTCGCCGACGTGGTGGCAAGCGGCGCCGTCCGGGTCGACCGGGCGCAGCCCCGCGGTACGGACGGCGGTGACGAGCAAGCCGGCGATCAGCTCGCTGCACTCGTCCAGAGCCTGCGGGCCGGTGTCCTCCCGGCTGTCGATCCCTCCCGCCACGAGGTGGTGGTCAGCCCGGCGGCCGACCCGGAGGGGGCGGTCCGCCGGGCCGTCCAGATCGTGACGACGTCGGCACCCCGTGCGTTCGGGCTCGACCCCGCAGACCTCCTTGTGATGTCCCCTCGCGCTGGCGGCCGGGCCGGTGCCGACGCGCTGCGGGTGGCGCTGGACGCGGCCGGTGCCGCCGGGGTTCGTACCACCACGACCGCCGACGCGGGGACCGACGGCGCCGAGGCCATCGTCCTGGTCCTGCCCGCGGAGTCGGCGGGGTCCTTGACCCGCTCGATGCTGGTCGGCGCCGCCACCCAGGCCGGTCGCCATCTGTCGGTCGTCCACCAGGCCGGTCCAGCGCTCGCCGAGGCAGTCGCCCGGCGCCCCCACCCGCCCCGCCGGACCCGCCTGACCAGCCTGCTGGCCGACCTCCTGGCCTGACGAGGCGCCACTCCCCTCCCATTACGTCATGCATCGAGAGGCGTATCGCCGGCGCGTTCGATGACGCTGTGGCGGGCCACCGGCCGTGTGACAATGGGTGCTCGCTGCGGAGGGGGACCGCATGTCCGAACCCGCACGTCCCGGGGCCGGGTTGGACCGTCGTCGCCTGCTTGCACTCGCGGGCGGGGCACTGGGCGTCGGGGCACTCGGCGCTCCCTCCCCCGCGCTCAGCCGAGGACTCAGCCGGAGCGACCCGTTCTCGATGGCCATGCATCTGCACGGGTCTTTCAGCGAGGGCAAGGCGAGCATGCACGCCCACCTGCACCAGGCGGAGCGGCTGGGCGTCGACATCGTCTGGTGGACCGACCACGACTTCCGCCAGAGCGCCTACGGCTACCGCAAGGCCGTCGGGTTCGACGGCGACCGGGAGCTTGAGGACGGCAAGTCCTGGACCTGGACGGAGACGTCGGCTGGTCCCGACCTGACGAGGTCGACGCACGCGTTCGTAGCGGACCCGACGAGCCCGGACGAGCCGGGCCTTGCCATGCGGCTGGACGCCACCGCCGCAGGTGGGCCGCGGTGGAGCACCTACCTGCTGGAAGGGGTGGCATGGAACTTCACCTACTCGACCAGCTACATCGACACCACGCTCACGCTCGACGTGCTGGGCGAACGACTGGGCCCCGACGCGCATCTCCTCGTCGAGATCGGCTCCAGCTACCGCCCGGCAACGGCCGGACGCCCGGCCGGGGAGTACCGGCTGCAGTACCGGCTCGGGGGTGGCATCGGGCGCTGGACCGAGGACTCCGGCCGACTGGGCGTCATCGGCATCCCGGCCGCCGGCGGCACGACCTGGCAGCGTCTGCGTCTCGACCCGTGCGCCGACCACGCCGCGTTGTGGCCGGACACCGTGGCGGGCGACGCCTCCCTCAAGTACTTCCGGGTCGGGGTCCGGGCGCGCAACGGCGCCACAGCCACGGCCGTGGTCGACCGGCTCAGGTTCCACCGCGAGCGCAAGACCCCCGCGGACGGGTCCGAGCTCCTGCTGTCGGTGGTGCGCGAGTACCGGGACCGCTACCCGGGCATCACCCAGCACGCGGCTGCCGAGATCTCGCTGGTCGACCACCTGAACGCCTTCGGAGGCGACGGCGTCCTGCCGACGTACACCGACCCGTCGCTGATCAAGGACGAGAGCCTGCAGGCGCAGCTCGCGATGGTGCGCTTCCTGCACCGGCACGGAGCCGTCGTCAGCATCAACCACCCCTCGCCCGGCCCCAGGGGCACGGAGCAGCTGGCCCGCAGGCTGGTGTCCACCTCCGGCCTCGGCGCCGACGTCATCGAGATCGGCACGACGCGGTCGATCGAGACATTGATCCGCCAGTACGACATCGCCGCACGCAACGCGGTCTTCCTCACCGCGTGCGGCACCACCGACAACCATGACGGCATCGACTGGCTCGGTGAGATCTACCCCCGGTGGCTCACCGGCGTGTGGGCCGGGGACCGGTCGGTCCGGTCGACGTGTACGGCGCTGCTGGCGGGCCGGGCGTGGTTCTACGACCCGCTGAAGTGGTCCGGGGAGCTGGACCTCCGCATCGACGGGCATGTGCCGATGGGCGGCGTGCTGCTGACCCGGCACGACCTCGTGGACCTCACCATCACTGCGACCGCTCTTCCGGCTGGGGGGTCGCTCGAGCTCGTGGTCGGTCGATGCGACCGCGCCGGGCTGTCGGCGCTCGAGCCGGCCAACCGCAGCCGGGTGGTGCCTGCCGGTCAGGTCACCGGTGGGAGGTGGTCGACGCAGGTGAGACGCCGAAGCGGCGTCTACGTGCGCGCGATGGTGCGCACGGCCGCTGGAGCGGTGGTCGGCTTCTCCAACCCGGTCTGGGTGCTGCCGGCGCGGCTGAAGGGCCGCGTACCAGTGCCGGGACAGCGCCGGTACGTCGACGTCTGAGCCCACGAGGGCCGCGCAGCGAGCGCGTCGTCCCCTCACCGGAGGAGGCGAGCGTGCTCACCGGGCAGAGTGATCCGGGCGACCCCCTGTGGGGTGCAGCACCTCGGGGGAGTCAGGTGTCCCACCGGAAGAACAGCGCCGCCACCGCGGTCAGCACGGTCGCGAACGCGAGGAGGACCGCGAGCGGCAGCACCACCGCGGTCGGTCCCTGGCCCCGCACCATCACGTCCAGCATGCCGTCGTTGAGATGCCGGAGGGGCAGCACCTGCGACACCGTACGAATCCAGGCAGGCGCCCCGTCGAGCGGGAAGAACGAGCCCGACAGGAATGCCATCGGCAGCACCACCATGTTGGCGATTGCCACCGCGGCCTCCTGCGTCCTGGCAACAGCGCCGGCGAGCAGGCCGAGCGACAAGAAAGCCAGGGTGCCCGCGATCAGCAGCGGGAAGGCCAGCCACCACCACCCGGTCAGCTCCAGGCCGAAGACCAGCATCCCGGTGGCGAGGAAGACCGCTGTCTGGAACAACGCGATACCGAGCGATACGCCGACCCTGGACGTCACCACCGACGCCGCCGGTACGGGCGCTAGCCGCAAGCGCCGCAGCAGCCCGGTCGTGCGCCACTGCAGCAGGGAGGTGGCGGCCCCGAACGTCGCACCGCTCGCGATCGCCCACCCGAGCAGCCCCGGCGTGAGGTACTGCACCGGTGACAGGGTCTCGTCCTCGACGGTCTCGACCTCCAGGGCGTACTGCGGCGGCTGTCCTGAGGCTCCGATGTTCGCGCTCGACACGATCGCCTCGAAGGTCCCCCGGACCGTGCTCGCCAGCACCGGGTCTGCCTGCGAGTAGTACAGCTGCACTGAGTCGCCGTGCTGGACGACGGCTGCGTCGGCGTCGCCCTGCCGGATCTCCCCGAGGGCGGCGGCGAGGTCATCAGAACGCCTGACGTCGATGGTTTCGGCGATGACTCCCCGTGCGCCAGGCGGCGCGTCGTCGAGCAGAGGAACGTCGCCCACCTGCAGCGCGCTGGTGCGGCTGGTCCCGCCGTCGCTGAACAACGTCCCGAACAGCAGCAGGAACATCAGCGGGAAGATCACGGCGAAGAACACCGCGGCCCGGTCGCGCCAGAAGCCCTTGGCCATCGCCATGGCCAGGCTGACCGCGGGCGGGCGGACCCGGCTCATGATCGGAACTCCCGGCCCGTCAGGTCCAGGAACACGTCCTCCAGGGAGGCACCGTGCACCTGCAACCCGGCCAGCCTCCCCTCTGCGGCCAGCCGGGACAGCACCACCTCGGGCTGGCGAGTCGTCAGGATCAGTGCTCCTGCGTCGAGCCGGACGGAGTCGACGCCGGGCAACGCGGCCGCCTGCTCGGCACTCAGCTCCTGGGGCGCGATGCTGACCCGCAGCGGCGCGTTCAGCTGTCGCACCAGGGCGGCCGGGCTGTCCAGCTCGAGGATCCGGCCGCGGTCCATGATCGCGACCCGGTCGCACAACGCCTCGGCTTCGTCCAGGTAGTGCGTCGTGAGGACCACCGTGCGCCCGGAGTCGCTGAGACCCTGCAGCAGGTCCCAGAGGTTGCGCCGCGCCTGCGGGTCGAGTGCCGCTGTCGGCTCGTCCAGGAACACCACCTCGGGGTCGTGCACCAGCGCCGAGGCGATCGCCAGCCGCTGCCGCTGCCCACCCGACAGCTTCTCCACCCGGTCGGCCCCCTTGTCGCCCAGACCCACCACGTTCAGCATCTCGTCGACGCGCGAGTCTCCGATCCCGTACAGCGAGGCGACGGTGGACAGCTGCTCGCGCGCGGTGAGCCGCTCGAAGAACGCCGATCCCTGCAGCTGTACGCCGATGCGCATCAACAGGGAGCGACGGCGCAGGCTGGGCTGCTCACCGAGCAGGGTCACCGAGCCGCCGTCCGGCTGCCGCAGCCCTTCGATCATCTCCAGCGTGGTGGTCTTGCCGGCGCCGTTCGGACCGAGAATGCCGAAGAACTCACCCGTCGCTACGGTGAAGCTGACGTCGTCGACCGCTGTCAGCCCCCCGTACCGCTTCGTCAGCCCCGCGACCGCGATAGCGTCTTGCACTCGCAGAGACTAGGGGCAGCATGGGGCAGACCATGGCAGGCGGCACGGCGACCGGCGTCGGCGAATACGAGTTCCAGCGGTTCTGGCTTCCGCGGACGCACTCGCGCAGCACCGTGCGCCGACTGCTGACCGACCGCGCCGAGTACGGCGGCTGGGAGCTCGCCCGGCTGCGGCTCTTTCCGGACGGGAGCCGGCGCGTGACCATGCGCCGCCGGATCATCCGGGTCGCCCGGACACTCTGACCTCAGGCCAGGTCGAGCAGCCGGTCGAGAACCCGCGAGCCGAACCGCAAGGCGTCCACCGGCACGCGCTCGTCCACTCCGTGGAACAGAGCGGTGAAGTCCAGGTCAGCCGGCAGGCGCAGAGGGACGAAGCCGAAGCAGCGGATCCCGAGCCGGTTCCACGCCTTGGCGTCCGTGCCGCCGGACATCAGGTACGGCGCCACCACCGCATCGGGATCCTCGGCGAACAGGGCCGTCGTCATCGCGTCGACGAGGTCGCCGTCGAAAGCCGTCTCCACCGCCGACTGGAAGGTCTCGAACTCGACGTCGACGTCGGGGCCGACGATCGACTGCACCTGCTCGAGGAAGGTGTCCTGCTGTCCGGGCAGGAACCGCCCGTCCACCCGCGCGGTCGCCAGAGCCGGCACCACGTTGACCTTGTATCCGGCCCGCAGCATCGATGGGTTGGTCGTGTTCCGGATTCCGGCTCCCAGCATCCGTGCGGCCGGGCCGAAGGCTGCCAGCACCGCGTCGGCGTCATCGGGATCGGCACCAGCAAGCGGAGCCGCGACCTCGACGAGCCGGCGCATCGTCGGCGTCGGTTCGGCCGGCCAGTCGTAGCTGCCCAGGGCCGTGATGGCCCGCGCCAGCCTGGTGACGGCGTTGTCGGGCTGTCGCATGGAGCCGTGGCCGGCCGTGCCGTGCGCGGTGAGACGCATCCAGGCCAGCCCCTTCTCCCCCGACTCGACGACATACAGGCGCTGGTCGCCGACGACCGTGGAGAAGCCGCCGACCTCCCCCACGGCCTCGGTGCAGTCGGCCAACATCTCCGGGTGCTCGTCCACGAGCCAGTGCCCTCCGTGCCCGCTGCCGGCCTCCTCGTCGGCGGTGAACGCCAGCACCACGGACCGCCGGGGCGCCGCCCCAGCGCGGATCCGCGCCCGCAGCACCGACAGGATCATGGCGTCGAAGTCCTTCATGTCGACGGCGCCACGTCCGTGCACGTAACCGCCGTCGACCTCACCGGCAAACGGTGGGAATCGCCAGTCGGCTGACTCGGCCGGCACCACGTCGAGGTGTCCGTGGAGCAGCAGCGGAGGCAGGGTCGGGTCGGCGCCCTCCCAGCGTGCGAGCAGATTGGTCCGGCCGCTGGTGCGTTCCAGCAGCCGGGTCTCGAGTCCTACCTCCTCGAGCCGCTCGGCGACGTACTCGGCGGCCTTGCGCTCGCCGGGCCCCGTGTCGTCACCCGCGTTCGTGGTGTCGATCGAGATCAGCTCACTGGTGAACGTCACCACCTCGTCGGAGGGGTCGTACGCGGGCGGCTGCCTGTCGGTCACTCGGTCCGGGGCCATGGGGTCCATCCTGCACCCGCTGCTAGAGTGACGGCCGCTCCGGCGGCTGCGCCGGGAGCCACGTCCGGGTGGCGGAATAGGCAGACGCGCTAGCTTGAGGTGCTAGTGCCCGTAATAGGGCGTGGGGGTTCAAGTCCCCCCTCGGACACCGAGAACATGCAGGTCAGGTGCCATGCGACAGGCCAGGAATGGCCTGTCTGCTAACAGATTGCTAACGGGCCGAACACGAGGTCGGCCACCTTCTCTGCGGCGTCGTCATGCAGACCGGCGGTGACGTGGCTGTAGACGTCGAGGGTGATGCCGATGTTCGCGTGCCCGAGCCGCTCCTGCACAACCTTCGGGTGCACCCCGGCGCCGAGCGCCATGGTCGCCCAGCCGTGCCGAAGGTCGTGGAGGCGGATCTTCGGCAGGCCGAGCTGGCGGACCCGGTCGCCGAACGACCGCGAGAACCGCTCGGGGTGGAGCAGGGTGCCGTCGACCCGAGAGAACACGAGGCCGTGGTCTGTCCACCCGGCGCCCATCTGGAGCCGCTCGGCCGCTTGCCCCTTGCGGTGCTCGCGGAGTACGGCGACCGTGGCCGTGTCGAGGTGGATGGTCCGCCGGCCCTTCGCCGTCTTCGGGGTGCCGATGACCGGCCGGTGATTGACCGCGATGACGGTCTGTTGGATCGCTGCCCGGCCCTCGTCCAGGTCGACATCGGCCCATCGCAGACCGAGGGCTTCGCCGCGCCGCATGCCGGTCGTGGCGAGCAGGAAGTACGCGGCGACCAGGCGGTCGCCGCGAACGCCCTCGAGGAACACGGTGCCGACGTGTGCACGGCGCCGTGCACACCACGAGGACGGCGTGTGCACCTCGAGGTGCACACCCCCGGTCAGCCGCAGACCGTGCCCGACCGCTGCCCCCCACCGCCAACCTCACCGCCCACTACATAGGAGTCACCACATGGCAGGCCCGATGCCCAACGCCGCAGGGCCGTTCTCCCGCGCCCATCGGGGCAAGCGCACCCTGACCGTGCTGCCCGCCGCTGGGTGCACGCTGGCGGTGCCGAAGATGCCGAGGGGCCGGGAGTGGACGGCCGAGGAGCGGGCGCTGTGGCATGAGCTGTGGCGGTTACCGCAGGCAACGATGTGGGACGACTCCTACGCCGCGTCGATCTCCATGTACATCGCCAGCGTGAGCGCCGTCCTCGCCGGCACAGCCGCCGGCTGGCAGGCCGCCGAAGCCCGCCAGCTCGGCGACCGGCTTGGCCTCACCCCGGAAGGGCTGCGGGCGCTCGGCTGGATCATCGAGGGCGACGCCGAGGCCGGAGCCGTCACGCCGCTCCGGGCCAGCTAGTGACCAGCCGCCGACTCGCACGGGCACAGTCCCGGCTCGACGTGGTGCCCGGTGAGACGCCGGCAGAGTTCCGCCTCGGCCGGTGCATCGAGGTCTGGGGCACCAGCAACGGCGAGGGTGACGGCCAGGCATGGATGCGATACCTGCAAGGGCTCCGCGCCTACGCCGCCACCATCGGCAAGGACAAGATCGCCAGACCGCCGTGCCACTTCGGGTCGGTGCCGTGGTCCGACCGGCTGTTGACAACGGGGTCAGCTTGGACCTTGACAGTGGGGTGCTGCCGAGAGGAGGGTCGAGTTTGCTCTCCGAAACCGAAGGGCAGCCTATTCTTCCAAGCCGGGGAGTTTGCCGTGGGTTTTCTAGTGCATATGAGATTCGTCCGGTTGTTGGCACTGGCGCTCACGGTGGCGACGATGCTCATGTTAGTCGCCCCGGCTCAGGCTCGGGTGGTGACTCGCACTGTCAACACCATCGACGACTGGGACGGGTCCACGATCGTCGCTGAGTTCGGGGTTCCCAACACGGCGACCTACGGGCAGACAATGAGGGTTCCTGTTACCAGGACCACACGCCTGCAGAAGTTCTCATTTGTGGTGAAGCTGCCCACGACCCTGCAGTTCACTGGGTACGTGTATAGATGGAACGGTCACCATGCGGTGGGGGCGCGCAAGTGGAGCAGCCAGGCTCGTACCACCGCGTCAGCGGGCGCCTTCCAAGTCATCACCTTCCGACCTAATGGGTTGCGCTTGAGGGCTGGTGCGCGTTACGTGCTGTTCGTTTCGGTGTCGCAGAACTATGTAGCAAGTAGTGGGGTGGGGGTCTTTGCTCAACCACAAAACCAGGACCTTTACAGTGGCGGCCAGTTCGTCTACATCAACAACGGGACAGACGAGTCGCAATGGCTTACAACCGACTGGGACCCGGGTTTCGGAGGCGGTGAGGACCTCGCCTTCAGGATGGAACTCACGCGTTCCTAGCCTGGCCTGACTGGCTTATAGCTTTCGGAGGCGGATGCCCCAGGTGAGGTGCCTTACCTAGTCCGCTCGGACGGCGTAGTGCGCTCGAAGCGCGGATGCCCTCCCGGCTGGGTGAGCCACGCCTTGCGGTCGAAGCCCTCTTGCAGTGCCGCCCATCGGTGGGCTCCGACAGCCCTACCACGTCGTGGAAAACCTGAGCAAAGTCATTTGCTGTCTAACTCCACCGCGCCGGCAATCCCCTGCAGGAGTCCGGCCACCCCGACTAGCGTTCACTTCGCCGGCAGGGGCGCCTTCCCCGAGGACCCGGCCTGTGTGCATGGCAAGGCATGGCATGGCGCGGCACGGAGACCGTTTCCGTACCGACTCCCATGGAGTTCACCATGCCCACGATTCACGCCCACCTTCTCGCCGGGCACGCCCCCGGCCACCTCCGCGACGCCTTCGTCGAGACCGTGGAGCAGGCGACCGCCTGCTGCGCTCCACTCACCCCCCGACCCCGTTCTGTGGAGGCTCACGGGCCTGCTGTGGAACTGCACCGACATCCTGCCCCTCGAGTACTGCCACATCTCGACCTGCCACAAGGGTCGACGTACGCGCAGGCGGCCCGAGCCATCCGGCCGGTCGTCGCCCCCGTCGCCGACTGACACCGGTGACAGGCCAGACCCGATACCCTTCACCCCTAGACCCGCGACTCAGAGGGTGAGCCGTAACGGTTCCTGCACGTCGGTGAGCGACTCTGGCGCGGATCTATCCCGGAGGGGGGCGCGCCTGCGATGAGCCTCAGAGCCGCCTCGTGGCTGGCATGGTCGCTGTTTGCGGCGTGGGCACTCCTGCAGGTCGGCGCCATGGTGCTGGTTGCGCGGGGGGTCTCCGCCCATGACGAGTACTTCGGTCTGGCGATGGTCGGCTTCGCCGTGGTCGGAGCCGTGCTGGGATCACGCCGGCCTGGAAACCCTATCGGCTGGCTGTTACTGGGGATCGCGCTCGCCCTAGGGGCCCAGGTCTTCGCCGAAGTCTACGTGGTGACGCCTACCTACCCGGGCCGCCTGGTCATTGCGTGGATCGCGTCGTGGCTGTGGTTTGTCTGGTTGGTTCTGGCTGGCATCGTCATCCCGCTGCTGTTCCCCACCGGACGGCTGCTGTCGCGCCGCTGGCGGCCGGCGGCGTGGCTCGCTGTGTCCGGACTGGTCGCGAGCGTGGTAGGTGCAGCGTTCGAGCCAGGCAATCTTGCACTGACAACGCCTATCGAGAATCCTCTCGGGGCGAGCGGAACGGCGGCAGACCTAATGCGGGCAGTGTCGCTTCTCGGCGGTGGCCTGGTGACCGCTGCCTTCGTCCTCGGCGGCGTGTCCCTGGCTGTGCGCTTCCGCCGCGCCCAAGGCGTGGAGCGCCAGCAACTCAAGTGGTTCGCGCTGGTCGGCCTGATCATGCTCACCGGGCTGGCTGTGAGCGCGGTCGCGGAGTCGTTTCCGGGTCGGTGGGCCGAGGTCCTCGGCGGCATCGGTTGGTCGACGTTCTTGTTCGGTTTCATTGCCGGGATCCCTGCGGCCATCGGGATCGCCATCTTGAGCTACCGGCTCTACGACATCGACGTCGTCATCAATCGCACCCTTGTCTACGGGGCGTTGACCGTGACGCTGGCCGCGTTCTACCTCGCCTTGGTGATGGCATTTGGGCTCGTGCTCAACCCGGTGACCGGCGAGTCCGACCTGGCCGTCGCCGGATCGACACTGGCCGTGGCGGCGTTGTTCCGGCCTCTGCGCTCCCGCATCCAGGCCATCGTGGACCGCCGCTTCTACCGGTCGCGCTACGACGCTGCCCGCACCCTGGCAGCGTTCTCCGACCGGCTACGTCACGCGGTGGACCTGGACGCTCTCGACACCGACCTCCGTGACGCCGTGAACCAGACGATGCAACCCCAGCACCTGTCGCTTTGGCTGCCCGGCCGATCCTGACCAGGTCGTCGTCCCCCAGGCGCCCGTCTCACCCTCGACGAGCCGCCGGTCGAGGTCTGGCACGAGGGCCGCTGGCATGCCGGCGACCTGACCGCCGTCCGTCGTGAGCCGACGTGCTGGTGGGGCATGGTCCGATTCGTTGTCGGCGTCGGTGCTATGCACTGGCACTGGAAGCACGAGGACGAGCTGCGGCGGGCGACGACGCGGTCGGCCCTCACCTCCGGTTCGCACCCGCCTCTGCTAACGGATTGCTTACGGACCTGTTAGCACGAGGCCGGACAGCCCGAGACGACGGTGCGGCCGAAATGGACATATGCCCAGGTCAGAGGCCCTTTCACCGGACAGGGCCGCACCCCCTGGTACGGCCCGCGTCGGTGTTCAAGTCCCCCCTCGGACACCAGATCGTAACCCTCTGACCTGGGCTTTTGCCGTGGCGCGGTGGCGGGATGTGCACCAGTAGGGCACCAATAGGGCACGTCGCGCCTCAACGGAGAGCTGGTCGGCATGGCCTGGATCGACTGCAAGACGCGTTCCGACGGCGGCATGTCCGCGGTGGTGAGGTGGCGGATGGGCGGCTCGCGCACCGCGAGCAAGCACACCGAGACCTTCGGCGCCGGCAGCGACGAGCAGAACCTCGCCCGCCCCTTCTACGAGCGGATCCTGTACCCGCTGATCGCCCAGCTCCGGCGCGACGGGATCGCGCCGTTCCGCTTCCATGACCTTCGGCACACCCACGTGGCGTGGCTGGTGGCCGGAGGCGCTCCGCTCCCCCACATCCAGGCGCGGCTCGGCCACGAGTCGATCACCACGACCATCGACACCTACGGGCACCTGCTGCCGGTCGGCGACGAGCTGATCTCCGAGATCATCGACACCGCGCTCCCCGGCGGAGAGATCCGGCCAGCACCGCTCATGCGGCTGGTGGCCGGCTCAGAGGCGTGACCGCCGCCGGTCCTGAATCCTCAGCGCCCTGAGCCCGACCGGTGACCCGGTCACCGGCTGCTCCCCCGCCGCCACGAGCTCATCGAGGTGCTCAATGCGGAAGCGCACGTGCTTGCCCAGACGTGTGCAGCGAACCTTGCGCTGACGAACTGCCTCCTGCACCCAACGCTCGGATACGTGGAGGTACTCTGCCGCCTCGGCAGTGGTGAGCAGGCTTGAACCGAAGTACTGCGGTGATACCTGTCGTCATCGGGCGTGGGGGCACCGACGCGCAGTCGCCTCTCAGCGAAGCGCTGTCGAGGTCGTCATTCAGACCGTCGAGATGGAAAGCGCGGCGGCGCCGAGCTAACCGTCCGTCGCACCGGACCTGGGTGGATCGTGGCGCTCACTGAGCTGGTCCGCGACCTCGATCGTGGGCGTGTGTACGACAGGGACCTGCTAGTGCCGGCTCAGGAACTGCAACAGGTCCTCCGGTCCCTCGAGCGGCGGCCGGCGTGGTTGCGTCGCCTCCGTTGACGTGTCACCAGGACGAAGCACTCTCCTGACGGAACTGGGCGCGTGCCCCCTGAGGTTGCTGGCACGAACGTCGGTGGCGTCCGCCGGTGGACGCCATGGTGGTGGTACAGCCGGTTGTGATGGCCGCCGCTTGAGGTGGCGATGAGAACCGACCTGACGGTCAGCAGCAGGTGGCTGCCGTGGCCTCAGCGGTTGTCTGCTCGGTGGTGCCGCAGCACCTGCCCTCTGCGGTGGGCTCATCGCGGAAGGTTTGGCTGTCGGCCAGAACCGTGTACACCTCCCACTGCTCCCCGTTGGGCGCGCCTTGAACCCAGAACTTGTCCTGCTTGGCGTAGCAGCAGGTGGTGCCGCGCTCGTCTATTGAGGCGAGTCCCTCGGCGGCCAGCCGGGTCTGCTCGGCGTCGACGCTGTCCACGTCGGCCACCTCGACACCGAGGTGGTTGACCGATCCACCCTTGCCGGGGTTCTCCAGGAGTACCAACTTCAGAGGGGGCGCACTCACGACGAAGTTGGCGTATCCGGGGCGACGCTTCGCGGGCTCGCTGCTGAACAGCTTGGAGTAAAAGGCGACCGCCTCGTCAATGTCATTGACGTTGAGGGCCAGTTGCAGTCGGCTCATGACACACATCCTCCGCGGAGTTCGATGACTGTCTATGTTTCGGATGAGGTTGGCACACGCATAGACGTCTGTCAACATAGAGGGATGTCGAAGTCCACACTGGAGCTGACTCCCGTGCAGACGGTGGCGTGCTGCTCACCGCTGATGCGGAGACCACTGAGCACCGAGCAGGCCGAGCAGGTCGCGCCGTTGCTAAAGGCGCTGGCCGATCCGGTCCGGCTGCGGCTGCTGTCGCTGGTGGCATCGCACAGTGGCGGTGAGGCGTGTGTATGTGATTTGACCGATGCCTTCGACCTGTCCCAGCCGACGATCAGCCATCACTTGAAGGTTCTGCACGACAGCGGTCTTCTGGACCGGTCCAAGCGGGGCGTCTGGGTCTACTACCGGGTCCGCAGCGATGCCCTGGCTGGTGTGGGGGCGCTGCTGGGTGGTGCCGCGACGTGAGCCTGCTCCCGATGCGCGGGGCGGTGGGTGAGCTCATCGGGACCGTCTTCTTGGTCATGGCGGTGATCGGGTCAGCTATCGCCGCCGCTACGGCTGTCGAAGACGCAGTCGCCGGATGTGCTTGAGCCGGACCGGTCACCCGCCGCGGACGTGGGC
>JAQSWV010000099.1 GCA_029266455.1 Nocardioidaceae bacterium
CGGCGGCCGGCAGGGCGGCTACTCGACCGGGCCCGCCCGGCCCGGTGGCGCTGCGGCCTTCTCCACCAGCAGCCGCTCCCGCTCCCGCTGACCCCGGCGGGAACCCGGTACCCGTGGCTGCCACCTGAACCTGCCGGAAGCGGTGGTCGATGCGGGTCCGGCCGTGGCGTGCCCGTCGCCGCTTCGTCAGGGGTGGGTACGGGCGGGCGGCGTGCGAGACTTGAGCGGTGATAGGGCTGGGGGCAACGGAGTTCGTGCTCATCCTCATCGTTGTCGTGGCGTTCATCGCCTACCGGGCGATGAGCAAGCAGCAGGCGATCCGCAGCGCGAAGCGCGCCGCCGAGCTGAGCGTGGTGCGCAACGCGGTCGAGGAGGACGTGGTCGCCTTCGGCGGACGTGGTCGCCTTCGGCGAGGACCTGTCCCGGCTCGGTAACGAGCTGCCGAGCGGCAGGCTGGACGAGGGCGGGCGCGCCGACTACCGGCGGGCACTGGACGCCTACGAGGCCGCCAAGGTGGCCACCGATGCGCTGCAGGACGCCGAGCAGACCCGGCACGTGACCACCATCATCGACGACGGCCGCTACGCCATCGCGTGCGTGCGGGCACGGGTGGAGGGCACGGCGCTCCCCCAGCGACGGCCCGCATGCTTCTTCGACCCGCGCCACGGCCAGTCGGTCACCGACGTTCCCTGGGCGCCGTCCGGCGGGATCACCCGGGACGTGCCGGCGTGTGCGCTCGACGCCGAGCGCGTGCGCGTCGGGGCGGAGCCGGACACCCGCCAGGTCCTGGTGGGCAGCCAGCGGGTGCCGTACTGGCAGGCAGGGCCCGCGTTCGCCCCGATGGCGCTCGGCTACTTCGGCGCCTTCGGCCTGGCGCAGACGCTGTTCCTCGGGACGGCGATGGGAGCGATGATGGGCGGCGGCTTCGACGGCCTCGACGCGAGCGTCGACGAGGGCGGCTCCGGCTCGGACGGCGGCTCCGACGGAGGTGGCTTCGACGGCGGCTTCGACGGCGGGGGCTTCGACTTCTGACGGTCCAGGCCCGCCGGCGCACGGGTGACCCTGCGTCGAGGCGGCACACCGGCCCGGGGGACACTGGTGCGGTGTTCGGAGCGGGGGCGGTCGTCGGCGTGGAGCGAGTGGTGCCCGCGAGCCCTCAGACGGTGTTCGACCTTCTCGCCGACCCCGGCAAGCATCCGCTGCTCGACGGCTCGGGGTCGGTGCGCCAGGCGCACGCCGCCAATCCCGCACGGTTGTCGAAGGGCGCGCGCTTCGGCATGGACATGCGCATCGGGCGGTCGTACTCGATCACCAACACCGTCGTCGAGTTCGACGAGCCGCACCGGATCGCCTGGCGACACTTCGCCGGCCACCGCTGGCGCTACCTGCTCACCGAGGTCGATGGCGGGACGCTCGTGCGCGAGGAGTGGGACCCGACCCGCGTGCCCCACCTGGCACCGTTCTACGCCCTGACCCGGTTCCCCGCCCGGAACCGGGTCGGCATGGAGGCCACCTTGCGTCGGCTGGCCGAGATCGTGTCAGCCGGAGCCTGAGTCCGGGGGATCGTCGCCGCCCCTGCGGAAGCGCTGGATGCTGTACACGATCAGACCCAGGGCCACCAGGCCGGAAAGCACGATGACGCTGCCCGTGGTCCATCCCCCGAACGGCAGAGCGGGTCCGAGGATCCAGATCTCGGCGATCCGGGGATCCATCCACCAGAAGACCCCCACAGCGACGAGCGCGCACGCAGCGAGCGTGCTGAAGACGATGCGCGGCCAGGTGGCCACACCGGCCGCCGACACGTCGAAGGCGCGGTCGCGGACGGTGTCGACCCGCTTGGCGGCCCAGTCGAACTCGGTGGCCAGGATCACCAGACCGGCCAGCAGGAGCAGAAGACCGGGGCCCGGCAGCACCAGCGCAGCCACTCCGGCCAGTAGCAGCACCGTTCCCACCACGGTGACCACGAGCTTGCGGGTCGACCAGCGCTCGGACTTCGCCGGGGCGTCGGGCCCCCCGGTCTCCCTCCGTTCGGCGGGCACGCTGGCACCGTGCCCGCCCGACGGCGGGACGGTCACGACTCCAGCGATGCGTCGAGCGTGATCGTGGTTCCGGATAGCGCTTTGCTTACCGGGCAGGTCCGCTCGGCCTCGGCGGCGAGCTCGCGGAAGCGCTCCTCGTCGGCGCCCTCGACGGTGGCACGGGCGGTCAGCTCGATCTCGGTGATGGCCAAGCCGCTGTCGTTCTTGCCGAGGCGGACCTGGGCCGACGTGTGCAGCGTCGTGAGCGTGACGTCGTTGCGACCCAGGGTGCCGGCGAGGTTCTGCGAGAAGCAGGTGGCGAGTGCGGCGCCGATCAGCTCCTCCGGGTCGGTGTTGCTCCCCTGCGGAGCGTCGGCCGTGCGCGACGGGAACGACACGTCGAACGTACCGAGGCCGGAGGAGTCGAGGCTGGTACGGCCCTTGCCGTCCTGGAGCCCCCCTTCCCACTCGGTGCTGGCGGAACGGACTGGCATGGGGTCGACCTCCGGTTCGGGTGCACGGGCAACGCCGTCGACGGTACGTCGCGGGACCGCCCGACGCACGCGGGCGCGAGCGGTGCGGAGCCGGCAGCCCTGGTCAGAGCGCGGCGTGGGGGAACTCGAGCACCGGCTGCCCCTGCGGTGGAAGCCTGCCTCCGCCGACGGAGCCCATGGCGAGGACGTTCTCCAGCGTCATCGGGCGACCGAGCAGGTAACCCTGCGCGCTGACGCGGTACTCCATGGTGCGCAGCAGGTCCAGCTGCGCCTGGCGTTCGACGCCTTCGACGACCACGGCGAGCCCGAGTGCCTGCCCCATCAGCAGCATCGAGCGGAGCAGCTCCGCCGAGCGCTGGCTGGTGTCGATGTCCGCGGCGAACATGCGGTCGGTCTTGAGGATGTGCACCGGAAGGTGCTGGAGGTAGCCGATGGAGCTGAAGCCGACGCCGAAGTCGTCCACGGCGAACCGCACGCCGTTCCGGACCAGCCGCTGCATCGCCTCGAGGGACAGGGAGTCCTCCCGCACCACGTCGCGCTCGGTGACCTCCAGCACGAGGTTGAGCCCGGCCATCGACTCGGAGGCCGCCAGCACGGTGTCGACGAACAGCGGCGAGCGCAACTGCTGGGCCGAGATGTTGACCGCGATGTCGAGCGGGCGGCCCAGCAGACCCGGAGACGAGCGGATCGCCGCGGCGTCGCGTCGGACCAGCTCCAGGACGTGCTCGCCCAGGGCCACGACCAGGCCCGTCTCCTCCGCGAGCGGCACGAAGTGGCTCGGGGTCACGTTGCGGCCGCCCTGACGCCAGCGGGTCAGCGCCTCGAGTCCGACGACGGCGCCGGTGTGCACGTCCACCACGGGCTGGTAGACCACGGACAGGTCGCCGTCCGCGATGGCGGCCCGCAGCGCGTCCACCATCTCGAGCTTGCGGATCCGGGCCGAGCCCAGCTCCGGCTCGTACCGGGCCACGCAGTTCCTCCCCTGCGACTTCGCCTCGTACATCGCGATGTCGGCGCTGCGCAGGATGCCCTCGCCCGTGTCGGAGCCGTCGGACGTGGCGACGCCGATGCTCGTGCTGACCGTCACCGCGGTGCCGTGGACCTCGGTCTGCTCGATCACCGCCGCGAGCACACTGGCGGTGACCCGGTCGACGTCGAGCGGGTCGTCCACGTCCTCCAGCAGGATCGCGAACTCGTCACCACCCAACCGGGCCACCGTGTCGCTGGTGCGGACGCAGCCGCGGATGCGGCCGGCGACGGTCACCAGGACGGCGTCGCCGGCGTTGTGGCCGAACCGGTCGTTGACCTGCTTGAAGCCGTCGAGGTCGCAGAACAGCACGGCCAGCCGGCTGCGCCGACGCCGGGCCATCTGGAGCGCGTGCTCGACCCGGTCGAGGAAGACGTTGCGGTTGGCCAGCTGGGTGAGGGTGTCGTGCCGGGCCAGGTACGTCATCTCGCGGGTGAGCTTGAGCCGCGACAAGGCCTCGGAGCCGGCCAGCGCCAGCTGATGCAGGTGCTCGGCGTCGGACGCCACGGTGGCGCGCAGCCGGGACCATTCCGGCGCCACCAGCCACCATTCCCGGGTGCCGTCGGTGACGCGAGCGCCGACCTCGCCGCGGCCGGGAGGTTCTGCCCGCAGCCGCGTCTGCGGCACGCGGATCAGGTCGCGCGCTCCCGGCTCCAGCAGGTCGAGCACGTCCTCGGTGCTCCCCCGGCTCTGCAGCGACCTCGACACGTCGAACAGCACACGCATCCGGCGCGAGCGCTCGCGGTCGCGCGTGGTGGAGCGAGCCGCCACCAGGAGGGTGACCAGAGGGACGGCGAACAGCAGCAGAGCCGGGTCCGGCAGCTCCCGCCCGATCAGAGCGGCCAGGTAGCCGATGGAGTCGACGGCGACGATGCCGCCCATCGACAGCAGCCCGGTCTCGCCGAGCTGGGGGCGAACCGGGGCGCGGTTCTCCAGCGCCACCGACGCCTCCGAGACGAGGAAGTCGACCAGGAAGTAGACGACGCACCCGGTCATGACCGCCACGAACTCGCGCAGTCTCGGCTCCCCGGCCGCGCCGCCCGCCACCAGCTCCATGGTCCACAGGGCGGCTGCCCCTGACGTGACCATCACGCCGATGTTGAAGATCCTCGCGGGCGTGCGCCGGGCGACCACGAACTGCGCGAAGATGGCGCACGCGGCCCAGATCAGGATCGCATGGCTCGATGGGTAGATCACGGCGCCCAGGAACGCCAGCACGCAGGAGTCGAAGCCCATCTCGATCGCGCCGGACGGTCGGTCCAGGTGCACCGGGTGGCGGGCGAAGACCGCCACCACCGGAACGCACACCCAGATCAACCAGCCCGTCTCGAGCTCACCCTCCAGCGCAGCGTTTCCGGTGAGCACCGTGCCGAGCGTGGCGCCCAGACCGATGAGCAGAACCGCCAGGTCGAAGACGCGACTGACCCGCGGCTGGCCGTCAGCTGACACCCGGTGGTCCTCCCCGAATCGTCGCAGAGCGCTTCTACCCGACACCTGAGAGTAGGCGCACCTCAACCTGGGCGATACCGGCAAGCCGGGTACGTCACCCTTTCGGACCCTCCTGGCCCTCGTTCGGCCCGCCGGAGGCAGCGACGGCCGCGGAGGCAGCGACCGGCTCGTCAGTCCTTGCGGACGAGGACGTGCGCCGCCAGCTCCGGCGTGAGCACGGTGGTGGAGCCGCCGTCACCGGTGACCTCCACACCCTTCACGTGCGTACGGGCATGGACCGCACGGCCAGGGAGAGCCCCGACCCGGCGCAGGTCGGCCAGCGTGGAGACGTCGGTCTGCAGCGGCTCGGAGATGCGCCGCACCCGGACCTCGACCGTGTCGCTGTCCGGAGCGGTCTGCTCGACCGCTGCGTCAAGACCCTGCAGCCCCGCGAGGAAGTCCTCAGACGATGCCACCTCACCCAGCTCGTCGAGGCTGGGGATGGGGTTCCCGTACGGCGACTCGGTCGGGTGCTCGAGCAGCTGCACCAGCCGGCGCTCGACGTGCTCGGACACCACGTGCTCCCACCGGCATGCCTCCTCGTGCACCAGCTCGAGGTCGAGACCGATGACATCGGTCAGGAGCCGCTCGACCAGGCGGTGCTTGCGCATGACCCGGGCAGCGGCCAGCCGTCCCTCGGGGGTGAGCTCGAGGTGCCGGTCGCCCTCCACGGTGAGCAGGCCGTCGCGCTCCATCCGCGCCACCGTCTGGCTGACCGTCGGGCCGCTCTGGTCCAACCGCTCGGCGATCCGTGCGCGTAGCGGCGTGATGCCCTCTTCCTCGAGCTCGAAGACGGTCTTGAGGTACATCTCGGTGGTGTCGATCAGCGCGCTCACGCACCCATTCTGACGCATCGGGCCAGCGGCCGGAGCCGAGCGACTGCCACCCGGACTGCGCCGTCGCCGGTCCCGGCGCAGGATGAGCACGTGGCGACAACGGTCATGTGGTTCCGGCGCGACCTGCGGCTGGCCGACAACCCGGCGCTGCGTCACGCCGTCGACTCCGCCCGGTCCGGGCCCGGCGACAAGGGCGTGGTGCCGCTGTATGTGCTCGACCCGGCGCTGTGGGGCCCCGCCGGGCCGAGCCGCCGGGCGTACCTGGTGGCGAGCCTGGCCGACCTCGGCGACCGGATCGGAGGCTGGCAGCTGCGTGCGGGCGACCCGGTCGCTGAGGTGGTGGCCGTTGCGCGCGAGGCCGGCGCGGCCGAGGTGCACCTCGCCGCCGACTACGGCCCGTACGGCAGCGCCCGGGACAGCCGGGTCGAGGCGGCGCTGTCCGAGCACGGCATCGCACTGGTGCGTACCGGCTCGCCCTACGCCGTCGCCCCGGGCCGCGTCACCAAGGGCGACGGCAGCCCGTACGCGGTCTACACGCCGTTCTGGCGGGCGTGGAACGACCACGGCTGGCGGGACCCGGTAGGGGCGCCGCGGCAGGTGCCATGGACCCGTCCGGCGCCGAGTGTCGACCTGCCGGCTGTCGAGCACCCGGCCGGGACCACGCTGCCCGCGGCCGGCGAGCACGCGGCCCGCCGGCGGTGGGAGGCATTTCTGGACGGCGCGGTCGACGGCTACGGAACGGACCGCGACCGGCC
>JAQSWV010000047.1 GCA_029266455.1 Nocardioidaceae bacterium
CGCACGGCTGTGATCACCTCGCGACGATCCTCCGGCAGCCCGGCGAGGTACTCCTGCACGGTCGCAGCAGTGCTCTGCATGGGTCCATCGTGGACCCACAGCATCTGGTCCGTACAGGCTCGAACCCGGGGCAGGGCCAGGGCCATGGGATACGCGTGGCCGGGACGAACCGGATTCCACCTCGTGCTCATCACCCGGTCTGGCCCGTCTAGCGATGTGCAGCGTCACGCTGTTGATGCCGCTGCAGTGTTCAGGAGTCGTCTCGCTCGCCGTCATCGGTGCGGTCCTGTCTCCGACAGCGCCGCCGGCGGTGGCCGAGATCGAAACGTTCACGGACCAAGCCAATGAGTCACGCAAGAGTCTCGCAACCATGGCCGGGAATATGTGACTCGATGGAGGGCTGGGGGACCACCCCGCGCTGCGTCCTGCAGCACTGACCCGCGTGCCAGGGTGAGATCCCGCCAGGGTAAACGGTCAACACTGGCCGACGCCCATTGAGAGAGTGTGTCTACCCGCAGCGGATAGGAACCTTCGATCGCTCCACGCCGCGACAATGATGAGTGCCCGTCTCGCCCGTCTGCGCAGGGTCTCCGTGAGTCTCGCGGGTCTTCACAAGTGGGCCCACTCGATGGATGCTGAGACGGCTGCTTGGCATATCAGCCGAGAGGTATGTGATCGGGGGAGGTTGATGCGGGCAACCGGCTTCATTGGCACTGTGGTGCTGGTACTGGTGATGGGCTTCGGAGTGGGGCCGGAGTTGCCGGGTTCTACGGACACGGCGTCGACTGACGTACGGCCCGCTGAAAGGCCTATCGACACCAATCGGGCGTCCGCATACGGTGCGGCAGCCGTCCCCGGGCATACGTCGGTGGCGGCGGAACGAGGTCGTCAAGGCACCTCGCAGTGGCGGTTGCGCAAGCCGGCCATCAAGGGTCAGATCGAGGGCTACGCCCATCGTGTCAGTGTCCCGTCGGGTGAACGGGTCAAGCTGAAGATCTCGACGGGGGCGGCCAGATTCCGTGTGGTGGCCTTCCGGTTCGGTGCTTACCGTGGGGGCTTGGCCCGGCGAGTCTGGCGCTCACGCATGATTGACGGTGAGCGGCAGCGAGATCCGGTGTTCTCTCCTCGACGAACTCGCACTGTGGTGGCGCCCTGGCACTCTTCGCTGTCGGTCAGCACCCGCGGCTGGTCACCTGGGGTCTACGTATTCAAGCTCGTTGCATCGACGGGGTGGCAGGCCCACGTGCCTCTAGTCGTCCGCTCGCGCAGCACCAAAGGCAAGGTCGCGCTGATGGCTCCAGTTGCCACCTGGCAGGCATACAACGATTGGGGCGGCTACAGCCTTTATCACGGACCCACCGGTGATCGGCGGAGCTGGGCTGTCAGCCAAAACCGGCCATACCCGGCCCCCGGAGCCAAGCAGATGCTGTTCGGTGCGATGCCGGTCGTCGTGCACGCCGAACAGCTCGGGATCCCGCTGGCGTACCTGACGAATATGGACTTGGCCACCGATGGACAAGCGCTACGTGGAGCGCGGGGTCTGGTGTCGATGGGTCACGACGAGTACTGGTCGCTAGACATGCGCCAACGGGTGCTGTCCGCCCGACGGCACGGGACCAACCTGGCATTCCTCGGCGCCAACACCATGTACTGGCGGATCCGAACCCCCACGGTCGGCCAAGGGCCGCGCCGGGATGTCGTAGGCTACCGCAGCGATGCCCAGCTCGACCCGCTCTACGACAAGGGGTCGGCGCGCACCACTGCTCGCTATCGCGATCCGCCCAAGCCCAAACCGGAGAACTCACTCATCGGGATGCGATACGAATGCTTCCCCGTGGAGGCTCCCTACCGAGTGGTGTCTCCAGGATGGTGGGGCTTTCGAGGCACTGGAGTGCGTCGCGGCGACCGGTATCCAGGCCTGGTGGGCATCGAAGCCGACCGGGTCTATCCGGTGCCGCGCACCCCGCGACCGCTGCAGATCCTCTCACATGTGACCTACGACTGTGGCGGAGTGAGCACCTCAGCCCAGTCGATCTACTACACCACACGCTCCGGCGCAGGTGTGTTCACCGCAGGTACCTTGCGCTGGACCTGCGCCCTCCGAGACCGCTGCGGCTCGGTGACACCCCCGGCGACAGGCCTGACGAGAGGCGTCACCACGAACCTGCTGAAGGCCTTCGCTCGCGGACCGGTAGGGCGTCGCCATCCAGCACACGACAATGTCGCCCGCTTCCACCTGCCGAAACAAAATCAGGTGCCAGCAAGTTGATGACCTGGCCGAGGCATACCTGGCGTGCCGGACCCGCCCTCGTCGTCAGCGCCGCTCGAGATGGTGCTCGACGATGTAGGTGCCCACCATGCGGCCAAGCGCCTTGCCTTGCTCGGTTGCGAAACGGAAGTGAATGCCGGCTCTCACGCGCGAATCGGCGTTCTCGTTCGCCGCCTGCGTGAAGGTGGTGAACGAGCGGACGGGGTTCGCCGGCAGTGCGGTCAGCGATCCCATCGAGAACGGCACACGATCGGTCTTGAAGCACCGCTTGAGGACCTCCGCCGCTCCGGCGCCGAGAGCGCTGTGGGTCGAGGGGTAGTCCTGGACGGGTGGCGTCTCGAGATAGCTCTTCCAGGTAGCGTCCTTGACCGTGCCGCGGTTGCCGTCGGTATCGCCGGCTCGGATCGCGGTGTAGGGCCGCCAGGTGTCCCAATGGAACCTGGTATCCCAGCCCGCGACGTAGCTGTCGTAGAGGGACATGTTGACGAGTGCGAACATCCGGGCGGCGCGCCAGAGCTTCAGTTCTTCGCTGGTCGTGGTGACGCGCGCAATGCGGGCCCAGCCGATCTCAGAGCCCTCGTACCACCAGTTAGCGTAGTTGCTCTGATCCCTGGTGCGGGTCGTGCTGTTGATAGCTCCGACCGACTTCACCTCGTTGTACGCTCTCGCGTAGGCGCGGCTCGTCAGCGCCGGGGGCGCAGACAAGCGGAACTGCTCGGGAGAATTGAGTCCGAACGGCGTCGCGTACCGGAAGTCCTCCGCAAACGTGAAGTCGTACGGGGGGACGAACTGGTAGTCACCCGGCTGTGTTCCCGGCGTGTAGTTGGGGCTCAAGAGGTCGACGTCGGTGCCGTCGTTCTGACGGAGCGCGACAATGGCCGCCGCCGCCTTCGCTCCCAGGGTCAGGGCCTTTGTCTTGTCGCTGCCGTCGGGCACCCTCGCGAGCCAGGTCGCAAGCTCGGCGTCCAGCGTCGTTCGCTGGGCGGGATAGACCGCCACGAGCACGTCATGCGCTGCCTTCGCCGCGGCCGCGATCGGGTTGGCGCCCTTCGAGCGGCCGAAGTAGGCGTACTGGTCGAACCTGGGGTCGATCGCGTTGAGCGCATCGTGCATCGCGATGTGCATCATCGCCTGGTGCCGCGTGCCCATGAACGAGACGTAGCCGTCGTCAGTCATCGCCGCTTCGAACACAATCCGGCTCCAGGCAACGACGACGCTGCCATTCCTCACGGTGGAGACCGTCGGGGAGACGTCCTCCCCGATCTCCTCGTTCATCGCATTCGCATTGCCGGGAAGAGGATTCACCAGCAGGAGTACCAGTACCCAACCGACGAGCAAGCCGAGTCGTCGTCCCGTTGTGCGCATGGTGTTCCCCCATCCAGCTTGGCGAGCCGCGTTGCCCACGTTTTTGACCATCCTCGGGGGTGTGCTGTCGGCACAAGTGCTTCACACGAACACTTTGTGTCACCATTGAAGTCGGCGGTGCCTCTAGCCTTTATAGGACATAGGGGAGTGAAACCCCACAAGAGCCGCAAACCAGTGGATGCAAGTTATCCCTGCCGAAACCACCCCGTGACAGGCCACGGTGAGCGACACAAAGCCCGATCCGCCATTATCAGGTCCTCGCCGAAGGATCGGAGCCGCTGCGGGTGACGGCGAACGTTTCAGGGTCGCCACTCAAGCCGCTGGGTTCAGGCACTAGCGGGTAGTACCGCTCGTTCCCCGCGACGGGGGCCTGTTCAGGTCTGCTCGGCAACAGCCTTGATCCGTTCCAGGGTGACGTGCATGCCTTCTCTCAGGTCGTCGTCGCGATCTGAGCCTCCAACCCACTTCTGGGTGAGCCAGGCCATTGCCGCCGGCAGCCGGCGTTCAGCGTCGTACGACTCCGTCAACCGCGTGCCGGTGGGCAGCGGCTCCATGACGTACCGCCAGGTGTACGAACCGATACCAGGCCCGCTGCGATTGAACGCGAACTCACGCCCGGGCTGGGCAACCGTGACCACCGGCAAGGTGAACCACGAAGGACCCCGACGGCCCTTGTTCCTTGCTATGAACCTGGCGCCGACTACCGGGCCGGACGCGCCGCGGATCCAGGTGCAGCGGCGGCACTCTGGGCTCCACTCGCCCATACGCGTGATGTCGGAAACAAGCTCGTAGACGCGCCCGGGCGGTGCGGCGATCTCGATCGACGCTGAGTCGTGGGGAAGACGTTCGACCATGACGAGTTCCCTTTCGTCGGTGCAGAAGGTTCCGGGAGCCTGTCTCGACAGTGGCACCGTGAACTTCAGGCGAGCGGACTTTCTCACGACAGCAGTATCAGCCGCCAGTGTCGATTCTGAGTGTGTCTGCAGTACCCCGTCTGGCGGGCGACCATGGCCACACGCTTGACGCGGACGCTCGACCCAGCTCTTGCCACCGTCCGACCTGTCGGCGGTTCGGCTCTCGGGCTGGCCGGCCTCAACCGGAGTGTGGGTCGGCCGTTCACCCCGGAGTCACACATGCTTCCCCGCAGCAGAATCCGCTGCGGTCATGGATCGGCCGTCGCCTCACGGATGACGGTCTGCAGGATCATCCGTGCCAGCCACGCCTCGTAGTGTTTCGCTGACCACTTGTAGTCGCCCATGAGCATGTCGGCGACCTGAGGGCTGTAGAGCACGTAGAGGGTGGCGGCGGCCTCTTCTGGGTCCGGGTGTTGTCCGCCGGGTCCGGCGAGGATCTCTGTTGAGGCGATCATCTCTTGCCGTCGGGCGGCCTTGACGGTCTCCATCATGGCGGCCAGCTCGGGATCGGAAGCGGCCGCCTCGGTCGCGACCCGCGCCAATGGCGCCACGCGCTCGGTGATCGACCGGGCCAAGGCGGCGTCGAGTTCTGCGCGTCGACGGGCGTCGGGCTCGTCGGCGACCATCCGTGACTCGGCCCGATCGGTGATAGGAGTCGGTTCGTCGTCGCCGGTGATGGTGCTTTCGATCAGCTGGCGCAGTAGTTCGCGCTTGTTGCCGAACACGGCGTACACCGTCGGGACGGCGACACCGGCGCGCTCGGCGATTGTCTGGATCGTGGTGGCGGCGTATCCGGTGGCGACAAAGCGCTCGTGTGCCGCATCGAGGATCGACCGGCGGGTCTGCCGGGCCTGGGCGTCGCGGGTGGGGGACGAGTACGACCTCTTGACAGGCACCCCGGTAGAGTATCAGTCTAACCAATATAGTAACTATCTAGTGGAAAGGCGAGCCATGGCCTACGCAACGCTGATGGAGTTCGACGTCGACCTCGACACGCACGTCAAGATCGGTGAGGCCGTCGGTGATGCACCGGTAGCGGGGCTCATCCTGCACGCGGGCGGCCCGAGCGAGCGTGGTGTCCACAGCCTCGACGTGTGGGAGAGCAAGGAGGACTCCGAGCACTTCTTCGCCGAGCGCATGGCACCAGCGTTGCAGCAGCTGGGCATCCAGGGCGGGTCACCTCTCAGCTACCAGGAGTTCGACTTGCCGCACCTGGTGCGGGGATAACCGCAAGAGTGGTGCCGGGGCATCGGCCAGTGCCGGGGCAGCGGTCAACGCCTACCTCGACCGCTACTGAGATCGGACTGCTCTCTAGACGCGGTGGTCAGATCCCCGCGAGTACGCTCGAACGGTGGCCGTGGACGTGGAGACCTCCATCGAGATCGACGCTGACCGTCATCGGGTTGCGGCCTTCGCGTCCGACCCCGCGAACGCGCCGCGCTGGTATGCCAACATCAGTTCCGTCGACTGGGAGACACCACCGCCGGCAACCGTCGGGTCACGCATCACCTTCGTCGCACATTTCCTCGGACGGCGCATCGCCTACACCTACGAGGTGCGCGAAATGGTGGACGCCGAGCGATTCGTGATGAGCACCGCCGCAGGCCCGTTCCCGATGCAGACGACCTACACCTGGGCCGACACCCCGGCCGGTAGAACGCGGATGACCCTGCGCAACCAGGGCGAGCCATCAGGCTTCGGCCAGCTCGCGGCCCCGGTGATGGCCGAAGCCATGCGTCGCACCAACCGCAAGGATCTCCAGGCGCTCAAGAGCCTCCTGGAGAACACCACCACTTGACCTCCGAGCCCGACCACGGCGGAAGCAATAGCCTGAGTCCCCACCGAACCCGGGGCGGGTTCAGTTCACAATCTCGTCCACCCCGGCGGGCGTCGAGTTCTGTCGGGTGGTTCAGTGTCCACGTCTCGTCGCAGCGACGTTGATGTCGTCCTTCAGGGGGAGTGCTGCACGACCCGAGAGGAGCGCGCATGGCCACCGAGCCACCCGACGCAGAGGAATCGGTCGGCGCCCCGTCGCAGCAGGTGTCTCAGGTGGCTGCGCACAGCTGGCGCGCAACCGATCGTTTCGTCCCACGGACCGTGCTCCAGCCCTTGCAGCGGCTCATGGCGGTCGAGACGAGCAGTGCGGTCGTCATCCTCCTGGCAACTCTCGCCGCGCTGATCGCCGCCAACTCTCCTCTCGCGCACGCGTACGCCGAGTTCTGGGAGACTCCGCTCAAGCTCGACCTCGGCGGTGTGCACCTGCTCGAGCTCTCGCTGCATGAGGTGGTCAACGACGCCCTGATGACGCTGTTCTTCCTGCTCGTCTCCTTGGAGATCAAGCGGGAGATGGTCTTCGGTGAGCTCCGTGACCCGCGTGCGGCGGCGCTGCCCATCGTTGCCGCGGTGGGCGGCATGGTGGTGCCCGCCCTCATCTACGTCGCCTTCAACGCGGGTGGCCCCAACCTGCAGGGCTGGGGAATTCCGATGGCCACTGACATCGCCTTCGCGGTCGCTGTGATGACGTCCTTGGGCAGCCGGGTCCCGCTCGGTGCCCGACTGTTTCTCCTCACCCTCGCCATCGTCGACGACCTAGGAGCGATCCTGGTGATCGCCGTCTTCTATAGCGGTGGCATCGCTTTCGGGTGGCTCGGCGTCGCTGCGGCCGCCGTCGTCTCGGCGCTGGTTCTGACGAGGGTCAAGGTTCGGTCGCAGTGGGTCTACATCGTGCTCGGGGTGGCCGGGTGGTACGCCCTTCATGAGTCAGGCGTCCATGCCACCCTCATCGGGGTCGCCTTCGGCCTCATCACGCCCGCGTACGCGTTGCTGCCACCCGACCAGTTCCCGGCAGTGGCCACCCGCCTCGTCGACGAGGTCGTGCACCGCAACGAGGACGGGCTCGTGACGGCGGACGAGCACGGCGCCAACGACCACACGCTGCGCGAGCTCAAGCGACTGTCGCGGGAGACCCAGTCACCGCTGCACCGCAACGAGGTGGCTCTGGCGCCGTACGTCGCGTTCGGCATCGTGCCGCTGTTCGCCTTCGCGAACGCCGGCCTCCCCTATCCCGACGTCCCGGTCTCCGAGTGGATATCAGACCCTGTCGTCCTCGGCGTCGCCGTCGGCCTGGTGCTCGGGAAGACCCTGGGCATCTTCGGCGCGGCATGGCTGACCGTCCGGGCGGGGTGGGCCCGCTACCCGACGGGGATGGGCCAAAGCCACCTGCTCGGGGTGTCCATGACGGCGGGCATCGGCTTCACCGTCGCCATCTTCGTAGCCAACCTGGCCTTCGCCGACGAGCAGGTGGTCGACCTGGCCAAGCTCGGGATCATTCTGGGCAGCTTCATAGCGGCCGTGACCGGTTACCTGCTGCTCCGCTTCAGCGGCAATGAGGATTGATCGCCGGGACGCTGTACTGCGAGCCAGGATGCGCTTGGCCGGTGGTGTGGTGTGGTGTGGTTGTCAGCACGGTCAGCGATGAAGTCGCCGCTCGAACAAAGGACCCTAGCGATGACCAGCGAGCCAACCTTTCCCGCCGTCCACAGTGCAGGTGACCTCGAGGAGCTGGACGAGTGGTCGGAGTCTTTCGACCAGCTCCTCGCTGCCGGGGGCCGCGCCCGTGCAGGTGCGGTGCTGCGCAGGCTGGGACAGCAGGCGGCCGATGTCGGGCTGGACGGCTACGAGACGGTCACCACCGACTATGTCAACACCATTGCGGCGTCGCAGGAGCCGGAGTTCCCCGGCGACGAGGACATCGAACGCAGCTATCGGCGGCTGCTGCGCTGGAACGCATCAGCGTGGGTGGGCACATCTCGACGTACGCCGGCGCGGCCACCTTGTACGAGGTAGGGCTGAATCACTTCTTCCGTGGACCCGACCACCCGGGCGGTGGGGACCAGGTGTTCTTCCAGGGCCATGCCTCTCCCGGCATGTATGCCCGCGCGTTCCTCGAGGGCCGGGTCACTGAAGCAGATCTCGACGGGTTCCGGCAGGAGAAGTCCAAGGCCCCCACTGCTCTGCCCTCCTACCCGCACCCTCGGCTGCTCCCCGACTTCTGGCAGTTCCCGACGGTGTCTATGGGCATCGGGCCGATGAACGCGATCTACCAGGCGCAGTTCAACCGCTACCTGCACGGCCGTGGCATCGCCGACACCACGGACCAGCGGGTGTGGGCGTTCCTCGGGGACGGCGAGATGGACGAGCCGGAGTCCCGAGGTCTGCTGCAGCTGGCCGCGAACGACAAGCTGGACAACCTCATCTTCGTGGTCAACTGCAACCTGCAGCGGCTCGACGGTCCGGTACGCGGCAACGGCAAGATCGTCCAGGAGCTCGAGGGGTTCTTCCGAGGTGCTGGGTGGAACGTCATCAAGGTGCTGTGGGGCCGTGAGTGGGACCCGTTGCTGGCCGCTGACAGCGGCGGTGAGCTGGTCCGGATCATGAACGACACCCCTGACGGCGACTTCCAGACCTACAAGGGTGAGTCGGGTGCCTACATTCGCGAGAACTTCTTCGGCAAGAGCGCTGCCACCCAGAGGCTGGTCGCCGGACTCAGCGACAACCAGATCTGGGGGTTGAAACGAGGTGGACACGACTACCACAAGGTCTACGCCGCCTACCACGCCGCCAGCCGCGGCAATGGCAAGCCCACGGTGATCCTGGCCAAGACGGTGAAGGGGTACGGCCTCGGGGCGAACTTCGAGGCCCGTAATGCCACCCACCAGATGAAGAAACTCACCGCAGCCGACCTCAAAGTGTTCCGCGATCTCCTGCAGATTCCGGTCACCGACAAACAGATCGACGCCGACTCCTACGGCGTTCCCTATTACACCCCTGGTCCCGACTCGCCGGAGATCTCCTATCTGCAGGAGCGGCGTCGCGAACTCGGCGGCTACGTCCCCGAACGCCGAGACAAGCCGCGGCCGTTGACCCTTCCCGACGCAAAGGTGTTCGACGGAGCGCGCAAGGGGTCCCGCAAACAGCAGGCCGCGACCACCATGGCGTTCGTTCGGCTTCTGCGGGACCTGATGCGCGACAAAGGAGTCGGCCCTCGAATTGTGCCGATCGTGCCTGACGAGGCCCGCACGTTCGGAATGGACTCGTTCTTCCCCACCGCCAAGATCTACAACCCCAACGGCCAGCAGTACACCGCCGTCGACCGGGCCCTGATGCTCGCCTACAAGGAGTCCGAACAGGGCCAGATGCTGCACACCGGCATCAACGAAGCCGGGTCGATGGCCGCCTTCACCGCCGCCGGCACCTCCTATGCCACGCATGGCGAACCGATGATCCCGGTGTACGTCTTCTACTCCATGTTCGGCTTCCAGCGCACCGGCGATCAGATGTGGGCGGCGATGGACCAGATGGCTCGGGGGTTCATCATCGGTGCCACCGCCGGTCGCACCACCCTGACCGGTGAGGGGCTGCAGCACGCCGACGGGCACTCGCCCATCCTCGCGGCCACCAACCCGGCGGTGAAGGTCTACGACCCTGCCTATGGCTACGAGATCGCGCACATAGTCTCCGCCGGACTGCAGCAAATGTACGGACCCGACTCATCCGACCCGAACGTCATGTACTACCTCACCGTTTACAACGAACCCATGCTGCAGCCTCAGGAGCCCGACGGCGTCGATGTCGACGGCATCGTGCGCGGGATCCACCAGGTGTCCCGGGCCGAAGGGGAGCGCCCGCGCGTCCAGCTGCTCGGCTCCGGTGTGTCCGTTCCCTGGGTGCTCGAAGCCGCGCGGCTGCTGGACCAGGAATGGGGAGTGGCGGCGGACGTCTGGTCGGTGACGTCGTGGACGGAGCTCCGCCGCGACGGTCTAGCCGCGGAAGAGCACAGCTTCCTCCACGCCGAAGAGGAGCGGCGGATCCCCTACGTCACCGAGAAGCTGGCCCGAGCGCCCGGTCCGGTAGTGGCCACCGCCGACTACGCCTCCGAGGTGCCCGACCAGATCCGCCAGTTCCTGCCCCGCCCGTTCGCCACCCTCGGCGCCGACGGTCACGGCTTCTCCGACACCCGGGCGGCAGCTCGACGCTGGTTCCACATCGATGTCCAGTCGGTCGTGGTCCGAGCACTGCAGCTGCTCGCCGAGGACGGACAACTGGACGCCTCCGCGGCACAGACCGCGGCGCAGCGCTACCAGCTGCTCGACGTTGCCGCAGGCAGCACTGGCACCGCCGGCGGCGACGCCTGACATGGCGCGGGCCTACCACCGGGCACGCGCGGGTGGCAGCTCCGGTGGGCTGACTGCCGCGGGGTCGGGGTCGCGAGGCCGCGTCTGACCACCGTGCCGCCCGACCCCTTGCTCGGTATGTTCACTGCAACCGAGGTGGCGTCAGTCCCTGTCTCGACAGGCTAGGCGCGTCTCGTTCACAGCAGACGGAAGGGAAGGTCATGGCTGCTCCGAGCCCCGGCTACTCCATCACCGCTCGCGTCGACGTGCTCGCCTCGTCGGCTGCCACAGGCGACCTCGTGGCGGCGGTGGCCGAGGCTGGGGGAGTGGTGACCGCGCTGGACGTCGCCGAGTCTCGCGCCGACCGACTGATTGTCGACATCAGTTTCGATGCCTCGGACGCTGATCACGCCGATCGGATCACGGCGAATATGGGCGACGTGGCCGGCACCCGGGTGGGCAAGGTCAGCGACCGCACGTTTCTGTTGCACCTGGGCGGCAAGCTGGAGGTGGTCTCCAAGGTTCCGCTCAGGCACCGGGATGACTTGTCCCGCGCCTACACGCCAGGCGTTGCCCGGGTCTGCATGGCGATCGCGGAGAATCCCGCCGAGGCGCGGCATCTGACGATCAAGCGCAACACAGTAGCGGTGGTCACCGATGGGTCCGCGGTTCTGGGGCTCGGGAACATCGGACCCGCAGCCGCGCTGCCGGTGATGGAGGGTAAGGCCGCACTGTTCAAGCAGTTCGCCGGTGTCGACGCCTGGCCCGTCTGCCTGGATACCCAGGACACCGAGCAGATCGTCGAGATCGTCAAGGCCATCGCACCCGCCTACGGCGGGATCAACCTGGAGGACATCGCTGCGCCTCGGTGTTTCGAGGTCGAGGCGCGGCTACGCGCCGAGCTGGACATCCCGGTCTTCCACGACGACCAGCACGGCACTGCAATCGTGGTGCTGGCCGCCCTGACCAACGCACTGAAGGTGGTGGACAAGGGCCTCGAGGACGTCCGCATCGTGGTGAGCGGCGTAGGGGCCGCGGGCCACGCGATCATCGCGCTGCTCCTCGCCCAGGGGGCGAACCACATCGTGGCCTGTGGGCGAGACGGAGCCCTTCACCGCGGGTTGGAAGAATTGCCGCCGACCCGCCAGTGGATCGCCGACCACACGAACCCGGAGGAATTCAGCGGGTCGGTGCAGGAGGCCCTTGCCGGCGCCGACGTCTTCATCGGGGTGTCCGCTCCACACCTGCTGACCGGCGATGACGTTGCCACGATGGCGGAGCAGGCGATCGTGTTCGCACTGGCCAATCCCGACCCCGAGGTGGACCCGATCGCAGCAGGCAAGCACGCTGCCGTGGTCGCTACGGGACGGTCAGATGTTCCCAACCAGATCAACAACGTGCTCGCATTCCCCGGCTTCTTCCGCGGGATGCTGGACGCAGGCACGAGCGAGATCACCGCAGCGGTCATGCTCGCGGCAGCCAACGCCATCGCTGACGCGGTCGCACCGAACGAGCTCAACGCGAGCTTCATCGTCCCTTCGGTCTTCGACCCTGCCGTGGCCCCGAATGTGGCAGACGCCGTCCAAGCGGCCGCTTTGGACGACGTTAGCCACAATGTTGACTGACGCTTGTCCGCGTGTCTGCGAAATCGTTGTGGGAGCCGGGCCGCCTTACGAGCGCCGTGGGGACACCCGCAGGTGACGGGAGCAGACACTAGCTGCTCAGAAAGATTCCGGTACGTGGCTTGGGCTGCACGTAGGTCGTCTTGGGGCTCATGACTTCGTGACGCTCGGCCACCGAGATCAACTCTTCGATGTCGGGGGCGTGAAGGGCGAACACTATGCCCTGTTCGGCGTCGCACTCGCGCATAGTGGCGCCGAGGTCTCGCAGGTCGGGGACGAACTCCAGTCGCGGACTGTCGCAGTCAATGCCCAGCAGCGGTAACAGCACCTCCTCGTGCAGCATCGTGACATCGAGGCCGGCGACCCCTGGGAGTCGTCGTGGCTCCCGTGGATGCAGCACGCACCAGCGGCCGTCGGCGTACATTCCGATCGTGCCCGGGCCGACGCCCAGGTCGCGAGCAGGAGCGATGTCGAAGCGCGTGCCGAGCCCATCCAGCAGCGCCGGCAGCGCGACTGGGCCGCGGACCCGGCGGTGGAAGGCGTGGAGCGCAATGTGGTCCTGCGGGTAGAGCGCGCAGAGCACCGCCCCGGACTCCGGCTGGCCGTCGCGCTCCCAACAGGTGGTGGCGGCCGCCAGGCGATGATGACCGTCGGCGACGTACAGCCGGTGGTTGCTCAGCTGACGAGCCAGCGCGGCTGCCTCCGAGGGCCCGGCCCGCCACACTGACTGCGTCACACCACTGGAGTCGGTGAAGTCAAGAAGCGCCGGCTGTGCGACGATCCGGGCGGTCAGCTCGGCCACCAAGGAGTCGACTGGGTGGAAAAGGGTCACGAGCTCGGACCGCTTCGACACCTGTCCGTAGTGGCGGACAAGGCCGGCCACGCGCTCGGACTGCACGGCTTCATGGCCGAGTACGCGCCCGTCATTACAGCCTGCGACGGCGACGCTCGCGATCACTCCCGTGTGCTCGCGGCCTCGGTCGCTCATCCGGTAGACGAACACTGCCGGCTCGGGTACGGGGAGGTATGCGCCCGACTCCAGCAGCCGTTGCAATGCCCTGGCCTGCACCGACTCGGTGGCGCCCTCGCCGGGGGGTTCTATCAGCGCCAGGGGGTCGCTGGTCACGTGCAGGTAGCTGTCGGGGTTGTTCGCCAGGATCTTGCGGCGTTCGGTCTCGGTGAGAACGTCGTGCAGCGGACTCACCACACGGGCGGCCCACTGAGGTGTCACCATGTGGGCGCTCACACTGCGGACCAGCAGGTGCCCCTGACTCATCCTGCGCTCCCGGCGAAGTCGCGCATGAACGAAGCGAGCTCCTCGACCCCTTCGTCCGGCATCGCGTTGTAGATGCTCGCCCGCATGCCACCGACACTGCGGTGACCTTTCAGATTGACCAGACCGCTCTGGCGGGCCTCGGCGAGAAAGCGGCCGTCGAGATCTGGTGACGCGAGCCGGAAGACGAGGTTGGTACGGGATCGGGCCTGCGGCTGAGCCGGGCCGGTGTAGAAGCCGCTGCTGCTGTCGATCACGTCATAGATGCGATTCGATCGTCGGGTCGCCCGCTCGGCCATCCCGGACAGCCCGCCGCGGTCCTGAATCCAGCGCAGCATCTTCTCCATGACGTAGATCGAGAACATCGGCGGCGTGTTGAGCAGACTCCCCGCGGCGGCGTGGCCGGCGTAGCCGAGGTACGACGGCAGCCCGGCAACACAGTCCTCCAAGGCGCTGCGCCGAATGACTACGACGGCGAGACCTGCGGGTCCGAGGTTCTTCTGCACGCCGCCGTAGACCAGGTCTACACGCTCCCAATCGATGGGTTGGGTGAGGAAGTCCGAGGAGATGTCCACGACCAACGGCACGCCCAGATCAGGCAATGACCGAAGCTGGATCCCTTCGATGGTCTCGTTCGACGTCACATGCACGTAGCGGGTGCCGGGCCGCACCTCTATCTCGTCGGGCTGGGGCATCCGGCTGAACCGATGGTCGGTGCCGTCCCAGGCGAGGTACGCCGAGCAGACGCGCTCGGCATCGGCGTGCGCCGCCTTTCCCCATGCCCCGGAGCGGACATGTCCGACGCTCGATCCGGCGGGAACCAGGTTCATCGGCACCATGGCGAACTGCAGGAGCGCACCGCCCTGCAGGAACAGCACCTCGAACTCGTCGGGGACCTCGAGCGTCCGGCGCAAGCGGTCGAGCGCGGCGCTGTGCACAGCATCGTAGTCGGAGCTGCGGTGGCTCATCTCGATCAAGGACATGCCACTGCCTTGATAGTCCAGGAGCTCGTCCTGTACCTCGGCGAGCACCTCGACCGGCAGCGTGCACGGCCCGGCGCAGAAGTTCCGAACGCGGTTCACTGGGCCGCCCCGCTTTCTACCACCTGGTGGCGGGGCTGCCGGTCGGGCTTGTTCACGACGTTGAGCAGCTCACCGCCGTCGAAAGCGTTGATGACCTCCTCCACACCGTCGACGACGGCCTCCTGGGCCTGCTGGGTCGACGCGCCGACGTGGTGGGTGCCGACGACGCGTGGGTGAGCCGCCAGCGGCGAGTGCCAGTCGGCGGAGCCGGAGTCGGGCTCGTCGGGGAAGACGTCGAGTCCGGCGGACAGCGTGCCCGCGTCCAGCCGGACCATGAGGGCCTGGACGTCGACCACACCGGCGCGTGAGGTGTTCAGCAGGATTCCGGGCTGCAGCGCGTCGAGGACATCGTCACCGACCATGTCGCGTGTCTCCGCGTTCATCGGCACGTGCAGGGAGAGTACGTCCACACTCGAGGCCAGCGTCACCAGATCGGGAACGAGCTCGATCCCGAGCTCGTCGATCCGCCGGGAGATTTCTGGAGAGCGCGAGCCCTTGGCCTGCGCCATCAGCCGCATACCGAACCCGGCCGCCCGCTCCGCGACCGCCAGGCCGATGCTGCCAAGCCCCACGATGCCAAGCGACCGCCCGTAGAGGCCGCGCCCGACGGCACCGAACCGCTGCTTGTTCCAGCGTCCCGCGCGCAACTCGCTGGTGCTGTCCGGAATCGCCCGGTCGACCGCCAGCAGCAGGCCCATGGTGAGCTCGGCCACTGCTACGGAGTTCCGCCCCGGAACGTTCGCCACCAGCACGCCGGTTCGAGTCGCCTCGTCGCAGTCGATCGTGTTCGTGCCCGCGCCTGCCCGCACCACCAGCCGCAGCGAGTCGGCCGCCGCCAAGACACTCGCCGTCACCCGGGTGCTGCGGACCACCACGACGTCCATCCCTGCCACGGCCCCCGGCAAGGAAGCCTCGGTGAGGTCGGCGTCGACCACACACTCATGGCCGCGGCTCTTCATCGCCTCCACGAAACGGTCCGGCAGACGGTCAGCGACAAGAATGCGCATCCAGGTTCCTCCAGCCGCGCGGCAACGAGTCAACAATTCGCCGGCGTGCGGACAATAGCCGCGCAGCAGTTCCGACGATGGTGCTGGAGCCGAGCGTGACACAGACCCCCACTGTTGCGCCATAGGAAATGGGTTGCGCCTGTTGGAACCACCGGCTGCCGGAGCTGGTGGCTGACCACCACGCTGCGACTCCTCCAGACGCACCACCGCGCCTCCCTGCGAGGTCAAGCGTCCGGCGAGCGTCTTCGCCCGCGTCGGTCTGGGAGACTCGGGGGACCTGGGTGCGCACCGGGCGAGCGGCTCTGAGCCGCACTGGCTGGCGGGTGGAGGGGCGTGGAGGCGGGAGAGAGATGTGCACGGTATTCGTGTCGTGATGCTGCCCGGAGCGGTGGTGCCGGCGGGCCTTGCCTACGGCGCTCTGGTGGAGGAGCTGGGTGCTGACGTCCACGCGGTCACGAAGGACCTGGAGGTGTACCGGGATGACGTCCCACCCCGGGACTACTCGCTGGACCACGAGGTGGAGGGCGTGAGGGCCGAGGCGGACGGTCGCGGTTGGAAGCGTTTCCACCTGGTGGGCTACTCGGCGGGCGGATCCGCGGCGCTGGCGTTCGCGGCCCACCATCCGGCACGAGTGCTGAGCCTGTCGGTGCTCGAGCCAGCATGGGCGGGCGGCTGGGGCTGGAGCGCCGCCCACAGGCAGCTGTGGGCCAGCTACGGCGCGCTGGAGAACCTGCCACCAGCGGAGTCCATGCGGGCGTTCATGCGACTGCAGGTGCGCCAGGATGTTGCTCTGCCCCCAGCACCCAGTGGCTCCGAACCGCCGTGGATGGCCCGGCGACCCGCCGGGATTCAGGCTCTGCTGCACAGCTTCACGAGCTACCACCTCGACCGTGCCGCTCTGTCGGCGTTCGCGTCACCGGTCTACTTCGCACTGGGGGGTCGCAGCAACCCCGACCAGTTCGCCGAGGAAGCCGACCGGCTGAGCCGTGTCTTCGCTGACTTCACTCTCGAGGTGTTCGTCGACCGGCACCACTTCGACCCGCCCCACCGGGTGGAGCCAGCGCGCCTCGCCAGGTCGCTCCGCGCGACGTGGGCGCGAGGTGAGCAACCGGCGCCCTGACGAGCCGCCCGGCCATGCTCGCGACATCGCCGCCGGGGCCCGCACATCGTTGCTGTCAGGCCGCTTCGGACCAGGCCATCAGGCGGGTCAGGCTTCGCCTGCGTTTGGCCGAGGTGGGATCATGGACACATGTCGACGCGGGACGGGAGTGGCTGAGCTCCTCGAACGAGAGCCGGCCCTGGGCGCTCGATGAAGCGCTGGCGGCCGCGGCACGAGGTCGTGGCTCCATCGCCCTCATCGGCGGCGAGCCTGGGATCGGCAAGACAGCTCTGGTCACCGCGTTCGCCCACGGTGCCGCTGCCCGGTGTCGTGTGCTGCTGGGAATCTGCGACGACCTGGCGACTCCCCGTCCTCTAGGCGCTTTCCGGGAGCTGGCCGAGACCTTCAACGGACCGCTGGCGGAGTGGCTGCGGCGGGGACGGGTGCCGGATGCGTTCCCGACCCTGCTGCAGGAGGAGCTGCGTGCGGGCCCGGACCCGACGCTGCTGATCATCGAGGACGTCCACTGGGCCGGTCAGGCGACTATCGAGGCGGTGACGGTCGTCGGTCGGGGCGAGCCTCCTGTGCTGCTCGGCGCCAACCGAGGGCCGAACGCCTCGCCGGGCAGCGACCCGGCACCTCGATCCGCGCCCGCGGTCACGTATCGAGTCCCAACGCGACGCGCGAGCAGCTCGAGGAGCTGTGTCAGTACGTGCAGGACACGTCTCCCGTGCTCGACTCACTGGTTCATCCGGTGCCCGTCGAGACGACGCTCGACCTCGTCTGACCAGAACCGACACCCGAAGGAGATGATCATGGCCACCGAAGCCACCGCACCGATCGACCAGGACGAGCTGCTGAGCAAGGTCAAGGAGATGTACCGGGCTGTCGCGGAGACACCCGAGCGGCAGTTCCACTTCGAGACCGGCAGGGCGCTCGCCGAGCGGCTGGGATACCTGTCGGAGGATCTCGACGCCATCCCCGCAGAGGCGATCGAGTCCTTCGCCGGCGTGGGGTACTTCTTCGACCTCGCGGGGCTGCAGAGCGGGGAGTCGGTGCTCGATCTCGGCTCGGGGTCGGGCATGGACGCTTTCGTCGCCGCCCTGCGGGTAGGGGACTCCGGGCGCGTGGTCGGTATCGACATGACCGAGGAGCAGCTTCACAAGGCGAACCGGTTGCGTGACCAGCACGGGCTGACCCAGACCAGCTTTCGATTCGGACACATCGAGCAGCTCGACCTCGACGACGGTTCGTTCGACGCGGTGATCTCCAACGGCGTCATCAACCTCGCCCCCGACAAGCAGCAGGTCTTCCGTGAGGCAGCGCGCGTCCTTCGACCTGGCGGCAGGCTCGCTATGGCTGACATCGTCACCGAGGTCCCACTCACCGAGGCGATCGTGTCCGACGTCGACCTGTGGGCATCGTGCATCGGAGGAGCACCGGAGCAACAGGCCTACCAGGACGCCATGGCGAGCGCGGGCCTGAACGTTCAGCTGATGAAGGCCAACCGTTACGAGTTCCTGTCCGAGCAGGCCCGGGGGGCCAGCGAACGCTACGGCGTCAAGAGTGTGTCGGTCCTCGCCGTCAAGGGCCCGTGACCTGCCCGATGAGCGTACTGCCGGCGGAGCACGCCTTCGCCCACACCAACGACCTGATCGACGACTGGATACCCTCCCTCGATGGGGGGAGGGCCGGCTGCGGGCCGCCGACTACCCGACGAACGGCCGAGGATCCGACCTGATCTGCTTCTTCGACTGCTTCCACGACCTCGGTGACCCGCTCGGCGCGGCACAGCACACCCGCGACGCACTGGCCGGCGAGCGCACGCTGCGAGAGGCCATGATGGCTGCAGGCTTCCAGGGTTGCGCCGGGCAGCCGAGACGCCGTTCAACCTCGTGCTGGAGGCACTGCCATGAGATCAGCCCCGGACGCCGCCGCCACAGTCGAGGCCTTCAATGACGCGTTCAATGCTCGGGACCTGGTCACGCTGAGGGAGCTCCTCACCGACGACTGCGTCTTCGAGGACACCTCTCCTCCTGACGGCCTCAGGTTCGAAGGGCGTGACGCGGTTCTCGGCGCCTTCCGAGCGGTCTTCGCGGCGAGCCCCGACGCGCGGTTCGCCAGTGAGGGCACGTACGTCGGGGGCGACACCGTCACGGTGCTGTGGCGCTACGACTGGGGTCCCAGCGGCAGTCGCGACCAGCACGTTCGAGGGATTGACCTGTTCACGGTCCGTGACGGGCTCATCGCTGCCAAGCGCTCGTACGTCAAGGGCTGAGCCGGCGAGGTGACCTGCTACGCCGATCGCCGGGTGATGGCGCGCCTTCGAAGGTCAGGAACTCGGAGTCGGTGCTGGTAGGCCGCCTCCAGCGGATGTCTCGACGATCGTGCTCGCGGAAGGCTCCACGTAGTCGCGACCACCCCGGTGGTTGTCCTGCGGGTAGGTTCTGGTGTACGCCTCGAGTGGAGGTGGACCCGTGAGCGATCGCGGAGTGATTCTCGTTGTCTCCGACGACACCGAAGCCGTTGGTGAGCTGCTAAGGATCCTCGACGCGGACGGGTACACGGTGGTGGCGGCAGAGGGCGGCGTTGTGCAGACGTCGTCGGCTCTGGCCGACGCTCCCGACCTCATCGTCGTGGACACCGAACTCGGCCACGCCGATCCGTTCGGTCTCGTCGACGACCTTCACCAAGCCGGGTTGGCCCACGACCTGCCCGTCATCTTCATGGCCCCCGAGGTGGACGTCGAGCGGCGAGTGCGCAGCCTCGAATCCGGCGACGACCTCATCTCGACGCCGCTCGACGCCCGCGAGGTGCTCGCCCGCATCGAACGGCAGGTGACGGTGTCGAAGGTGCGGATGGCGCTGCGCGAGTCCGAGGCAAAGTTCCGCTCGGTCATGGAATCGGCGATCGACGCGATTGTCTCCGCGGACGACCAGGGCGTTATCCGCAGTTGGAACAGCGCCGCGACCTCGCTCTTCGGGCACACCGAGAGGGAGGCGGTGGGCCGTCGTCTGGAGGTGATCATCCCCGAGCGCTTCCGCGACATGCACCGCACCGGCATCGAACGCGTGAGCAACGGAGGGCCGACTCACGTGATCGGGTCGACCGTGGAGGTCGCGGCCCTGCGAGCCGACGGCAACGAGTTCCCCGTCGAGCTGTCGCTGGCGACCTGGTTCCTCGACGAGGACCGGTACTACACAGGAATCATCCGTGACATCAGTGAGCGCAAGCAGGCCGAGCAGAAGTTCCGGTCCGTCACCGAGTCGGCGATCGACGCGATCATCTCCGCCGACCACACCGGCCGGATCGTGTCGTGGAACTCGGCCGCGACGCGCATCCTCGGCCACACCGAGGAGAACGCCTTGGGCCAGCGGCTCGAGCTCATCATTCCGGAGCGCTACCGAGACCTGCACCGCACCGGAATCGAACGGTTCACCAAGACCGGCGAGGCCCACGTCATCGGCACGACGGTCGAGCTGTCGGCGCTCACGAAGGCCGGGGTCGAGATCCCGATTGAGCTGTCGCTGTCGACGTGGACCGTGCACGAGGATCGCTACTTCACCGGCATCATCCGCGACATCGGCGAGCGTAAGGCCGCCGAGGAGGCCCTGCGACGGAGCGAACAGGAGCTGCGCGAGAAGGGTGAGGAGCTGAGCAGCAAGAACGCAGCTCTCGAAGACACCCTGAAGCAGATCAGCCAGATGCAGGACCAGCTGATCCTTCAGGAGAAGATGGCTTCACTCGGCAAGCTGAGCGCGGGGATGGCGCACGAGCTGAACAACCCCGCGTCTGCTGCCCAGCGCGGTGCCTCCCAGGCGTTTGTGACGTTCGGCAAGCTGCAGGAGGCGCAGCTGCAGTTGGGGCGTCTCGGGCTCGATGGGGAGCAGCTCGACCGGCTGCGTGAGCTGGACGGGCTCGCCGAGCAACGCGCGCGAGAGGCGGTCGACCTGGACCCCGTGATCCGCAGCGACCGCGAGGCCGACTTCGAGGACTGGCTCGACGCGCACGACGTGCGGTCGCCCGGCGAGCTCGCTCCTGCGCTGGTGAACCTTGGCTACACCCGTGATGGACTTGATGAGCTGGCCGCGGCGTTCGACGAGGAGGAGTTCGGCGTCGTGGTCGAGTGGCTCGCGCTCAAGTTCCTCATCTACGCCCTGCTCTCTGAGGTGGCGGTGGGCACGACCCGCATCGTCGAGCTGGTCAAAGCGCTGAAGACGTACACGTACATGGATCAAGCTCCCGTGCAGGATGTGGATCTGCGCCTCGGCATCGACAACACGCTCATCGTGCTGCACAACAAGCTCAAGCGCGATGTCACCGTCGTGCGCGACTACGCTGAAGACCTGCCGACCATCCAGGCGTACGCGAGCGAGCTCAACCAGGTGTGGACCAACCTCATCGACAACGCCATCGACGCGATGCGCGGTCACGGGACACTGACGATCCGCGCCCGGCGACTGGGGAGCGCGGTCGAGGTGGAGGTGGAGGACGACGGGCCGGGCATCCCGCCCGAGCACGCCTCGAAGCTGTTCGACCCGTTCTTCACGACCAAGCCGCCCGGTGAGGGAACCGGGCTCGGCCTCGCCATCTCGCGGAACATCGTGGTCAAGAAGCACCGCGGCGAGTTCATCTTCGAATCGAGCCCGGGCCGGACGCGCTTCACCGTGCGGCTGCCCATGGACTTCGCGCCGTCCGACGAGCCGCGGGAGGTGTGAGTCGTGGCTGGCAAGCCCGTCATCATCACCGTTGACGACGAACCGCACGTGCTGAACGCGATCGCGCGCGACCTGCAGGCGAAGTACCGGGACGACTACCGCATCGTGCAGGCCGGGTCTGGGCAGGAGGCGCTCGACGCAGTCGGCAAGTTCACGCGGCGCGGCACGCCCGTGGCGCTCTTCGTGGTCGACCAGCGCATGCCAGGCATGACCGGCATCGAGTTCCTCGCGGAGGCGTTGAAGCTCTGCCCCAACTCCAAGCGGGTGCTGCTCACCGCCTACGCCGACACCGATGCGGCCATCACGAGCATCAACACGATCGACCTCGACTACTACCTGCTGAAGCCGTGGGACCCTCCCGAGGAACGTCTCTATCCCGTGCTTGACGACCTCCTCGACGACTGGCGGGCGAACAATCCACCGGCGTCCGTGGGCATCCGGGTGGCCGGCACGCTGTGGTCGCCTACTACGCATGCCGTCAAGGACTTCCTCGCGCGCAGTCAGATCCCGTACCAGTGGCTGGATATCGAGAAGGACACAAGCGCCCTCGCCCTCGTCGAGACGACCGCCGACGGCAATCGTCGTCTCCCGGTGGTGTTCTTACCGGACGGCGACGTGCTGACATGCCCTGACCTGCATGAGCTGGCCGTACGGATCGGCCTGCGCGCACCGCCCCAGGCGCCGTTCTACGACCTCCTCGTGATCGGCGCCGGGCCGGCAGGGCTCGCAGCGGCCGTGTATGGCGCCTCCGAAGGACTGCGCACCGCCGTCGTCGAACGCGAGGTGCCCGGCGGGCAGGCCGGGACGAGCTCGCGCATCGAGAACTACCTCGGGTTCCCGCACGGCATCAGCGGCGCCGACCTCGCCCGACGCGCAGTGACGCAGGCCAAGCGGCTCGGGGCGGAGATCCTCGGTCCGCAGGAGGTGACGCAGATCCGGGTGGAGGACTCGTACAAGATCGTCACACTCGACGACGGCAGCGAGTTGCGTTCGCGGGCGCTGGTGCTGGCGACAGGCGTCGAGGCCCGTACGCTCGGCATCCCCGGCGAAGAGCGGCTGCTCGGGGCCTCGGTCTACTACGGTGCGGCCGTGTCAGAGGCGGTCAGCTACAGCGACTGCCGCGTCGTGGTGGTGGGCGGCGCGAATTCAGCCGGTCAAGGCGCGATGTTCCTGTCGCGCTATGCCGCCGAGGTCACGATCCTCGTGCGCGGCGCTTCGCTCTCCAGGAGCATGTCGCGGTACCTGATCGACCAGATCGAGCAGACGCCGAACATCACCGTGCGACCGCACGCACAGGTGACCCGGCTGACGGGCGAGGAACGGCTGACATCGATCACCGTCCGCGATGTGGTGTCCGGCGCGGAGGAGACGCTACCGGCCGACGCGATGTTCGTGTTCATCGGCGCGGTGCCCGGCTCGAGCGTGGTCCGAGAGCTGATCGAACTCGACGACCACGGGTTCATCCTGACCGGTCAGGATCTCATCCGCGATGGCCGCCGGCCGCGCGGATGGAAGCCGCGTCGGGACCCGTTCATTCAGGAGACGAGTGTGCCCGGCATCTTCGCGGCGGGGGACGTGCGCCGCGACGTGATGCGCCGCGTCGCATCCGCCGTGGGTCAGGGCGCCATCTCGGTGAGTCTTGTGCACCAGTACCTCGACACGGTGTAAGCGCGAACCGGGGGCACGGCGAACGCCGGACTGGCAGACGCCGGGAACGTGGCGGCGAAGTATCGCGCCCTCTCTCGCGGCGCGGCGCGCACGATGTCGCTGCCAGGGGACACCCTTTGTCCTCCTATGGCACATTGGCTGGGTGGTCTCGCCGCCTCCCGACTCCCTGAGGGCCCGCGCGGTGGTGGGCAGGGAGGAAGAGTTGGCCGCGCTGCTCGGCCTGCTCGACCGGCCGGTCGGCGACGGTGCTGTCGTCGTCTTGATGGGACAGGCAGGTTCGGGGAAGACGCGGCTGAAGTCGGAGTTCGAGCAGCACGCGCGCGCGTGCGGATCCTTGGTCTTGTCTGGTCGGGGCGACGCTAGCCCAGGGCAGCGTCCCTATCGTGCGCTGCTCGAGGCCGTCCTCGGCTGGTTGCGCCACGAGGCCCCGGCGTTTCCGGCGCTACGGCAGGAGCTTCAGCGGACGGTCGAGATCATGAAGTCAGGCGCCGGCAGCGCCGCCCACGAATCCTTCGCTGTTGCCGAGCAACTCATCGCAGGCCTGAGTCTTGCAACGCGGGATCGATCCGTCGTACTCGCCCTCGATGATGTGCAGGATGCTGACCCGGAGACCCGCGCCACGGTGCGGTACCTCGCCGACCACCCCGCTGCGCATGGTGCCGTGGTGTTGCTCGCCACCCGACCGACCGCAGCGGACACTGACGGCATCGGCGACCTGCTGGACAAGCGTGTCGCGCGTGCCATTGAGCTCCGCCCGCTGAACCGGGTCGAGGTGGAGAAGTTGGTGCTGGAGTGCCTGGGGCAAGATGCAGCTCCGCGAGAACTCGTCCGCTTCGTCGGTGACCGCGCGTCAGGGAACCCTTACGCGGTGGAGGAACTGCTGGCAGGTCTGGTTCGTTCCGGCGCGCTGGTTCCCGGCGCAGGCGGCTGGACACTGGTGGCGCCACGGCTCACCACCGTGGCGCCAGCCACGGCAGCGGCCAGCATCGCCGAACGCATCGAAGGTCTGGCACCCGACACACAGCGTCTTCTTGATGCTGCTGCTCTCCTTGGCCATTCGTTCGACTGGACGCTCCTTTCGGCGGTGCTGGGGCTTGATGAGGCGAAGATTGCCGCCGCGCTTCGTGAGAGCACGTACGCGGGTCTGCTCTCGGTCGGTGACACCGGTGAGACCCAGTTCCGGCACGCCCTGACCCGAGACGAGATTCTTCGCCGGATGCTGCCTCCGGTGAAGAGGATGCTCGCTCGGCGGAGCCTCGAGGAGTTGCTCGTCCGGTATCCCGATCTGGCCGGTGAGCCAGGTGAAGCAGGTCTGATGTTGGCCGAGCTCGCTGGGGACGTGGAACGCTGGAGGCAGTTGCTTCTGGCCACGGGCCTGGCTGCCAGGGACCAGGGTGGGCTGGCCACGGCGACAACTCGTCTGCGCAAAGCGGCCGAGCTCGGTCCTGACGAGCCTGACGAGTTGGCCCTTGACGCCCTGACCCACCTCGCGAATGTGCTGGCCCAAGCCGGGGAGGCACGCCCGGCCCAGGAGGCAAGCGCCAGGGTTCTGGCGTCGCCATCGGCGGGGCCCCACCGCCGTCACGAGGTCCACCTCATTCTGGCTCGCAGTGCCCTCACTGCTGAGCGTCTGGGGGAGGCCCGCCAGTACCTGGAAGCCGCTGGTCAAGAGCTCGGAGGGCGCCAGGATGCTGGTGAGCCCGCGCTGCCCCGGCAGACGGTGCTTCTCGCGCACGTCCAGCTCGCGGCGGGCGACTACGAATCAGCAACCGAGCTGGCCTCAGTCGTCGTGAGGGACGCTCAGGAAACACCGTCCGAAACAGTATGCGAGGCCCATGAGATCCTGGGTCGAGCTGCGCGCGGCTTCGACATCGATGCAGCGGAACGGCACTTCCTCGCAGAGCTCAAGGAAGCAGAGAAGGGCAAGCTGTCGATCTGGCGCGCTCGGGCGCTGCACGAGCTGGGCACGATCGATCTGCTGGACAATATGCGTCTTGAGCGGCTTCAACTCGCCAGGCGGGCTGCCGTCGAGACGGGCGTGCCGTCCACGCTTGCTGCCGCGGACTTTCACCTTGCTGAAGCGCTGGTGTCGAGAGACGAGACACTCGCCGGCCGTTCTGCTGCTGGACGCGCGGCGGCGCTGGCGCGGCGCATCGGCTCACCGCTCTTACCCTGGGCCACTCTCACGATCGCCCGCTCCTATGCCCATGAGCGAGACGACTTGGCGATGGAGCAAGCTATTCACGAGGCACTGTCCTTGGGCCAGGCCGACCTTGCGATTCATGCAGGTGTGGCGGGGCGGGTTCGTGCGATGCGCGCGGCGCATGGTGCCGACCGGCTCGGTACGTTGAGGCATCTGGACGAAGCCGCTCGCATGCTTGAGTCGCTGCCGGGCCACCACTTCACGCATTGGGGGCTCTGGGTCCTCCTCGTCACTGCCATCGAGCCAGCCCGCCACGTCTCAGCGCTCGAGCAAGCGAGCACCGCCGCAGGAGCAGATACCCGCTTCAACAAGGCGCTCATCGTCGCCGCTCAGGCCGTTGCCCGTGGTGCCGAAGGTGACAAGGAGTCTGCTCGGCAACTGTGGCAGCGAGCCGAAGATGCCCTAGCCGGCTACGAGGCTCATGACTGGCTCCTGCATCTCACGCGCTGGGCCGCTCGTGACGTCGCATGGCGCGACGGCTGGGGAGAACCGATCCGTTGGGCTCAGGACACTGTGCGGTGGTGCTCGGAGCGTGGTCACGAGCCACTTGCGACAGACGGCCGCCGCTTCCTCAAGCATGCCGGTGCGCCGGTGCCCCGGCGAGGGCGCGGTGAGACCCAAGTGCCTCCTCCTCTGCGTGAGCTCGGAGTCACCAGTCGGGAGGCCGACGTCCTCACCCTGGTGGCGTTGCGTCTGACCAATGCGGAGATTGCCGCACGGCTCGTGCTCTCGCCGCGAACAGTCGAGAAGCACGTCGCGAGCCTGCTCACCAAGACCGGCTGCCCGAACCGCCGCGCCTTGGCCGCGCTGATGGACGACGGCGCCCTTTCCGGCGAGGTCTCGTAGCACGCGTTAACTACGGACCTGATCCGGTTAGCTGGGTGCCCGACACGGTCGCGGCCGACTCCACTGGAGGCCGAGGCTGTTGGTGTCCAAGAAGCCGACGCCAGTGTTCGGAGCCTTTCATGCACGATCCCTTCGTCGGGCAGCCGTATCAGGCCGCCCGCGACGTCCACGTCATTCCCACGTACTGGCCGGTGCCGGGCATGGGCACCATCGCCATGAATGCATTTCTCCTTGATGCAGCCGAGCCCGTGCTCGTCGACACCGGAGTCGGAGTGCTCTCCGACGACTTCCTCGACGCGCTGGGCAGTCTCCTAGACCCCGCCCGATTGCGGTGGATCTGGCTCACTCACGAGGACCGCGATCACACCGGGTCGCTGGGTCAGCTGATCGAGCTGGCGCCCCGCGCAGAGGTGGTGGCAACGTTCCTCACGTTCGGCCGGTCGGCGCCGGAGGCGCCGATACCCATGGACCGGCAGCGCATGCTGCGCCCCGGTGACGTGCTCAACGTTGGTGACCGCAACCTGCGCGCGCTTCGCCCGCCGCTGTTCGACAGCCCCGGGACCCTGGGCTTCCTCGACGACAGCTCGGGCACCCTTCTCAGCTCGGACTGCTTCGGCGCTCCCTTGGACTTCCAGTCGGCCGTGTCGGGCGATGCCGATGCTGTCGATCCGGACCAACTCCACCATGCGCAGGTTGCCTGGGCCACCGCGGACAGCCCCTGGGTGACCTTGACAGCCGAGGACCGGCTACGGGGCGAGATCGAGGCAATCCGCGACCTGCAGCCGTCGGGAATCTTGTCCTCCCACTTGCCCGTGGTGAGGAAACGGGTCGGCCCAAGCCTCGACTCACTGCTGGCGGCACGGACGGCTGATCCGCAGCCAGCGCCCACCCAGGCCGAGCTGGAGGCGCTGCTCGCCGAGTTCGCCCCCGCTGAGCCCGCACGCGATTGATTCGCACAAGGGCCCCGAACAGGCGGCCCGCACAGCCGCCCGGAAGGTCCGGGCATCACCAACCAACACCTGGCACGGAAGGAAAGCACTGTCATGAGCATCTTCACCGAGCAGGCCACCGCGGATGTCACGACAACCACCGAAGCAACCCCGTCGGCCGCGTTCCGCGAGCTGTACCGCCTCGACGGCGGTTTCACTGACATCAAGCCCATCGGCGTGGTCGCCGACGGCTTCCGGATGAACGGCCACTTCGGCGGCAGCATCGTCAGCGGCGAGCTCGCCGGTGCGACCTTGGAGGGAGTGGACTACTTCCGCATCCGCAACGACGGGGTGGGCGTGGTGACCGCCCATGAGCTGGTAACCCTCCACGGCAAGACGGTTGCCGTCGAGGTTCACGGACTCGTGATCGCGGCTGATCCGGCGAACGCGCCGCAGCCTGCAGACATCGTCAAGCCGGGATTCAGCTGGCCGACCGCGCCGTACACCATCCAAGCCTCGGCCGAGTTCATCACGACCGTTCCGGAGTGGGAGCATCTGAACCGGCTGGTGGTCGCCCACACCGGCAGCGTGGACTTCGTCGCCGGAGAGCTCAAGGTCACGGCATACCGGCTCGACTGAGCACAGCAACATAGCGACCCCCGCTATCCTGAGCGGCCTGATGACGCACCCTGCGAGTTCGCTGACGTCGATCGTGCACGTGGCGCTCACGGTCACCGACCTTGGGCGCAGCGTCGACTGGTACACGCAGGTCCTTGGTCTGGACCGCGTCACCGTGGTCCCGCATGCCGGCGGCGAGGGCGTCATCCTGGCAACTCCTGACCGGCGAGTGTGGTGGGCGCTGCATCGCCACGATCAGCAGTCCGGACTCCCCTTCTCGGTGCGCCAGACCGGACTCGACCACGTGGCACTGCTGGTCGATTCCGACGCAGATCTCGACAGATGGCAGCAGCACCTGGACCAAGCCACGGTTCATCACGAGGCGATTCAGCCACTGCCGGACTTCGGAATGCGTGCGCTGGTCTTCTATGACCCTGACGGCATTCCCGTCGAGCTGCTCGCCTACGTGGAAGCGGATCGCTGACCGGTCAGAAGCCTTGCTCCACCAGCAGGGCGGCCGCAGCCAGGTCCTCGGTCAGGGGCCGGTCGGACCTGTCATCGCTGAGGACCGCGGCACACCGCACGAACACGTCCCGAAGGGGGCCCGTCGGGAGCCGCCCTCCGCCCATGCGGATCGCACGCATTGCCGCGAGCAGCTCGCAGCCGAGCACCACCGGCGCGAGCGCGACCATCTGCTCGCACGCCCACGCAGCTTGGGTGGAGAAGCTGGCGTGCTCCTCCAGTCCCAGGGACACCGAGGCGTGGCCGGTCGAGACCGGCGAAGCGACGATGCGTGCCCTTGCGAGAGCGTCCTGGGCGAGGTACTCCAGGATCATCACGCCGGAGCTCCCCGGCGGACCGGAGGCCAGGAACGGGGGCAGCCCGGTGAGCGAGGGGTTGATCAGCGCCGACAGCCGGGCCGCCGACAGCGCCATCACCGGGTACGTCGCCTGCCGCAGCGCGTCCAACGTCGCGGACAACCGGGCGGTGACGAAGCCTCCGTGGTGCAGCGGTGTGCCGTCGTCCGGCACCAGGGGGTTCTCCGTTGAGTCGTCAACCTCGACCAGAACCGCCTGTCGTGTAGTCGCCAGGGCGTCGACGAACGGCGCGTGGACTTGGGGCACGGTGCGCAGGCCGAAAGGGTCCTGCAACCGTGCTGGCTCCCATTCGGCGGCCGCGAGCAGTGCCATGACCCGCCGTGCGACCTCCTGCTGGGCGGCGTCGGGGCGGCCAGCGTGCACCCGTGGGTCGTACGGCTGCAGAGACGCCCGCAACGCTGTCGCCGACAGCGCCACCACCTTCTCGGCCGCATCGGACAGCATCACCAGACGCTGGTGTACCAGCGCCGCCGTGGCCAGCGTCAGCGCGTTGCTGGACATGAAGGGCAGCGCGTCGCCGTCGTCGACCGGTGCGGGGGCCACCTCCCCCTCACGCCAGGGACGCTCCCCGACCAGGGTCAGCCCGAGTTGGGCGAGAGGCACGAGATCGCCGGTACCGATGGAGCCACAGCGGTGGAGGTCCGGAACGGCGCCCGTTGCCACAGCAGCCCCCAGGGCCGACGCCAGACCAGTGCTCACGCCGGAACGCCCCGAGGTGATCTGGTGCAGGCGGATTGCCATCCCCGCTCGGGCTGTGGCGTCGTCGTACGTGACGCCGTAGCCCGTGGCGTGACTGCGCCACAGCCGCTGCGTGTACGAGCTTCCGTCGCCTGTGCTCAGCGCCGTGGGCACATGTCGCAGGGCGCCGACACCGGTGGTCAGCCCGTAGACAGCGCCGGAGCGACCTGCCAGGCGCAGATGGTGCTGGGCGAGACTGATGCGCTCCACCGCCGCGTCGGTGAGCTCGACGGGCGCGGGGCCGCCGCGCAGGGACCAGGCGACGAGGTGCTCCAGTGACATCCGGGCCAACGACACCAGCACTACCTCCAGGGTCGTACTCAGGCTCAAGCATGCACCCGTGGATCACAGGTATGCGGAGCTCCACATCACCCTGCCCGAGTGGTCGAGATGTCGTCCGTACCACCCGCGGGTTGCGGGAGGCGACGCGGTCGGTCGACAGCTGCTGCCAGCGTGCACTTTCCGCTGCCAGCGGGCCTGGTGGCCAGCAGAGCCCGCATTGCATCCATCAACGGCCGATGACCCCGAGGACGTCGTCTGGTCCGTGACGGCGCAGCGGGCCGTGGCTCGAGGGCACTGCGACGGCGCGCTCCTCGGCGCTGGACCGGAGTGCGGCGTCGAACACGAGGTGGCTGGCCAGGGCCTCCTGCGGTGTGACGCAGCCGAACCCGTCGCCGAGCGCGCCAGCCCGTTCGCTGAGGTAGGACGCCCACATCTGCAGCAGTGCGTCGGCGAACCCGAACTCGAAGATCGCCCCGGTGACGGTCGGGGCGCTGGACTGGCTGCCGACCTGGACCTCCTGCCAGACCTGCTCGCCGTCGACCACCGCCATGACGCGCAGCACCTGTGGGTTGCGGGTGGAGAACTCGACTCCGCCGGACATGCCCATCACGCGCAGGGACCAGGTGTTCATCTCGCCGGGGGCGATCCGCTTGGTCGCCAGCGCCAGCGGAAACTCCCCGGTGTCGTCCACGGCCCGGCAGGCGAGCATGGCGTTGTCGATCGTGTCGCAGGCCGTCATCCCGCCGCGCCCGTCGGGGCGAACCGGGACAAGGTCCTGCAGCTGTGCGAACACGGTCATGGGCTGCCACCCCAGGCGCAGCGGCACGTGCAACACGTGCATGCCGAGGTCACCCATCACGCCGATCTGACCGCAGGTCGCGGTCTGCCGCTTCCAGTTGGCCGGCTTGGCGACGTCGAGGTCACTGGAGTGCAGGAAGCAGAACTGGGCGTCCACGAGCCTGCCGAGAGCTCCGGAGGCGATCATGCGGATGGCCCGCTGGGCGCCGGGGAAGAAGGGCATCTCGCTGGAGCAGCGGACGAACACGTCGCTCGAACCGACGCGGTGCGCGATGGCGCCCGCCGCCTGCGGGTCGATACCGAAGGGCTTCTCGCCGAGGAAGTCCTTGCCAGCCTCGACGGCATCGAGGTAGAGGCGCTGGTGCAGATGGTGGGGGACCGCGAGGTAGAGCACGTCCACGTCGTCGCGCTCCAGCAGCACCCGATAGTCGTCGGTGAGCGTGCGCACCGTCGGGACCCGCCGGAACCAATCGCGTGCCGCCTCGACGACGTCGCAGACAGCGGTCAGCTCTGGCACGACCGGGGAGTCGGTCAGCGTGGCCCAGCGGCCCACCACCCCGGCGAGCTCCTTGCCCATGAGGCCGGCCCCGACGACGCCGATGCGGACCGGCTGTGGCGTGCTCACGACGCTGGACGGACGTGGGTGAGTGCCTCGTCGACCGTCACCTGGTCGTGCAGCACCGCCATGAGCGCGCGGGTGATGCCGGCGGGGTCGTGATGCTGGATGATGTTGCGGCCGTAGACGATGCCGGTGGCTCCCTGCTCCAGCACGTCGCTCGTGCGTTGCAGGAGCTGACGGTCGGGCACCCTTCCGCCGCCGCGCACCAGCACGGGGACGAGGCCGGCGACCTCGATCACCCGGTGGTAGTCGTGCGGGTCATCGGTGTGGTCCGCCTTGATGAGGTCCGCGCCGAGCTCGACGGCCTGACGCACCAGCGCCGTGATGCGCTCCGCGTCTCCGTCGACCTGGTAGGCGCCGCCGTCGTTGTCCGCCTTCATCACCAGGGGTTCCACCATGAGCGGCATGCCGAGCGGCTCACACGTGCGCTGGAGCCGGACCACGTTCTCCAGGCACTGGCGACGAAGATCCGGCTGGCCCGGAATGTCGAAGACGTTCACCACCAGGCAGACCGCATCCAGTCGCACGGCGGTCTCGGCTGCCGCCTCTATGGCCAGGCTGAACAGCGATGACGGCAGCTCGGGCCCGTACACGTTCGCGACGTCGGAGCGCAGAACCAGCGCGGGCTTGTCCTTGCCGGGACGGCTCTGCAGATGGCGCGCCTGTCCCACGGTCAGCTGAACGGCGTCGGGTGCCGCGTCACAGAGCACGTCCACCGTCCGGGCCATGTCGGTGATCCCCGCGAGAAACGCGGGCTCACCGAAGAAGCCGTGGTCCACCGCCACGTCGAGGCACCGTCCCGACGCGCCGTTGAACAACCGGTTGATGCGGTAGACAGACATGCACACCTCATGGCGGCTCATCGTGCACGAGCGGAGTCGTCACCGTAAGGAGCGATGTAAACGGTGTCAACGAGAGCCGGCCGCCTCACGTCGGCCCAGCGGATCGACACAGGAGGCACCGAGTGAGCGTCGTACTGGGCGTCGACATCGGTACCAGCTCGGTCAAAGTCGCGGTCACGGAAGACGGCGCACCGTCACTACCCGCCGCACAGTCCGCGATCCCCTGGACGACCACAACCACCGGGGCCGAGATCGACCCGGAGCATCTCGTCGACGTCGTGCTCGGTGCCATGAGACGAGCCTGTGACGCACGGCCGGGGATGCGCGTCGACGCGGTCGGTATCGCGTCGTTCGCCGAGAGCGTGGTGCTGCTGGACCACGACGGTGTGCCCCTGACCCCGCTGGTGGCCTGGTACGACACGCGCGGGGATGCCGAGGCGGCACAGCTCGCCAGCACGTTCGGGCCCGACAGCTTCAGCTCGCTCACCGGGCTGCCGGTGTCGCCGCTGTGCAGCGCGGTCAAGGTCCGCACGGCGGCGGTGGCTGGCGTGGACCTGTCGACGGTCGCCTCCGTCCTCAGCGTGACGGACTGGATTGCCTTCCGGCTCGGCGGCACCCGGGCCTTCGACCTCAGTCTGGCCGCGCGCACTGGGTGGCTGGACCTGTCGGGACGCGCATGGGCGCCGCCGCTGGTGGGCTGGACTGGTCTTCCGGCGAGCTCGATGCCGGAGATCATGGAGCCCGGCGCCGCTCGCGGTCAGGTCAGCACCGACGTTCCGGGCGCACCGGCGAGACTCGCCGGAGCGCTCGTCGTCTCCGCCGGCATGGACCACCTGGTCGCAGCCGTCGGCGCACTTGCCGCTGGTTCCGGGGACGTGTGGGACTCGTGCGGCACGGCGGAGGCCTTCGTCCGCAGCACCCCGCCACTGGACGTGTCGAAGGTGCTGTCCACCGTGCAGCACGGCCAGACCGTCGGCTGGCATGCCGAGCCGCGTCATCAGGTGGTGCTCGGCGCCCAGCGCAGCGGCTTCGCCTTCCAGCGCGTGCTGGGCCTGCTCGGCGTCACCACCGCTGAGGGCCTTCGGCGTTTCGAAGACGGCCCTCCTCCGCCTCCGGACCCCAGTGCCAAGCTCGAGTTTCGTGATCTCTATGACGCCGCGTACGCCGTCGTCGGTCTGACGTCCCGTACTGGTCCGCAGGACGTGTGGGCCGCCCTGCTACGACAGGTCGCGGCGGACGGGGCCGCGCTACTCGCGCGGTCCGACGCCGTCGCGGGGTCACACAAGCGGGTCGTCATGGGCGGTGGCTGGGCCGCGAGCCGGTGGTTCCGCGACGCGAAGCGAAAGCACCATGAGCGCCTCACTGCCACTGACCTCGCCCAACCCGGCGCCGAGGGCGCGGCCGCGTTGGCCCGACGCGCGCTGGAGAAGTGACGAGCTAGCCTCTACCTTCGCCGCTTCCGGGAGTCCGACGTCGAAGCCTTTGCCAGGTACAGGTCGGACCCAGGGGTAGCGCGGTACCAGGGGTGGAATGCGCCGTACCCGATGGAGCAGGCGAGGGAGTTTGTGACCACCATGGCGACGGCCCAGGCCGATGTGCCCGGAGACTGGCTACAGATCGCGGTCGCTCGAACCGAGGACGGTTCGCTGATCGGTGACTGTGCTTTTGCGCCACAGGCGCACGAGGCTCGGACCGTGGAGATCGGGTTCACGATCGCTCCCGAGCACCAGGGACGCGGCTACGCGCGCGCGGCTGTCTCATTGCTCCTGCGGTACCTGTTCGGTCAGCTCGGCAAGCACCGGGTGGTGGCCTCTTGCGATACCCGCAACGCGCCCTCTGCCAGGGTGCTTGAGGCTGTGGGGATGCGTAGGGAGGGGCACCTGGTGGAGAGCACGTGGTCGAAGGGTGAATGGTCCGACGACCTCCTCTTCGCGATCCTCAGCCGCGAGTGGTGAGCTGAGTGCGAGCACTACGTCGACGAAGCAGCAGCCCCCGGCTTGCGGTTCTCTGGTCTGCTACTTGACCTCTGCCCGGACCACGAGGGCGAGGCCGACGGACAGGGGGATGAGCAGCCAGATCACCGTGGTGACGCCCAGGTGGGCCCACTGCTGCGCGCTGAGGGCACCGTCGAACAGGACGCTTTGCGAGAAGTCGAAGTCGACCCAGGGCTGGAGGTCGCGGAACCATTCCTGCGAGGCAGCCAGCAGCAGGGACAGCCCGGGCAGCAGGAACGAGTAGAGGAAGTAGGCCACGAGTGCGCCGGGGGTGTTGCGGACGACCACGCCGAGCATGAAGCCGACCGCCATGCCGAGCACGTTGGCCAGCGCGATGTGCAGCATGTCGCTCAGCGTGACGTCCCAGACAGGTTCGACCCCGGCGATCGCCGTGCCGAGGAGGTTGCCGAGGGCACCGATGCCGAAGGCGAGGGGAATGGAGACGACTGCGATGGTGACGCACGAGACCGCTTTGGCTGCAACTACCCGGCCACGGTGGGGCACCAGGGTGAACGTGGTGAGGCCGCTGCGCTGGGTCCACTCGCTGGTCACCGAAAGGATCGCGACAATGGGGAGTATCACGGTCATCGGGATACCGATCGCGGCCGCGAACGAGTCGTAGGTCATGTCGTCGTGACGCGCGAAGAGGATCACTGCCGTCGTGGCGAGCACAGCCAGGATGGCGATGCTCGCCATCAGCCAGAACCCCGACCGGGTGTCGAACATCTTGCGCAGCTCGGTACCGGTGATCCGGCTCAGCGGGATCCCGCGGTGCCCGGTCGGATGGTGCCCTGTCGGAGTTCGTCCACTCAGGGTCTGTCCGGCCGGAGTGCGTCCGCTCAGGCGCCCATCTTCGGCTCCCGTCCGGGTTTCAGGGGGGGTGTCGAGGCTGGTCATGTGAGCGCTCCTTCGGGCTGGGCATGACTGGTGGTCTCGCGTCGGGAGCCGGCGGTGAGCTCGAGGAACATCTCCTCCAGGCCACCTCCGTCAGCGGGGCGCAGCTCCGTGACCGGTACGCCGGCCGCGAAGGCGATCTCGCCGACCTGCGAGGTGTCGGCTTGGGCCAGGAGACCGTCGTCGCCGACGGGTGAGAAGGAGACTCCGGACTCGACGAGGGCCTGGGCGAGGACCTCGCACCTGGTTGACCGGACGACGGATCCGGCGGACCGGAGCAGGTCACTCTTGGCGCCCTGGGCCACGATCCGGCCGTTACCGATCACCACGAGGTCGTCGGCGATCACCTCGATCTCGTGCAGTAGGTGGGAGGAGAGCAGCACAGTCCCGCCGCGGTCGGCGTAGTCGCGGAGCAGCCCACGCATCCACCGGATGCCGCCCGGGTCCAGACCGTTGGCTGGCTCGTCGAGGATGAGCACCTCGGGGTCGCCGATCAGTGCGGTCGCGATCCCAAGACGTTGCCGCATTCCGAGCGAGTAGTCCCGGACCCGCCGGGAGGCCTCCTCCGGAGTGAGCGAGACCAGGTCCAGCATCTCCTCGACCCGACGCCGGGGGAGACCCATGAACCGCTGGGCGATGGTCAGGATCTCCCGGCCGGTGCGGCCGGCGTGCTGGGCGGAGGCATCGAGGAGGACGCCGACCTCCAGGCCGGGGTTGGGCAGGTCCAGATAGCGGTGTCCGGCGACGGTGGCGGTTCCCGACGTGGCTCGGGTGAGTCCGACGATGATCCGCATGGTGGTCGACTTGCCGGCGCCGTTGGGACCGAGGAATCCCGTGACGCGTCCTGGCTGTGCGGTGAAGGTGACGTCGTCGACGGCGGTGAAGGGGCCGTAGGTCCGGGTGACCGACTGGACGGTGATCATCGTGCGTCCACCAGCCCAGCGGTGCTGGGTGAGGGCTTGAATCCCTTGACGATCAGGTACACCCCGAAGCCGAGCTCCCAGAAGAACTCAGGGATGGCTGAGAGCACCTGCCAGGTCCCGTCGAGCTCGATCAATCCCAGCATCGCGGCCGAGCCGGACAGAATGAGCAGCGGTCCTCCGATGAGGCCGAGCACCGCCAGCCGGCGGGGAACCAGGCCGGTCCGGTACATGATGTAGCCGAGGATGCAGCCGTTCCCGACACCGACGACGAAGTTCGGGCCGAGGGCGAAGGTCCACTCCTGGAGCGAGACGAATGCGTCGCCAACAACCGTCAGACCGGCTGCGGCGCCGTCGCTGCCGGCGTAGTCCTGCCGCAAGGTCACCATCACGAGGACGCTCAGGATGCCGACGCCGATGAAGACGGACTCCATGATGCGCGCGGCCACGTAGCTGATCGCGAGGTTGGGGTACCGCCGCTTGATGACCGTGTACATGGCCGTGGCCGTACCGATGTTGGCGATGATCAGCATGGCTTCTGACAGCGCGCCCCACAGCACCCGGGTGTCCTGTCCGGGGCTGGTGATGTAGTCGCCCTCGAACAGCGGCGGGTACAAGGCGATCTTGGAGGCGATGGACGTGACGTAGGTGATGATGAACAGCCAGCCGACGATCAGGGCGGTTCTCCGCAGCGGGTCCATTGGCGCGCGCTCGAATCCATTGGCCGGGGTGCGTTGCACGGTGGTCATGTCGGTCTCCTTCAGTCGGTTGCTCGGTGCGTTGGGTGGTTGGGGGTGGCCCAGGTGGGGTCGACCTGGACGACCGAGACCAGGGGCAGCCCGGTGTCACGGACCTTGTGCAGCAGGCCGTGCAGCGCGGCCTGGTCGAGGACGGGGCCCGAGATGAGGGTGGTGCCGTCGCTGTCACAGGTGAGGGTCAGCCCGTCGAACCAGGCCTGCCATCGGCTGGCGAGGTGTCCCCTGAGCCGGATGGTGTAGTGCACCGCCTCGTGGGACCTGTCCGGCGATGGGTGTGTGTCGCTCATAGGCGGAAGCTAGGAGCGGATGTGATGAGCGGGGATCATCACACGTGATGATTCAGGTGATGAGCTTGCGCTGGCCGGGCTGGCCTGCGGGCTGCGCCGGCTCAGCGGGTCGCCGTCGAGTCCTACTCGTCGGGTGTGACGACTGGTCCGGGTCGGCGGTCGGGTGTGCGTGCTATGAGGTCGAGCTCTTCGGCTCGGCGGACGGCCGCCCGGCGGTTGTTCACCCCGAGCTTCGCGTAGATGTGGCTGGTGTGGGTCCGCACGGTGCTCAGGGACACGACCAGCTCGCGGGCGATGTCCGGTCCGCCCAACTCGCTCCGCAGCAGACGGAGAACATCGAGCTCCCGCTCGCTCAGCGGCTCGACCAGCCCCTGCCTCGCCGGCGCCGGCCCCCTGGCTGCGCCGAGGGCAGTCAGCAGGCGACGGGCATAGCCGGTGTTGGACCCGCGTTCTGCAGCCGCTTCGAGCAGAGCCGCCATCGGCGGGCCCTCGTCGACGAACATGCGCACGTAGCCCTCCGGTCGGGCCAGCGTCAGGGCGCGTTCCAGCGACGTCGAAGCAGCCACGGAGTCGCCGCGGATACGAGCCGCGAGCGCCAGCAGCACCAGGATCTCGATGACGCTGCCGTTCCGGCGGCCGGCCTCGGCGGCGTGCAGGAGACGCCGGAGCAGCTCGGTCGCCTCCTCGAGGGTGTGCTCGGGGCGCTCTGCCTCGTGACCGGCCAGGTGGGCCCGGGCGAGGGTGACATGCTCGTACTCACGCAGATAGCTGAGCTGGTCGCGTACCGACAGGCCTCGGTCGCGGGCCCACGCGAGGGCGTCGTCGACCCGTCCCTGCCGGAGCCAGGTGCGCGCTCGAAGCGCCGGGACCGGGCGCACGTCGGGCGAGAAGTCCGCGACGTAGACGCGCTCCGCGTCGTCCAGCAGGTCCAGAGCGCCTCCCAGGTCTCCTTCAGCTTCCCTGAGTCGGGCCTTCGCGACCCGGAAGCGGTACCGGTTCTGCGGCAGCCCGTTGTGCTCGCCCAGCTCCTCGCACCGAGTCAGGAGCTGCCTGGCGGCATCGAGGTCGTTGCGTTCGCGGTGGAGCGCACTCATCCCGACGTACATGTCCGTCGTGCCGCGCAGCACAGGGCCCTCGTGCTCGCGGGCGAGCTCAAGGGCTCGTTCGAAGGTGCGCACCGCGTCGCGGAGCCGGCCCTGGGTGATCCGGAGGTCCGCGAGGGTGATCGAGCAGCCGAGGACGTCGGAGAGGTGTCCCGCTCGGAGCATGCACGCCACGCAGTCGGTGTAGGCCGCATGGGCCGCCTCGAGATCTCCACCCGCCCACGACGCGAGCCCGAGCAGCGCGGTGGCTGCCCCCTGTCCGACGTCGTCGCCGTCCGGTAGCAGCGTGAGCGCGTGTCGGGCGTGGGTGACCGTGCTGGCGGGATCGCCTCGGGCCATCGCCAGTCCCGCACGATGGACGGCGATTCCCGCCGGCAGTCGGTCGAGCTCGTCGTAAGCGACGACCTTACGGGTGGGCGGCTCGTCGACCCGGTGGCTCTGAGCCGCGCCGTCGAGCCAGCGCTCCGCGTCCCGCAGGTGCCGCTCGACTCCCTCGACCTCTCCGGTCGACAGCAGGGCGGCGGCGTAGCCGTTGCTGAGCACGGGCCGATCCCTCAGGACCTCCTCGGGCAGCAGCTCGAGCCAGCCACGCAGAGTGGTCTCCTGTCGGTCCCGCAGGAGGGCCGGCAACGTCAGCTCCACCAAGTCCGCCGCTGTGTCGAAGTGCTCACCCGCCACCGCATGCCGGATCGCCTCGGACCGTTCGCCGTGGTCGCCGTACCACTCGCTCGCCCGCCGATGCAGTTCCCGGACGAGGTCGGGTGACTCGTCGGACAGCCGGGCCCTCAGCACGTCGGCGAAGAGGTGGTGGTAGCGATACCACTCGCGTCTGTCGTCGAGCGGGACAAGGAACAGGTTGCCCCGGTCGAGAGTCTCGAGCATGGCCCGGCCGCGACCTTGCGCGGTGACGGCATCGCACAGCGGGCCGTTGAGCCGGCTCAGCAGGGAGGTGTGCAGCAGGAAGTCCCGGACCCGTCCCGACTGGCGCTGAAGGACCTCCTCGGCCAGGTAATCGACGATGTAGCGGTCGTCGCCGGCGAAGCCGGCGATGAAACCGGCAGCGTCGTCGCGTCCCTGCATCGAGAGTGCGGCGAGCTGGAGCGCAGCGATCCACCCTTCGGTGCGTTCCTCCAGCGCTGCTACGTCGTGCGCCGTCAGCTGCAGGCCCATCTCCCCGTTGAGGTAGGCGGCTGCCTCCTGGGCCGTGAATCGCAGCTCGGCAGCGCGGACCTCGACCAGCTCCCCACGCGCGCGCAGCCGCGCCAGTGGTACCGCCGGGTCAGCGCGGCTCGCGATCACCACATGCAGGCGCGGGGGCATGTGGTCGAGCAGGTACGCCATCGAGTCATGGACGTCGCGGGACTCGATGAGGTGGTAGTCGTCGAGCACCAGCACGACGTCGGTCTCGAGCGCGCTGAGGTCGTTGAGCAGCGTCGTGAGCAGGAGGTGGATCGGCGGCGGTTGTGACGAGGCCAGCAGTGCGAGCTCGTTCTCGCCGATATCGGGCACCACAGTCCGCAGCGCGGCGATCACATAGGTCCAGAAGGTCTCGGGACCGTTGTCGCCTTCGTCGAGCGACAGCCACGCGACCGGCCGACCCGCTCCCTGAGCCAGCCAGGCCGCAAGCAGGGTCGTCTTGCCGAAGCCGGCCGGTGCGGAGACGAGCATCAGCTTCGCGGCGGCGCCCCGCTCCAGGCGCCGACTGAGCCGCGGACGCGGCACCACGCCGCCTCGTGGCACCGGCAGGAAGAGCTTGGTGTCGAGCAGCGGAGCTGGCATCACCGTCTCCCGTTGCGACGCGCCATGTAGAGGGAGCATGCTGGTTGCCCCGTCCCTGCGCCGCCTGCTGCAGACTAGACCCCGCCGCAGCCGTCCTGACGTCGAACCACCGGTTCGGCCGGCTCCCCGTCGTCGCGGGGCCATGCAAGGCGTATCGCATCGAGGAGGGCGCAGTGCCCGACGTCGCTGGTCCCATGGGCGTCATCCCCGCCGCCGGTGCTACGCCCGACCCGGCCGGACCGGACCGCGTTGGCTGGGGCTTCATCGCGCTTTACGCCGGTGCCTATATGGGCGCAATCCTGCTCTTTCTCGCCCCCTTGCTGGTCTCGCTGTCGTTGAAGGTCAATGCGCTCGTCGGGATCGACCGGGCACCCAACAGCCTTTCGCTGGTGGCCGGGACGGGTGCACTGCTCGCCATCTTCGCCAACCCCTTCTTCGGCAAGATGAGCGACCGCACCACCTCACGCCTGGGCATGCGACGGCCCTGGATGGTCGTCGGCCTGCTCGGTGGGTCCCTCGGAGTCCTCGTCGTTGCCGTGGCACCGAGCATTCCCATCGTCCTTGTCGGCTGGTGCATCGCCCAGCTGTTCTTCAACGCCCTGCTCGCCGCTTTGGTGGCCGTGCTGCCCGACCAGGTCCCGGTCGCCCAACGCGGCCTGGTCTCGGGTGTCTTGGGCATCTGCCTGCCCATCGCGTCGGTGTGCGGCACCTTCGTCGTGCAGCTGTTCACCGGCGACGAGCTCGCCATGTTCCTGGTCCCGTGCGCGATCGGGGGACTCTTCATCCTGCTGTTCGCAGCCACGCTGGAGGACCGGCGGCTCGCCAGGGAGGACCGGCCGGTCTGGTCGGTGCACGAGCTCGCGAGCGCGTTCTATGTCAACCCGTGGAGGAACCCCGACTTCGGGTGGGCGTTCGCCAGCCGCTTCATGTTCGTCCTCGCCTTCACCTTCCTCACCACCTACCAGGTCTACTACCTGTTGGAGCGGGTCGGCAGCGCCGAGGACGAGGTGCCGCGGCAGCTCTTCGTCGGCACCCTCGCCATGTCGACCGCCATCGTCGTCGCATCCCTGCTCGGCGGGTGGCTCTCCGACCGGACGGGTCGTCGCAAGGTCTTCGTCAGCGCCGCGTCGTTCGTGTTCGGCGTCTCGATGTGCCTGATCGCCGTCGCGGACACCCTCGACGGCTTCGTGACCGGGATGGCCATCGGCGGACTCGGCTTCGGGCTCTACACAGCCGTCGACCTCGCCCTCGTCGCCGACGTGCTGCCCGACCATGCCGACAACGCCAAGGACCTCGGCGTGATGAACATCGCCGGCGCTCTGCCGTCCTCGATCGCACCGGCCGTCGCTCCTGCCATCCTCGCCGTGAGCAGCGGCAGCTACGCCGTGCTCTACGCCGTCGCCGGCATGTTCGCCTTCATCGGGGCCGGCGTCATCCTGCGTGTCACACGGGTCCGGTGAGCCCGTCCGCTCCGGGCGCCGGTACGTTGCTGAACTTCGCCCGTGCTGCCCCGCTGCTTCTATGATCCGCACCAAGCTGGACGCCAGGACGAGGACTGCCGCCGTGCGTCGCGCTTGCGAACGAGGGCTGCTCCAGCCCACATCCCGGTGTCACCACGTCAGTCACCACATGTGGGGACGCCGGGTCACCCGGTCGGCTCCTAGGTTCCGGTCATCCCCGCGAGATCCGTCACGGACTGACTCGAAAAGGAATCGGACATGACCATCACTCCCGCCACGCTCTTCCGGTCGGCCGGAGTCGCCGCCGTTGCCGCCGGGGTGATCTTCATCGGCGTCCAGATCGGCCACCCACACTCAGACGCCACCGCCGCCACCACGACCGAGTGGGTTGTGCGCAACTCTGCGAAGGTGCTGATGGCCGCCTTCGCCCTGGTGGGGATCACCGGCATGTACCTGCGCCAGGTGAGGCAGACCGGTCTGCTCGGCGTTGTGGGGTACCTCCTCTTCGGCGCCGGGTACCTCACCATCATCAGCACTGCCTTCGTCTCTGCGTACGTTCTCCCCTCCATCGCTGAGTCCGACCCCGGCTATGTCAACGACGTCCTCGCCGCGGCCACCAACGGAAGTGTCACCGGGGACATCGGCCTGCTGCAGGTGGCGCTCAATGTCTCCGGGATCGCTTTCCTGGGTGGCGGTCTGATCTTCGGCATCGCGCTGTTCCGGGCCCGCGTCCTCGCCCGCTGGGCGGCCGCACTCCTCGCCCTTGGCAGCCTGCTGACCGTCACGCTCGCCGTTCTGCCCGACGCGTTCTACCGGTTCCTGGCTTTCCCCAACGCCATCGCCATGATCGGCCTCGGGTGCTCGCTGTGGCTCGCCGCGCGTTCCGAGACCGCGACGCTGCCGACCACTGACGACGCTCCGACCCTCACCACAGCGGGCACCGGATGACCCCGCCCGCCGGCGCGGTAGACACAGTGCGCCTTGCTCGCCCACCCGCTGCGCTGGCGGGTGCACGATGAACCGACAGCGGGAACCCTCCGGGTGCGCCCGCTACGAGCTCCGGATCGTAGGCCACCTCGACGAGCACTGGTCGACCTGGTTCGGCGACATGGACCTGACCCGCGAAGACGACGGCACGACCACCCTGCGCGGCTCAGTCACCGACCAAGCTGCGTTGCACGGCTTACTCGCCAAGGTGCGCGATATCGGCGCCACTCTCGTCTCGGTCACGAGCACGGACTCGGCCGGCCACGCGGGCGGCAACTCGGGGTAGACCGCGCTGCCCCGTGACCGTCGGCCTACGTCGTGTGCGACGCGGGCCCAGAGTCCTCGGGACTTTGATCACCAGCCCGCGGCCACCCGCCCGGGACTGCCACCACTCGAACAATCGGAGGAACCCATGTCTCATCCCATTCCCGCAACGATCTATCGCGTCGGTGCAGCCGCGGGCTGTGGAAGCGCGGTCATCCTGCTCATCAACGCCGCCAAGCGTGCGGAGGTCATCTCGACGTCCCCCCTCACCCAGCTCATTGCTCCGCTCGCCCAGATCCTGGCTGGGCGTCGCCCTGACAGCGGCATCCGTCTCGTTCCTGTTGGGCACTCTCGCCTATGTCACCGCGATGCTCCGAACTGGTGAGGTTCCTACCGCACCGCTGTTCCTGTACGCGGTCGGAGCCATACCGGTCGCGCTGCGAGCTTTCGTGCCCGAGGCGGCGTTGGACCTTGGACTCGTCACCATGGCTGCGGGAATCGGTTGGCTCGCGATCTGGCTCTTCCACCGGTCCAGCCACATCCACACCGGCCAAGACAGCGTGATGTCGGACCACTTGTCCCTTACCCGGTGAATGTCCCTCGAAGTCTCAAGAACCGGGAGTCATTGCATGCCTCGCTCGTCGATCATCCGAACCGGGTGATCCCTCGGTTGACGTGGTGCCCGACCATGCCTGCTATGGGTCGCCTCATCCGCGGGAGGGACATCTCACATCGCATGGAGTCGGAGCGCGAATGTTCGCGCGCGTGCTGCCCGACGAGCGGAGTCGTTACTTCCTGCCGTGGGAAGGGTGAGCCATGTTTGCGGTCGCCATGATGGCGCTGCTCGCAACTTCCCACGTCATACAAGGCATGCTGGTGCTGTTGGACGAGAACTACTTTCACGTGCATCCGTCCGGGTTGGCCATTTCCGTCGACTTCGCAGCCTGGGGCTGGGCGCACCTGATCCTCAGCCTGATGCTCTGGGGCGTCGGCATGGGGCTGCTCGCCGGACGCCGGTGGGCGCGGATCCTGAGCGTCGTGTTGGCCGGAATCAGTGCGTGGGTCAACATGCTGTTCCTCCCAGCGTTCCCGACCTGGTCTGTGCTGACGATCCTGCTCGACGTCCTGGTGATCTGGGCGCTCACCGTGAACGGCCCGCAGATGACATCGGACGAGGTGTTGCGGGGTAGGACGTGATGACAGGCCGGCTGGGTCAACGGTTCGCTAAGGGCAGGCCCTGCGCGGCAGGGACGGGCCTGCCGCCGGGCTACCGGCCTGGGCAGGGCCGAGCGCTGCCAGCGGATCATGGCCGAGGACGTGCTCGTCTCGGAGCAGCGCCACCGAACCGTCCACCATGGGGAGTGCGCGACTGCTGCCGCCTCACCCGTTCTGGGGGAGGCGTCCCGACGACCTTCCGCCGTAGCCTAGACCCGCGCGCAGTTCATAGGCGCCTAGTTGACGCCGCAGCACCGAAGCGCGATGGCCGCTGCGGATGTGGAGACGACACCCGAGGAGCTCCCATGGCACACGATGGTGACGAGTTGGGCCCGATCGACTACCTGGTGGTTGAGTTTCCTGGCAGCCGGATGACCGGGAAGGGTCTGCCGATGCTGGTCGAGCTCGTCGAGAAGGGGATCATCCGGATCCTCGATCTGGTTTTCGTCAAGAAGGACCTTGACGGCACCGTCAGAGGGATGGAGATCGCCGACCTGGATGGCGACGGCGAACTTGATCTTTCCGTATTCAAGGGAGCTGCCTCCGGGCTGCTCGGCGACGACGACATCGCCGAGGCCGGTGGCGTGCTGGAACCGGGCAGTTCCGCGGGGATCCTCATCTTCGAGAACGCGTGGGCGGCGCCGTTCGCTTCCGAGCTCCGGCGGGGTGGCGGCCAGCTGGTCGCCCATGGACGGATTCCCGTTCAAGCGCTGCTGGCCGCTGTTGACGCTGCGGAGGCAGGGTCCGATCCCATGCCAACAGCCCGCCTCAACGGCTGACCAACCCAACAGCCTGACGAAGGGACCGATACCATGCCTGGACTCCTGCGCGGAGTGGCCCGCGTGGCCGTGGCTTCAGGGACGGCAACTGCTGTCTCCAACCGCGTCTCACGACGCCAAGCCGGCCGCTGGGCCGAGCAGAACCAGCAGGCCTCCCAGCAGCAGCCCGTCGAGGCTGCCCCACAGCCGTCGGCGCAGGGTGGGGACATGCAGGGCAAGCTGGACCAGCTCAAGGATCTCGCGCAGCTGAAGGAGCAGGGCGTACTCACCGAGGCGGAGTTCGCCGCGCAGAAGCAGCAGATCCTCGGGTCCTGAGCCGCCACTTGACCTGGCCGATTTCCGGCGACATCCAGTGCCCGACCTGGACGCGCCAGATCGCCGACCTAGACGAGCGCGTCCGAGTCAGGATCCTCCGCGGATTCCGGTTCGAGCGGCCACTTGAGCTGGAACTCGATCTCTTCCTCGTCGTGGCCGCGCTCATGCTCGATGGAGAACTGGGCGCGCGCAGGAACCCGGATCCGTTCTCCCGCGACCTGGATCCGGAACGGCCTGTCCTGTTCCAAGGCGTCCGCGAGGCGCCGAAGCTTGGCCACGACCTCATGGGTCGAGTACATCCGTTCCACATCTCGCTCTTCGTGCGCCATCTGACGCGTCCCTTCCTCGCTGCGTTCAGTTCCATCCGCCATGCGTATGTCAGTTGACGCCCACCTGCTGGCAACTCTCGGAGCCGGCGAGAGCGTCCTGCAGCTCTGCTGCCCCGTCGAGGCCTTCGATGCCCTCGAGCGTCGTCCGGATGTCCGCACTCATCGTGGACAGTGCCCCAGTGATGGTCGACGTATCCGCCAGAAGCTCGCTGGCTGTGTCGGCATCTGTGTCCATCGCATCGCTCAGGACATCTGCCTCCGCCTCCAAGTCGTCGGCCAGGGTCTCGAGCAGCGCTTGAGCGTCCTCGCCGGCCTCGGTATCAGGCGGGCCAAGGTCGGAAACCTCCGTGACGAGGGTGCTGGTTGCGTCCACCACATCACCAACCGCGTCCCTGGCCTCATTCACACTCAGGTCCCTGGGATCGCGCAGCGTCGAGCCAGCTTGCGTCACGGCGCTATCCCAGGAGGAGACCGACGAGCACACGTCGTCCGCCCACGCTTCGGCGCTGGTCTCTTCGCCGCCCTCATCGTCGCTCGAGCCGCAAGCCGCAGCGGATACCGCTACCGCCGCTACCACCGCCACAAGGACGGACACCCCAGTCCGCTCCACCTTGTCCCGCCACCTCTCGTCGTAGAGATCTCGACACCCGCCAAGTCCTCGCGGCCCGCGTACCACGCCTCCCTGGGTCTGGTCGCCTTCACGACCTTCCTCATCCCCGTCCGAGTTCCGTCACCACGGGCAGGCTCGACCGGTGGAAGGCACCAGCGGCCGACATCCCGACCCCGTTGATCGCCGTGTTCGCCGAGAGTGACCGGCTTGCCGCCCACGCCAAGGCAGCCCAGGGCCGACGTTACTGTGCTCAAGGTGACGAATTGGCCTAGACGGCCAGGGCCCGGGACTTGAGCGTGGCGAACTCGTCGGCGGTGATCTCGCCGGCGTCTCGGAGCTGCTGGGCCTCGGCGATCTGCGCGGCTGGAGACGGCTGCCCCGCGACCTGCTGGATGTAGCGGTCCTGCTCGGCCTTGGCGACCTCCATGCGGCGCACGGAGCGTTCCGCCATGCCCTTGCCCCGCACGATCAGGTAAACCATGGCGCTGAGGAACGGAACAAAAATGAACGCGATAAACCAGAGCGCCTTCACGAAACCACTGGTGTCGCGGTCGCGGAAGAGATCTCCGATGAGTGAGAACAACAGCATGAGGTAGGCGACGAGGGCGTACGACAAGATGATGAACCACACGATGTCCCAGAAGGACATGGCCACTCCTCGGTGACGCCCGAACACCGGCCCGGTGTCCGGGAAACTGCCCCACGCGCGCGGGTGTGCGCGGGGATCGAGATGTGCCCAGCCTGTCGCAGCGACGGCTGGGCGACCTCACCCACCTGGGATGAGAAGCCGCGGTCAGCCGACCCGGCCACCCAGCAGCGTCACCTTCGCCGGATGAGGAGCCGTACAGGACCGGCGACATGATCAACGCCTCGCCTCTCATCGTGAGGCGTTGTCGCCGGATCGTCCTGCGAGTCTGACGTCAGTCGTGGGCAAGCCCGCCGGAGTGGCGTAGAGGGTCTTGGCCCGTGCCGTGATCGAGTCGGTGGTCGAGGTTGAGGGCGGCGTTGATCAGGGACAGGTGAGTGAACGCTTGGGGGAAGTTGCCGAGCTGCTCGCCGGTCAGCCCGATCTCCTCGGCATAAAGCCCGAGGTGGTTGGCGTAGGTGAACATCTTCTCGAACGTCAGCCGTGCCTGTTCCAGTCGGCCGGAGCGAGCCAGGGCATCCACGTACCAGAAGGTGCAGATGGAGAACGTGCCCTCTTCGCCGCGCAGCCCGTCAGGGGACGCGCTGGGGTTGTAGCGGTAGACCAGACTGTCGGAGACCAGCTCATCTTCCATGGCCTCGAGCGTGGACAGCCACATGGGGTCTGCCGGGACTGCAAAGCCCGTCAGAGGGAGCATCAGCAACGCTGCATCCAGAACGTCGGACTTGTCATGCTGGGTGAAAGCGCCGCGTTCAGTGTTCCAGCCGACGTCCATGATCCAGCCGTAGATGCGGTCACGTTCGGTGATCCAACGGGTCAGGTCGGCGGGTCTGCCATGCGCTCGCGCGAGACGCACCATGCGATCCAGCGCGACCCAGCACATGAGTCGGCCATACGTGAAGTTCTGCCGGCCGCCGCGGGTCTCCCAGATGCCCTCGTCGGGCTGGTCCCAGTGCTCGCTCAGCCAGTCCGCGATCTGGCTGAGCTTTGCCCAGCCCGCCTGCCCGACCTGGATCCCCTGCCGGTCGGCCAGCCATATCGCGTACAGCATCTCGCCGTAGATGTCGAGCTGCAACTGGCCTGAGGCGCCGTTGCCTATCCGCACCGGCGTGGACTGCAGGTAGCCCTCGAGGTGGTCCAGGCTCTCCTCGTCCAGGTCGGGGGAGCCGTCGATCCGGTACATGATGCGCAGTGGCGGTCCGGATCCCGGATCGGCCTGGGCTTCCACACGGTCGGCCAGCCAGCGCATGAAGTCGGCGGCCTCTTCGGTGAACCCCAGGCCGAGTAGTGCATGGACCGAGAAGGAGGCGTCGCGGATCCACGTGTAGCGGTAGTCCCAGTTGCGCTCACCACCGACCTGCTCGGGGAGTCCGGCAGTCGGGGCCGCCACCAGGGCACCGGTGGGGGCGTACGTCAGGAGCTTCAGCGTCATGGCTGAGCGATGGACCATCTCCCGCCAACGGCCGCGATAGGTCGAGCCGGCCAGCCACTTCCGCCAGAACACCGCTGTCTCGTCGAACATCGCCAGGAGTTCAGCCGGCGAGAGATGACGGGGAGTGGTGTCGGCGGCCGCCTCCAGCACCACCCCGTCGACGTCCCCCGCCTCCAGGGTCATCGTGGCACGCACGTCGTCGCCGTCGCGCTCCAGTCCGGCCGGGCCGTGAAGAGTCAGCTGCAGCTCAGGCGTGCGGAAGACGGCGCCTTCCTCCGTGACCTCGAGGTCATGGCGCTGTCGGCCGTAGTCGAACCGCGGCGAGCACTCGAGCACGAACCGCATCTGTCCACGCACACAACGCACCGCCCGCACCAGCCGGTGGCGGTCGCTGGCGTTGCGGGGGTCTTGGATCGGCATGAAGTCGATCACTTCGCCGACGCCGTCCGGGGTCATGAACCGCGTGATCAGAATCGCGGTGTCCGGGAAGTACAGCTGCTTGACGACGCAGTCGTCGCTGTCGGCCGCGATCCGGAAGCGGCCGCCCTTGTCCCGGTCGAGCAGGGATGCGAACACGCTCGGGGAATCGAAACGCGGACAGCAGAACCAGTCCACGGTCCCGTCGGTGCTGACCAACGCCGCGGTCTGCAGGTCTCCGATCAGCCCGTGCTCGGCAACCAACGGGTAACGGTCCACTGGCCATCCTCCACTAGACGTGCGCTCGGTGGCGACGGGCTGCGCTAGACGGCCAGGGCCCGGGACTTGAGCGTGGCGAACTCGTCGGCGGTGATCTCGCCGGCGTCTCGTAGCCGCTTGGCCTCGGCGATCTGCGCGGCTGGAGACGTCTGCCCCGCGACCTGCTGGATGTAGCGGTCCTGCTCAGCCTTGGCGGCATCCATGCGGCGCATGGAGCGTTCCGCCATGCCCTTGCCCCGCACTATCACGTACACCAGCGCAGTGACCAACGGGAAGAAGATCAACAAGACGTACCAGACCGCCTTCATGAGCCCACTGGTGTCGCGGTCGCGGAAGAGATCGCCGATGATCGAGAACAGCATCATGAGGTAGGCAACGAATGCGTACGACAACAGGATGAACCACACGACGTCCCAGAAGGACATGGCCACTCCTCAGTGACGCCCCGAACACCGCCCGGTGTCCGGGAAACTGCCCCACGCGCGTGGGTGTGCGCGGGGATCGAGATGTGCCCAGCCTGTCGCAGCGACGGCTGGGCGACCTCACCCAGCTGGGATGAGAAGCCGCGGTCAGCCGACCCGGCCACCCAGCAGCGTCACCTTCGCCGGATGAGGAGTCGTCCAGGACCCGGCGACATGATCAAGGCAGCGGCCCGATGCCGCGGACCGCGTCCTGGAGGGGTTGCCACCGTGCTCGTCAGGCTCATGCTACTCACCTGGTTCGTCGCGGCGGTGTCCCTTGGCATCACGGCGTGGATTCTTGACGACGTGACCATCGAGGGCGGCACCCTTGGGCTGCTATGGGTGGCCGCAATCTTCGGGTTGGTCAACGCCATCGCCGGCCCGGTGCTCCAGCTGCTCAGCCTACCGTTGACCCTCCTCACGTTCGGGCTCTTCGCCCTCGTGGTCAATGGCATCCTGCTCGCGATCACGGCGGGCTTGACCGACTACCTGGACGTCGGGGGTTTCGCCTGGACTGTTGTTGCCGCTGTGCTGATCTCCGCGATCACGGCCGCCCTGCAGCTGGTCCTCCTGCGCATTCTCGAGCCGGAACGGGTCACGTAGGACGCAAGGCCGAGGATTGCCGCCCGGCCGACTCGCTGGTCGCGGCGCAGAGTAGGAACGACGCTCAGGCACCCCCGAATGTCTCCAGGAGCACGGCGCGCTCGGGCTCGGTGAGGTTGGTGTGGACCAGCTTCTGGTCGGACCCCCGGAACCGTTCTCCCAGCCGGTCGAGGTTGCCCTCGTCGGTGACCACGAACAGGGCCGAGGTGCCTTCGCCGACCTCGGTGCGGATGCGAGCCAGGTCGTCCTTGGTGATTCCGGTGCCCTCGGTCGATCTGGCCAGGGCTCCGAGCGCGGCGCCGGCGACGCCGCCGACCACCGGGATCATGAAGAGCGCTCCGGCGAGAATGCCCCAGAGCGCGCCCCAGGCGGCGCCGCGTTTCGGGTCGTCGCGCGAGTGATGCAGCTCGGGCTTCGGCGCACCGGTCGGCCAGGTCAAGATGGCGTGATCCACGATCTTGACCAGGCCGTCGGACTGCGCATTCTCGAGCATCGAGGCAGCGTGCGCCGCCCCCTCCGGGTCCTCGAACTTCCACACCGTGAAGGTGGTCATCATTCCTCCTCGTCCTTGATGCGTGAGTCCTCGCCGACGCCACCAGATGTGACACGTCGGGTGTGACCGGCAGGACCTCCCTTGTGGACAGCCTGTACGGGCGCGTTGAGGGACGCCACCCCGAGGCGGGTGGGTGTTCCGTCAGCCGAGGAGCGCTCCCGCCACCAGCGCGAGAACACTGAGCACCACGAGCATCGCCAGCAGCGGCCACACCCATCTCAGGTAGGTGCCGTAGGGGACCCGAGCGATGGCGAGCCCACCCATGACGACGGCCGAGGTCGGGATGAAGAGGTTCATGATGCCGGAGGCGCTCTGGAAGGCCGTGACAACGAGCTCCGCCGGGACGCCGGCGAAGTCCGCCAGCGGACTCATGATCGGCATGGCGACAGTGGCGAGGCCAGACGATGAAGGAATCAGGAACGACAACGGCAGGAACAGCACGAACATCACGACGGCGAAGCCGGCCTCGCCGACGTCCCCGAGCGCTTGCTCAGCCCAGTTCAGGACGGTGTCGGTGATCTCGCCGTTGTTCATGACCACGGTGATGCCGCGCGCGATGCCGATGATGAGTGCCACACCGAGCAGGTCACGGGCACCGTTGACGAACGAGTCCGTCAGGTCGGTCTCGGACATCCGGCCGATGATGCCGATCACGATGCTGAACAAGATGAATAGTGCAGTCATCTCGGGGAACCACCACCACAGCGTGGGAAGACCTATGTTCATGTCCTCCCACGGGATGACCCCGTACATCATCACCAGGAAGGCCGCCGCAAACACGAGGAGGATCGCCTTCTGACGCCCGGTCATCACCGCGTCCCCGCCGTCGCCCGCCTCGACGCTGAAATGCCGCGCGTTCTCCTCGTGCATCGCGGCCACCGCCGAGCGGGAAGGGTCGGCCTTGACCCGGTCGGCGTACCGCAAGACGAAGAAGATGCCCAGGGCAAGGGCGACCACGAGCATCACCAGGCGGAGGACCAGGCCGTCGCTGATCGACACTCCGGCGAACCCCGAGGCGATGCCGGTGGCGAAGGGGTTGATCGTCGAGCCGAATGTGCCGATCCCGCATCCCAGCAGGACCACTGCGGCGCCGGTGAGAGCGTCGTACCCTGCGGCGATCATCACCGCGATGACGAGCGTGTAGAAGGCCAGGCTCTCCTCCGCCATGCCGTACGTGCTGCCGCCGAGCGCGAAGACGATCATCAGGATCGGGATCATCCACCGCTCCCGGCCCTGCAACCGGCTCACAAGGCGTCCGATCCCCGCCTGTATCGCGCCCGTTTGCATGGTGACGCCGAGGAACCCACCGATCACGATGATGAACAGGGCGACGTCGATCGCACCGAACAGTGTCCCCGAGTTGTAGTAGTTGATGTTCCCCTTGGCGTTCTCGACGCCATAGAGACCGTTGATCGGCGCGGTCAGCGAGTCGACCACGATTTTCGCCGGCTGTGACTCGACCGAGTGGTACGTGCCGGGGACCGGGCTCCCGTTCTTGTCCACGTCATACGACCCGGCGGGAACGATCCAGGTGGCGAGCGCCATCAGCACGATCAGCGCGAACAAGATCGTGTACGCCGAGGGGAGGTGGAACCCTCGTCGCGGCGCGACCGGAGCGGTCGTCGTCGTCGGATCAGACATGGGTGTCTCCTCCGGGTGCGGTCGGCAACGTGGCGGCTTCAGCGTCGTCGTCCCAGGGCGTCTCAGCGTCGGGAACCTTGAAGCCGATGAAGCCGTACACGATGTCGAGCAGTGGGCTCAGCAGATTGAAGAAGCAGTACGGGAGGTAGGCGCCGGTCGAGACTCCGAGGACTCCGGACACGTAAGCCCCGCAGGTGTTCCACGGCACCAGGACGGAGGTGACCGTGCCGGAGTCCTCGACCGCGCGGGACAGCACCTGCGGCGCGAGGGCTCGACGGGCGAACTCCCCGCGGAACATCCGCGCCGGCAAGACGTCCGCCACGTACTGGTCGCCTGCGATCACGTTGAGGCCGAAACCGCTGGCGATGACGGATGCGATGAGCGAGCCGCGACGGCGGGCGCGGGAGACGATCGGCTCGAGCAGTCGCTGCAGGAACCCGGCGCGCTCCATGACCGCGGCGTACGACAGCGCGCCCAGGACCAGCCAGATCGTGGTGAGCATGCTGGCCATGCCACCACGCGAGAAGAGGTCGTCGATCTGGGGTACTCCCGAGTCGCTGACGAACCCGGTGGCCATGGCGGCGTACCCCGCCTTCACCGCGGTTGCAACGTTCCCGAGGCTCGGGTCGTCGACGAACGCCACCACCGCGTCCCACTGGAGGAGCGGGGCGAGCACGGCAGCGAGGACAGCGGAACCGAGGATCGACAGGAACGGTGGCATCCGCAGCACCGCCATTGCCACCAGCATCAACAGGGGCAGCAGGTTGAGCGCTGAGATGTCGAATGCCGACGCCAGCGCTTCGCGCGCCTTGTCGGTGCTGACCTCGGCGTCGGGGTCGGCGGCGAGCCCGAGGAAGAAGAACGCCACGAGACTGATGCCCAACGCCGGACCGGCCGTCCAGATCATGTTGCGCACGTGCTGCCCGACCGTGAGGCCCCCGCCCACGAGCTGCGGCACCAGGATGGTGGTCTCCGACAGGGGGGTCATCTTGTCACCGAAGTAGGCACCGCAGATGACCGCGCCGGCCGCGATCGCCTCATCGAGGCCGAGGACGTTGCTCATGCCGACGAACGCCACTCCCAGGGTGCCGGCCGTCGTCCACGAGCTGCCGGTCACCATGCCCACGAGCGCGCACACGGCAGCAGCGGCGACGTAGAACCAGGTCGGGCTGACCAGCTGGATGCCGTAGTCGACCACGGTGGGGATGGTGCCCGCCATGTTCCAGGTGCCGATCAGCGCGCCAACGGCAAGCAGGATGAACACCGCACTCATCGCGGCCGTCACGCCTCCCACGGCCGCTTCCGCGACCGCGCCGACCGTGTAGCCGTTCTTGAAGGCGACCAGGCTGGCGAACGCAGCGCTCAGCAGCAGCGCCACCTGGAGCGGCCCGTCGGTGGCACTCACGCCGAACAGCACAATCGTCAACGCAAGCAGGAAGATCAGGACGACGATCGGGAGTAGGGCGTCGGCGAGGCTGGGAGCTCTCGGCCCTGTGACCTGGGTGCGCTCGCTCGCCATGGTGTTCTCAGAGACCGACGACGGTCTCGACGCTCCCATGTGCGCCGACGTCGTCGCCGCGCTGGTGGTCCTCGCCGCGGGCCCAGATGAGCAGGCACGCCACGAGCACGATCGCTGCCGCGGCCACGATCCAGCGCACCGGCGTGCTCATCGTCGAGTGCCCTTCACAGCGGGTCCCGTTGCAACGGGCAGGTCATGCAGTGTCCGCCGCCGCGACCCTTGCCCAGCTCGAAGCCCTCGATGGTGATCACCTCGATGCCGGCCTCGCGCATCTTCGCGATGGTGTAGGTGTTGCGCTCGTACGCGATGACGACGCCCGGTTCGAGGGCGACCACGTTGTTGCCGTCGTCCCACTGCTCCCGCTCCTGCTGGTAGGCGTCGCCGCCGGTCTCGATGACCCGCAGCTTCGGCACGTCCAGCGCGTCGGCGACCGTGGACAGGAACCCTTTCTCTTCGGTGACGTGGAACTCGGCGCCGTTCACGCCTGGCCGAAGGCTGATCGCGCGCACGTTGTCCATCACCCGTGGGTAGACCGTCACCGCATCGCGGTCGAGCATCGTGAACACCGTGTCGAGATGCATGTGAGCGCGGTCCTTGGTCATGACCACGGCGACGACGCGTTCGGCCCCGCCCGAGGCGAACAGGGCCCTGGCCACCTGCTCGATCATGCGCGCCTGGGAGCGCTCACTCATACCGATGAGGACGGTCCCATTACCGATCGGCTGCACGTCGCCGCCCTCCAGCGAGGCTCGCCCGAAGTCGACCGCGTTGAAGACGTCGTCATTGCCGAGCTCGGGATACCAGAACTCGAAGTCCGCCTCGGCGAACATGGGGTGGTAGCGGTAGATCGCGGCCACGTTGTAGGCCTCGAGCCGCCGGGCCGGCCAGTACATAGGATTGATGGTCACGCCGCCGTAGATCCAGCACGAAGAGTCGCGGGTGAACAGCGTGTTCGGCAGGGGTGGCAGCACGAAAAGGCTCACGTCGTCGACGGCGGCGGCGATGACCGACCGCGACCGGAGCCGTCCGAGGTCGAGGCCAGACTCAGCGACCGTGAGGCCGCCGATGAGGTGCCGGGCCAGCGTCTCCGAGGGCATGTCCAGCAGCAGGGACCGCACCTCGTCGACAAGCGAGATCCCGACCGTGAACTCTGAGGCTGCCAGCTCGACCAGCCGGCGCCGGCCTTGGTCGCTCGCCGCGAGTGCCTCCCCGAGCAGGTCCACGAGCAGGAACACCTCGACGCCCCGGTCGCGCATCCTCTGCACGAACTGGTCGTGTTCGTACTGCGCCCGCTCCACCCACAGCACGTCATCGAACAACAGGCTGTCGTGGGTCGTGGGGGTCAGCCGCTGCAGGCTGAGCTCGGGGCGGTGGACCATCACCTTGCGGAGCGTGCCCACCTCCGAGTGGACGCCGAATGTCGTCATTTCTTCTCCGTTCCGGATTGCCGTCGGCTATGAGGCCACAACCTGGGTGCCGCCCTCGCCGGCGATGATCTGCTGGATCTGCGTGAGCGCGCCGATCGCGGCCCGTCCTCCGGTGGCCTCCACGAAGCGGCAGGCCGCCTCGACCTTCGGTCCCATGGAGCCGGCCGGGAACTCCTGCTGTCGCAGCTCGTGAGTCGTCACTCGACCCAATGCGCGCTGCTGTGGCGTCCCCCAGTCCGCGTAGACCGCCTCCACGTCAGTCGCCATCACGTACACGTCGGCGGCGGTCTCGCGGGCGAGCAGCTCGCTGGCGAGGTCCTTGTCGATGACCGCTTCGACGCCGATCAAGGTCTCCCTCGCAGCCGACGGCTGGAACATCGTCGGCACGCCGCCACCTCCGGCGCAGATGAGCACGACGCCGTGCTCGAGGAGCCAGCGGATCGGACGGATCTCGAAGATGTGCTGAGGTTCGGGCGAGGGCACCACCCGTCGCCAGCTGTCACCGTCCGGCTTGAACACCCACCCCTTGTCCGCAATCAGCGCGTCCGCCTGGGACCGGGTGTAGACCGGCCCAGCTCCTGCTCGAGGACGTAGCCGATCATCCCCTCGGTCTGCGCCCCGAGGATGTCGAGCGGGTAGGGGTCGACGTCGGTGTACGCCGCCGCCTGCAGGGCGAGCAGACCCACCTGGGGGCCATTGCCGTGCGACAGGACGAGCTCGTGCTCGTTCGCGACGGCCGCAAGGGCCGGAGCCGCAGACCGTACATTGATCCGCTGGTTCTGGGCGGTCATCGGCTCTCCCCGCTTCAGCAGGGCATTACCGCCCAGCGCCACCACTACGCGCATCTGGCTCTCCTGACCCGCGTCAGTCGCCGAGAGTGGCGACCATGACGGCCTTGATCGTGTGCAAGCGGTTCTCGGCCTGGTCGAAGACGATCGAGTGCTCGGACTCGAAGACGTCGTCGGTCACCTCGAGACCGTCCATTCCGTACTCCTCGAAGATCTGCTCACCCACCTTCGTCTCGCGATTGTGGAACGCGGGCAGGCAGTGCATGAATTTGACCGTCGGGTTGCCCGTTCGCGCCACCACGTCCTTGTTCACCTGGTAGGGCGTGAGCAGCTTGATCCGCTCGCCCCACGCGCTCTTCTCCTCGCCCATCGAGACCCAGACGTCGGTGTAGAGGAAGTCGACCCCGGACACGCCCTCGTCGACGTTCTCCGTAAGGGTCAGCCGGGCACCTGTCTCCTCAGCGATCCCGCGACAGGTCTTGACCAGGTCGTCGTGGGGCCACAGACCACGGGGGGCGCACAAGCGCACATCCATGCCGTACTTGCAGCCGCCGACCATCAACGAGTTACCCATGTTGTTGCGTGCGTCGCCGAGGTAGCAGAACGCGATGTCCCGCAAGTGCTTCTCGCAGTGCTCGGTCATGGTGAGGACGTCAGCGAGGATTTGCGTAGGGTGGAACTCGTCGGTGAGCCCGTTCCAGACCGGCACTCCGGCATACCTCGCCAGCGTCTCAACCGTCTCCTGGGAGAAGCCGCGGTACTCGATGCCGTCGAACGTACGGCCCAGCACCCGCGCGGTGTCCTTCATCGATTCCTTGTGCCCGATCTGGGAGCCGCTCGGTTCCAGGTACGTGACGTGCGCGCCCTGATCCTTCGCCGCCACCTCGAAGGCGGTCCGGGTCCGCGTCGAGGTCTTCTCGAAGATCAGCGCGACGTCCTTGCCACCGAGGCGAGCCTGCTCGTAACCGGCATACTTGGCGGCCTTCAGATCGGCGGACAGCCTCAGCAGGAACCTCAGCTCCTCGGGGGTGAAGTCGAGCTCCTTGAGAAAGCTGCGGTGGCGGAGGTTGAAGGCCATGGGGCGCTCCTTTGTGGTCAGGTGGCGGGAAGGGCGGGCAGAAGCTGGTGCGGCAACGCCGTCGGCTCCGCCGGCGCCCGGTGCCGGAGGATGACCTTGATGAGCTCCTCCACGACAATGATGGACGCGGCGATGCCCCCACAGATGCACCACTGCGCGAAGCTCAGTGCAGTCGTTCCGACGATCCGCTGGAGGAAGTCGAGCGAGGTGACGAGCACGATCGCCAGCAGCGCCAGGCCGTACCGCCGCAGCTGCATGCTGCCCGGCACGGCGGCCCGGTCGAAGATCGTGTTCAGCTGGTCGCGGCAGAGGAGTGCTCCGGCGACGTGGAACAGCGACAGCGTGGTCAGGAGCATCGTCGCCGCGACGACGGCGTCGTCCTGGTCCTGGCCGATCTGGTAGGCGATCAGGGACCCGACGGTCATCACCGCCCCCTGGGCCAACAGCCGGAACCAGTTCCTGCTGGAGAGCACCGGCGCGCCCACGGGACGCGGCGGGCGTGCCATGAGCCCTCGTGCGGGCTGGTCGAAGCCGAGCGCGATCGCGAGCGGGATGTCCACGACCATGTTCAGCCACAGGATCTGCAGGGGGTTCAGGGGTGCACCGTCAGCTATGCCGATGATTCCGGCGCCGATGAAGATCGCAATGTAGGCGACAAGGGTCGACATCTGGAAGCGCAGGTACTTCAGCAGGTTGTCGTAGAGTGTCCGGCCGTAGGAGACGGCGCCCACGATCGTCGCGAAGTTGTCATCGGTAAGGATCATCACCGCGGCCTCCTTGGAGACCTCGGTGCCAGTGATGCCCATGGCGACGCCGATGTCGGCGGACTTCAGGGCCGGGGCGTCGTTCACGCCGTCGCCCGTCATCGCCACCACGTTCCCCATCTCCTTGAGCAGGCGGACGAGGCGGACCTTGTCCTCGGGCGCCACCCGCGCGATGACCCCGATTTCGTCGAGCTCGCTCCGGAGCTGTTCGTCGCTCATCGCTGCGAATGCGGTGCCGGTCACCGCCCGCCCCTCGATGCCCAGCTCGCCCGCTATCGCCGCGGCGGTCGTAGCGTGGTCGCCGGTGATCATGCGGACCCGGATCCCGGCATCGTGGCACTCGGCGATCGCGACCTTGGCCTCGGGACGCGGAGGGTCCACGATGCCCACCATCGCCAGCAGGGTGAGCTCCTGCACCTGGTCGATGAGGTCGCCTCCCGACGTCAGCACGCTCGAGTCGAGGTCGCGCTGCGCCACCACCATGACCCGCTCGCCGGCGTTGGCGATCTGGTCGTTGGCCGTCAACGCCAGGTGACGGTTCTCGTCGGTGATACGGACCAGGGTGCCGTCGGGGCGGCGGAACGTCGTCGCCCGCCCGATGAGCACGTCCGGGGCGCCCTTGACGTAGCAGCGCACGACTGGCCTGCCGTCTTCTGCAGTCATCTCGTGGAAGGTCGCCATGAACTTGTAGTCGGAGTCGAACGGAACCTCGGCGACCCTCGGCAGCGCCCTGCGGGTCTCCTCGATGTTGAGGCCGCCCTTCGCGCCGAGCACGATGAGCGCACCCTCGGTGGGGTCACCGATCAGGTTCTCGCCATCGAGGACGGCGTCGGCGCACAGCACCATCGGCAGCAGGTACGGGTCGAGGTCGTAGCGCTGGCCACCCACGTGGCTGATCTCACCCACCGTGCTGTATCCCTCGCCGGACACGGTGTACCGGTTCTGACCCGGGATGACGATCTCGCGTGCGGTCATCTTGTTCAGGGTCAGGGTGCCGGTCTTGTCCGAGCAGATCGCAGACGTCGAGCCCAGGGTCTCCACGGCGGGGAGGCGCTTGACGATGGCGTTGCGGCGAGCGATCTCGCGGGTACCCATGGAGAGCAGCGCGGTCACCACGGCCGGGAGGCCGGTCGGAATGGCGGCTACCGCCAGGGCGACACCGGTGACGAACAGCGTGTCGAACGACTCGCCCCTCACCAGGCCGAGCACCACGACGATGAGGAGCGCCACGGCGGCGATGGCCGCGATGATCTTCGACAGTGCGTCCAGCTGCTTCTGCAGAGGCGTCTTGTTGGTCTCGGTGTTGGCGAGCATGTCGGCGATGTGGCCGATCTCGGTGTCCATTCCGGTGGCGGTCACGATCAGCTCGCCGCGGCCCCGGGTGACGGAGGTGTTCATGTAGGCCATGCAGGTCCGGTCACCGAGCGGAACGTCCTCGCCCGGGACGGCCGCGGTCGACTTGCCGACGGGAAGGCTCTCGCCGGTGAGCGCCGCCTCCTCGATCTCCAGGGTTGCGGCCAGGCTGACCCGCCCGTCGGCGGGGACCCGGTTGCCGGCCTCGACGAGCACGATGTCACCGGGAACGAGCTGCTCGGCGTTGATCTCGACCGCCTGCCCATCCCGCCGCACTCGCGCGATCGTCTTCATCATCTGGGAGAGGGCCTTGACGCTCTCTTCGGCTTTGGCCTCCTGACGCAGTCCGATCACGGCGTTGAAGACCGTGAGTCCGGCAAGCACGACGGTGGTGCCGGTGTCTCCGGTGACGATCTGGTTGACGAGTGCGGCAGCCAGCAGGATGACCTGCATGAAGTCTTCGTACTGTCGCAGGAAGGCGCGCCAGCCGGGCTCCTTCTTGCCACCGGCCAGGCGGTTCGGACCGTGCGACGCCAGCCGGGACTGAACCTCGTCCGCCGAGAGACCGCGATCGGGATCGACCCCTGAATCGCGCGCCACCTGTTCGACCTCGTCGGCGAACGGTTGTGCGCTCCCCTCCGCGGCCTGCGTCAGGTCCCGACCGGCCATCGATACCTCCACGGATTCCGTCAGTCAAGAGTCTGATGGTGAACGTGTGCAGGGTGGTTGCGCCTCACCCGCCGTGAGGGGGGCCGTACGCCTGCTCTGGGTCATCCACAAGGGGTGAGGCGAGGCGCCCGCGCGACGTGTGAGCGTTTGCGGTCTCAGATCGGTTGCTCACCCGACGATGACCGGAGGCGGGTAGTCCAGCCCCACCCTTCTTCGGGTGCTTGCCAGGTGCCCGGCCAGTAACGACTTGATCCCCGGCACGCAAGCACGGTGCCGGGCGGCAAGGTGGTGGACGGTGACCGACCAGCAGGACTCGGCAGCCGTGGAGGCGTCCTCAGGGGACAAGAGACTCGCGATCCTGCTCGCGATGGCCATGTTCGTACTGGTCGTTGACACGTCTTTGATGAACGTCTCGATCAGTGCCGTGGTCCGGGACCTCGACACCACGGTCAGTGGCGTGCAGTCCGCGATCGCACTCGAGGCTCTGGTGTCGGCCGCCTTCATCCTGATCGGGAGCAAGGTGGGCGATCTGATCGGGCGCAAGCGCGCCTACGTCCTCGGCCTCCTCGCGTACGCCGCCGGAGCGCTGGCCATGACCCTGGCCCAGAGTCTGACGGCAGTCATCGTCGTCTGGGCGATCATCGGCGGCCTCGGCGCCTCGCTGCTGCTGCCCGCGATGCAGTCGCTGGTGCACGGGAACTTCGACGGCGCGGCCCAGCGCAAGGCCTACGCCTTGGTCGGAGCGGCTGCCGCGATCGCCGCCGCCGTCGGCCCACTGCTCGGCGGTTTCATCACGACGTATCTTTCCTGGCGGGTCGCCTTCGGTATGGAGGTGGTGGTCATCGCGGTCGTACTGTGCGGGATCCGGCTGGTTCACGACGCGCCGTACACCGGGCCGCGGTCGGTCGACCCGATCGGTGCCGTGCTCTCGGTCCTGGCGATGGGGGGTCTGGTCCTTGGCATCCTGGTCTGGCAGGAGGGCGGCGAGTTCGTCCTCCTGATCATCGCCGTCGGCGGGGTCGCCCTGGGATCGCTGACCCGGTGGCTG
>JAQSWV010000005.1 GCA_029266455.1 Nocardioidaceae bacterium
TCAGACGATCCGGCCTGCGCCGCTGGACTGACGAAACCAAGCGTCCCCACCGCTACGATCAGCGTGATCAACACCGCCGCAAACCGATGTGCCATGGTCATCGCCTTTCTGAGGGAGGGCAGCACGATACTGCGGCAACCTGGAGCTGACAACGGCTAGGTACGTCGCCAGTTCGTCGTGCACGATCGCTGTAATGAGTGGTGCAAGGCACGACGGGCAGAACCACACTTTCCGGCTGGCCTCTGGCGACAATTGCACGGGCGTTGGTGGCATCCTGACCCATGCGACCTTGCTAACCGAGCGCGGGCAGAGCCCCGCAGGCGCCGCACTGGGTGGTCCTGAAAGTGATCGAGTCGCGCTTGCCTCGGACGGCAAGATTCTGTGTACCCGGGTCTGCTCACCGCGATGGTGGTCGATGCGTCGGTGGCGTACCTGCGGCGCCAGTCGGTCAACGGGCTGGCCGATGGGGGGGCCCTGGCGGCCGCGGACGGCGCCCAGGGTGCGGCACTGTACGAAGGGGGCCTCGGCGAGCTTGCCCCTCTCGATCCGGTGGCGGCAAGGACAGCCGTTGACGACTACCTGAGCTCGACCGGCGCCACCACTGCGTTCCCGGGTCTCGCGTGGCAGGTCTCCACCACTGGCTCGATCGTTACCGTCCGGCTGACGACGCCGCTGGACCTCCCCCTCGACCCGGCCGGCTGGGCGGATACCACGACGGTCACGGCCACCGGCTCCGCCGTGGTGCAGGTCAGCTGAGGCTGAGTGACCGGGCGGTGAGACGAATCCGTCGAGCCGGGAAGGGGCGCGTTCATTGCGCTGAGTATGGACATGACCGTCAGTGACGCGAGAGACCTTTTACTCAATATCTGCCCGGCCCGAAACGGCGGATGCTTGGCTGCAGCTCCGTGGTTCGCCGACAGTAGGAGCAGTAGTGAGCGTCCGAGGAAAACTCAGACTTGGGCTCATCGGCGGCGCGGCGGTGGCTGCCTTGGTCGGCGTCACCCCTGTGCCTGTTGCAGTTGCCGCGCCGACTGCCTCGCCATACGCCATTGAGACACTCCAGGGCCGCAGCTTCATACCCGCCGCCAACAACATTGCACCCAGAGGTGGAGACGACTTCACAGTCAGGCTCGCGACTGGTTTGTCCGGCGCCCGAAAGCTGCCCTTCCAAGTGCGGCCGTACGGCGAAGCGCGTTCCGCAATGTATGTCAGTAGCAACGGGAACATTCAGTTCCCCGGCGCCGCGACAGCTCCCAACTCGGCCTACAACAACTCATGCCTACCGACCCGGATGCCGAGCCCATTCCTGGCGCCCTACTGGGACGACCTGGAGTTCGACCGCTCCGCCACGCCGCGCGAAGGCATCTATACGCAGACCGTGGGGACGGCGCCCAACCGCAAATTCATCGTCAACTGGCGGGGCCATCTTTATGGCCAGCCGTCGGCAGGAACGCGATTCGGTGTCATCTTCTATGAGGGCCAGTCCAAGGTCTCGTTCCAGTACCAGGACAACACGGCCGCGTCGGCCACGATCGGAACGCAGCACCGCCCGACCAGCACCTCGACCCAATGGGCGTGCGACTCCGGTGGTCGCTCAGTAGAGACGGGGCTTCGACTGGATTTCGTCGCCAGGTAGCCAGACGGTGGAGCGGGCGGAGGCGCATGATCGCGCCTCCGCCGCCGCCCGGTGCCCGCGCGAACCGGCTCCTCTCAGGCCGGGGCTGGAATGCGGTCAGGGACCTGGTCGGTCTCCGTACCGGGCTCCGCCTCAGGCTCGCGCTCCGGCTCGGACTCGGTCGGCGTGTCGATGGCGATCGAGGGCAGCGCCCGGTCGAGCCGGCCCGGCAGCCACCAGGCGCGGTGACCCAGCAGGCTCATGACCGCCGGCACGAGGACCATCCGTACCAGGGTGACGTCGAGCAGGACGGCGAGGGCGAACCCGACGCCGAACAGCTTCGTGGTGACGTCGCTGGAGAGAATGAAGGCACCGAAGACGGCCGTCATAATGAGTGCGGCGCTGGTGATGACGCGTGCGGTTGCCCCAACGCCCTCGACGATCGCCCGCTTCGGGTCATGGTGGCGCAGGTACTGCTCGCGCATCCGGCTGATCAGGAAGACCTCGTAGTCCATGGACAGGCCGAACAGGATCGCGAACATCAGCATCGGCGCCAGCGGCATGATGGGGACGGTCTCCTCGACACCGATCAGGGAGGCTCCCCATCCCCACTGGAAGACGGCCACGACAACGCCGTACGACGCGCCGACGCTGAGCAGGTTCAGGACGGCGGCCTTCAGTGGCAGGAGCACCGAGCGGAACACCAGCATGAGGATCAGGAACGACAGCCCGATCACGGCGCCGAGGAACCACAGCATCCGGTCGGCGAGCTGCCGGGCGACGTCGTCCTGGATCGCCGGCCCACCGGTGACCATGGCATCCGCGTCGCTGCCGGAGACCGCGGCGGGCAGCACCTCGTCCCGAAGCCGTTGCAGCAGCTCGGAGGTGGCCTGCTGCTGGGGTCCGGAGGTCGGCGTGACGTCGAGAACAGCCAGGTTTTGCTGCTCGTTGCTGACCGGCTGACCGACGGCGGCCACACCCGGGTCGGCGGCCAAGGCGTCGCTCACCGCTGACACCACGGCCGCGGCCTGCTCCGGGGATGCGGTGGAGTCCGCGCCGTCCACCACCACCTGCAAGGTTCCGTTGGTGCCGGGTCCGTAGGCCTCGGCGATCAGGTCGTAGGACTTGCGAGTGGTCGTGGACGGTCCGTCGTTGCCGGCGTCGGCGAAGCCGAGCCGCATCGAGAACACCGGGACTGCCAGCAGGGCAAGCAGCACCGCGGCGACAACTCCGTACCGAACCGGGTGGGCCACCACCGTGGCTGCCCAACGGGACGAGGCCGAGTGCGGGTCGCTGGCCGGCCTCGGCCGGATGAACGGCACAGGGAGGCTGTTGAGCCGTCGGCCGGCCACTCCGAGCAGGGCCGGCAGCAGCGTGACGGCGGCCAGCACGGTGATCGCCACCATCATTGCCGAGGTCCATCCCATGACCGCGAGAATCGGGATGCCGGCCAGCTGCATGCCGGCGATGGCGACCACGACCGTGACGCCGGCGAACATCACCGACAGCCCGGCGGTCGCATTGGCCCGCCCCACTGCCTCGGGCACCGGCATGCCTGCGTCGAGGTGTTGCCGGTGCCTGGCCAGCACGAACAGGGCGTAGTCGATGCCCACGCCGAGACCGAGCATCACGCCGACGATGGTGGCGATCTGGGGGACCGCCATCTGCCCGGAGAGGATGCCGATGGCGCTCGTGCCGATCAGGATGCCCGTCAGCGCGACCACGATGGGCAGGCTCATGGCCACCAGTGACCCGAACGCGATCAGCAGGACCAGCACGGCCGCGCCGATGCCGATGATCTCGCTGCTCGGCTCGGCATCGCCCTTGGCGTACCCGAGGCCTCCGTCGAACTCCACCTGGACACCGGCGTCGCGCGCGGCGGCGGTCGCTGCCGACGCGGCCTCGAACTCGTCGGTGCCGATGGCATCGGTGTCGTAGCCCACGGTCACGATTGCCGTGGTCCCGTCCTCGCTGACGGTCGGGCCGCGTGGGTCGAAGGGGTCGTTCACCCCGACCACGTGCGGGCCCTCACCTAACCGGCTTGCGGCCTCGCTGACGGCACTTCGTACGGCCGGATCGGTGAGGCCGGCCTCGGAATGGAAGACCACGTTGGAGGTGAACAGCGTCTCCTGCGGGAACCGGTCCGCGATGGCATCGGCCGCCGCCTGTGCCTCCGAGCCGGGGAGGCTGAACTCCTCGTTGGACTCGCCGCCGACTGAGTTGTTGAGCGTCACCGCGGCGCCGGCGAGCAGGAGCCAGACCGCCAGCACGCTCCAGGGGCGTCGAGCGGCGAACTGTCCGATGCGGTAGAGCAGGTGAGACATGGCCGTGCCTTTCTGTGGGTGGGTTGAAGAGGAGCTGCTGTCGGTCAGGTACGAGCAAGGCTGCGCGTCGTGACGCCGACCGCCGCTAGGCCGAGCAGGACGGTGACGACGTAGCGGATCCAGTCGGAGGAGGGGTCGACGAGATCGCCCGAGACGTTGAACGCCGCGTGCAGGATCGCGACCGCAAACAGGCTGCGGTTGCTCCAGGTGTGCAGACCGGCGATCAGCAGTCGCAGCCCCACTCCGGTTCCGATCAGGATGCCGACGCCGGCGGCCACGTCACCCGCGGTCTCCGCGCCGTCGAAGGCCAGCGGGAGGTGGATGCCCGCGAACAGCACGGCGATGACCAGGCTGCCGCGGACGAGTCCCCACCGCGCCATGGCCCGCCGCTGGGCGAAGCCGGTCCAGGCCATCTCCTCCCAGAGATTGATGACCAGCAGGCTGGACAGGAAGGCCACGAGGACGTCGGTCAGCAGATCCGTGGTGAGAGGCTTCGCGTCGCCGAGACCCGAGGCGACGGCCCAGGTCAGGCCGGGCACCGTGAGGGCTGCCACCGGGGCCCACCACAGCGGACGAGGCAGGCGTACCGCCTCGCGGAGCAAAGTGCGCACGCCGGCGCGGCCGGTCTCTCGAGCCGTGAGGACAAGCGCCGGGACGATCAGCGCCAGCAGCGTGGCCGCCAGGACGAACGGCGCCGACGGCAGGTCGAACCACACCATGGGACCGAGCAGTGCCCAGCCCACGACGAGTGCGGTGCCCGCGAAGACCACCAGTGGACGCAGCTGCGGGTTGTCCGGAGCGGCGGCCAAGGTGGACGGCTGCTGGGGCCGCGGGGCGGTGGAGGGGAATGTGTTGCTCATGATGTGGGCTCCTTCGGAGGCTCAGGGGACTGGTGGTCCACCGGGGAAGTGGCGGCCGGCTGCGACGGGGCGCGGCCGCCGCCGATCAGCTCGGCGCCGCCTGCTATCAGGGCAAGCAGTGCCGGTCGGTCGATCGAGTGAATGCTGAGACCTGCACACGACTGGCAGATCCAGGCGACGGTGCCGACGGCTTCGTCATCCGTCGTGGGTGGCACGGCAGCGACCAGCAGGTACGGCACGGGCAGTCGGGTCGGGGTGCTGCAGCTCGTGCACGTTGCGGCGATGTTCATGGTGATCTCCTTTCCGAGATCACCGTCATGCCGACCGCTGTTGGATCACTGTCGTGGCGCTGTGACGCCACTGTTGCCCAGAGCCCGGGCGGGAGGCCAAGAGGCCCGGACGGCGCTAGGCCTGGCCGGCCTCGATGAGGTCGAGCAGGTCGTCGGCACTCAGGTATGCGGCACGGCGTTCGGCGTCACCCGCGGCCGGGCCTGCCTGCTCGAGCACGGCCGCAGCCAGCGCGCTGAGATGGGTCGCCTCCGCGACGGCTGCGGGAATAGCGGACTGGCGTCTCTCTGCAGCCGCCACCGCGAGCAGCAGCGCGGCGCGCTCGTCGTGACCGCGCAGGTGCAGTGCACCGGCCAGGGACTCGAGACCCTGGCACAAGCCGCCGCGGTGTCCGATGGCGGCTGCGATGTGCAGTGCCCGGAGTGCGAACCCCTCGGCCTCGTCCGGACGGCCGAGGACGGTCGAGGCGCGCGCCAGCAGGTTCAGCGCGTTGGCCTCGCCCTCCCGGTAGCCGACGTGCTGCCAGTTGGACAGGCTCTCCTGCCCGGCGATGTACGCCGTCTGGCCGTCTCCCGACAGCAGGGCATAGCGGGCCCGCTGGCTCAGGGCCAGGCCGATCCGGTGCTTCTCGCGGGACCGCCTCGCGCGCACGATGGCCTCGTCGATGCGGAGCGCAGCGTCGGGCTCGTCCGCGTCCACGGCTGTGCGCGCTCGCAGAGCCAGTGCCGTGTCCCGCACGAAGGTGTCGCCGGCTGTCTCACCCAGCCGGGCAGCCTCGTCGTGGCTCGACGCCGCACCCGCCAGGTCGCCACGGGCCCACTGAGCGATGCCCAAGGTCACGAGCGCGTCGGCGCAGGCCCGTGCGTTCCCCAGCCGACGGCTGAGCTCAGCGCTCTCGGCACAGGCGGCGAGCGCGCGAGCGATGTCCCCCCGGGGAGCCGCGATCCGGCCAATGGCCAGCAGCAGCTCGGCGCGAACGGAGGCGTCGTCCAGCGGGACACTCTCGGCCTGGGCCAGCCAGCGATCGGCCTCGGCCAGCATCCCCTCCAGTGTCCAGAACCAGTTCGACTTGGCCGCCAGCAGCGCGCCGCGGGCCGGCGCCGCCCCGCCGAGGGACCAGTTGAGGGCGGCGCGGAAGTCGGGGAGTGAGTCGTTGATCTGTGCCAGCCACTCGTCCTGGCCGTCGGCCCGGATGCCGTCGTGAGCCTGCGTCATGAGGGCGATGAAGTGTTCGCAGTGTCGTGACTGCACCTCGCCGACATCGGGTTCTCGGCTCAGCGCCTGGGCCGCGTACTCGCGCACGGACTCGAGCAGCCGGTACCTGCCGGCGCCGGTCGACACGACGAGCGACTGACGGACCAGCGACGCGGTGGTGCGGAAGGCGTCGAAGCTGCCCGTGACCGCAGCCGCCGCGTCCAGGTCGAAGGAGCCGGCGAAGACGCCGAGGCGCACGAAGAAGTGCCGTTCCGCATCGGTGAGCAGGCTGGCGCTCGAGTCGATGACGGCCCGCAACGTGCGCTGCCTGGCCGGCGCATCCCTGACGTCGGTCTCCAGCAGCTCGAAACGGTCGAGTAGCCGACGTCTGATGCTTGCCACCGACAAGACGTCGGCGTGGGCCGCCGCCAGTTCGATGGCAAGGGGCAGACCGTCCAGGCTGCAGACGATCGCCGCGACGTCGGCGGCGTTGTTCTCGGTCAGCAGGAAGTCCGGCCGTACCGCGGTGGCTCGTTCCACGAACAGGCGCACCGCCGGGAGCTCAGACACCTCGGAGGGGTCCACATCGGCAGAGTCCGGCGTCTGCAACGGCGGAACCGGCCATGTCATCTCGCCCGACACCCGCAGCGGCCGTCGGCTGGTGGTGACCTGCACAAGATCAGGACAGCCGTGCATGAGCGTGGCCGCGAGCCGGCCCGCGGCGTCGATCACGTGCTCGCAGTTGTCCAGTACCAGCAGGCCGGGTCGGTCCCGGAGCTGAGCGATCATCGCGTCTGCAGGGTCCTGGTCCGGCCCGTGCACAGCCCCGACGGTCCGCGCCGCCGTCGCGCCCACCAGCTCCTCGTCCGACAGGACGCTGAAGTCGACGAACCACACCGGTCGGGTGCGCTGTCGGCCCGCCAGCTCCGCCGCTATTCGTGTCTTGCCCGTTCCACCGGGACCGGTCAGCGTGAGCACGCGTGCCCGGTCCAGCGCCTGCAGCAGCCGGTCGATCTCGTCGTCCCGGCCGATGAGGCTGGTGGCGGGGCTCAGCCGTGGCACGGGCTCCAGGCGCTCAGGCGCCGCCTTGGCACGGTCGGCACCCGAGGTGTCCGTGTCCATGTCGGGCGGCGCCACCCACTGCAGGTCGTGATCCTGCGCGAGAACACGTTGCTCCAGGGCCTGCAGACGCGGTCCAGGATCCAGTCCCAGCTCGGCGGCGAGCGTGCGACGCACCGTCGACAATGCCTCCAACGCGTCACGCTGCCTGCCTGCCCGGTACAACGCCAGCACGAGATCGGCGTGGACCTGCTCCCGCAGCGGGTGGGCGTCCGCGACCGAGCGCGCCACTGAGATGGCGTCGGCATGGTGGCCGAGCGTCAACATCGCCGTCACTCGTGCCTCGCGGGCACGAAGAGCCGACTCCTCCAGCCGTGCGACCTCCGGCTCGGCCCATTCGTGGGCTGCGATGTCCGCGAGCGGATCACCCCTCCACAACGCCAGGGCCGCGTCCGCGGCGGTCAGCGCGTCACGGGCTCCCCTCGCCGTACCGTCCGACGCCTGTTCGACGGCCTGGTCCACCAGGCGCTCGAAGACGCGTACGTCGACATCCTCGTCCTCGGCCATCAGGGCGTACCGCGACGCCCGCGTGACCAATAGCGATGCTCCCGCGGGGCCCAAGGCGCGGCGGAGGTAGCCGACCAGCTGCTGTACCGCATTCCGCGGGTTGGCGGGCAGATTCTCACCCCACAGCCGGTCAGCGATGACGTCGGCCGACAGGGCAGTCCGACGGCTGACCAGCAGCAGCGTGAGCAGGGCCGGCGGAAGTCCACGACGCAGCTCGATCAGCTGCCCCGAGTTCCGCACCTCGCAGGGCCCCAGGATCGCGAATTCCATCGGGGCTCACCCTAGGGCTCGGCCAAGGCGCGAAGGGCCCGGCTCAGCTGCAGGCAAAGATTCCGAAAATTGCCCCTTGCCGAGCCCGCCACGATAGGTTCCGCCTGCTGGGATCCGTGCCACACCTGCCGTCGCTCGAGCGTCCGGCTTCGAACCTGGAGAAGAACACGTGAAAAGACTCGGCTTCCGATCGACTGTCGCACTCACGGCCGTCGTCATGAGCCTCGGACTGGCGGCGCCGACACACGCGTCGATCTCGCAGCCGTCGGTGGTCTCTGAGACGCCTTCCTCCAGGACGCCGCACGCCATCGACGACGCGGTGGTCGGGAACGCGGCCGTGCACACCTTCAGCCAGGTGGGCTCGGTGATGTATGCGGGCGGTCACTTCAACAGCGTCCAGGATCCAGCGCGGAAAACCACGTTCCAGCGCGACAACCTGTTCTCCTTCGACATCGCGTCGGGCACGCCGACGGACTGGTCGCCGAACGTCAACGGCCAGGTCACCCGCACCCTGTACGTCGCTCCGTACCTGTACGTCGGCGGCTCGTTCACGACCGCTGACGGTGTCAACGGCAGCCTCGTCCGCTACCGCGTGGACTCCGGGACACCGGCCATCGACACCACCTGGCAGGCCGCCCGCGTGTCCGCGCCGGTCAGCGACCTCGACTACACCGGTGGCCGGCTCATCGTGGCAGGTTCGTTCAAGAAGCGGCTGGTGGCGCTCGACCCCGCGAACGGCGCGGACACCGGCTACCTCAACCTCGCGATCGCCGGGAGCGTCAAGAAGAACGGCGCCGGTCCCATCGAGGTCTACCGCATCGCGGTCAGCCCGGACGGCTCTCGTCTGGTGGCGATCGGCAACTTCGCCACGGTCGACGGGGCTTTGCGGAACCGCGCGTTCATGGTGAACCTCGGAGCCACGGCGTCGTTGGCCTCCTGGTACTACCAGCCGCTGGTCAACGCCTGTCGAGCGGCGAGCCTGGGTGCCCAGCTGCGCGATGTCGACTTCAGCCCTGACGGTTCCTACTTCGTGATGGTGGCGACCGGGTGGATCCCCGTGAGTGGTGGTGTCGGGAGGGACGTCTGCGATGCCGCCGCCCGGTTCGAGACGGACATCGCGAACCCGACTCGTCCGACGTGGCTGAACTACACCGGCGGCGACACCCTGCACTCGGTGGCGGCCACCGGTGCCGCGGTCTATGTCGGCGGGCACCAGCGGTGGCAGGACAATCCCTTCGGAAGCGATAGTGCCGGTCCGGGTGCGGTGGAGCGCCAGGGGATCGCCGCCCTCGACCCGGTCACTGGCAAGGCACTTCCGTGGAACCCGGGCAAGACCCGTGGAGTGGGCACGAAATTCATCTACGCGACAAGCGACGGCGTCTGGTTCGGCTCGGACGGCCGCCGGTTCGCCGGAGCGGTCCGCGACTCGATCGCGTTCACGCCCCTGCCCTGATCCGCGCACCCGCCGTCTGCCGGCTGCCACCGGCCGCCCGCGTACCCTGACGACGTGGCAGCCCCCGACCTCGAGGCCCGGCTCAAGGCCCTCGACCAGACCGTGCGGTCCATCGAGCAGGTGCTCGATCTCGACGCCATGCGCAAGGAGATCGCCGACCTGCAGGAGCAGGCGTCGGCTCCCGACCTTTGGAACGACCAGGCCAACGCCCAGCACGTGACCGGGCGCCTGTCGGTGCTGCAGGCCGACGTCGAGCGGGTCCTGTCCGTACGCCAGCGCCTCGACGACACGGCCGTGCTGATCGAGCTGTCCGACGAGGAGGACGACCAGGCCATGGCCGCCGAGGCCCGGGCCGAGGCCGAGGCCGAGGTGGCCAAGCTCGCCAAGACCATCGAGGCGCTCGAGGTGCGCACCCTCCTGTCAGGCGAGTACGACGCCCGCGAGGCGCTGATGACCATCCGCTCAGGCGCCGGTGGCGTCGACGCCGCCGACTTCGCCGAGATGCTGATGCGCATGTACCTGCGCTGGGCGGAGCGGCACAAGTACCCCACCCAGGTGTACGACACCTCCCTGGCCGAGGAGGCGGGCATCAAGTCGGCCACGTTCGCCATCAAGGCGCCGTACGCCTACGGCACGCTCTCGGTCGAGTCGGGCACGCACCGGCTGGTGCGCATCTCCCCGTTCGACAACCAGGGTCGTCGGCAGACGTCGTTCGCCGCGGTCGAGGTAGTGCCCGTCCTGGAGAGCACCGACGAGATCGACGTGCCCGAGGACGAGCTGCGGATCGACGTCTACCGCTCGTCCGGTCCCGGCGGCCAGAGCGTCAACACCACGGACTCGGCCGTACGCATCACGCACCTGCCGACGGGCATCGTCGTGTCGTGCCAGAACGAGAAGTCGCAGCTGCAGAACCGCGCCAGCGCGATGGTCATCCTCAAGGCCAAGCTGCTGGTGGTGAAGAAGGCGGAGGAGCGGGCCGAGCTCGACGAGCTGCGCGGCGACGTGCAGGGCTCGTGGGGCGACCAGATGCGCAACTACGTGCTGCACCCGTACCAGATGGTCAAGGACCTGCGCACCGAGTACGAGAGCGGCAACCCCGCCTCGGTGCTCGACGGGGACATCGACGAGTTCATCGAGGCCGGCATCCGGTGGCGACGGGGCGCCGAGACGGTTCCTGCCGGTTGACGGGCTGACGGCGAGCGACCACCGCACGGCGCTGCCGGTGTCGGTGCGGGCTGGAACACTGTCGCGCCGTGACGACCCGCGACACCACCTCCGACGACTCCCGCGGACCAGGCGGCAGCGGCGACCCGGAGACTCCACGGCAGCGCGGCCTGGTCGCAGTGCTGTGCCTGGTGCAGTTCGTCGACGTGCTCGGCGTCACCGTGGTGATCACGGCGCTGCCGAGCATGCTGCGCGACCTCGACGCCTCGCCGTCGCAGGGCACGCTGATCGTCACCGGCTATGCGATGTTCTTCGGTGGGCTGCTGATGACCGGAGCGCGGGTCGGGGACCGCTTCGGTCACCGCCGCACCATCGTCGTCTCGTGCGGGGTGTTCGCCGCTGCGTCGCTCGTGGGCGCGGTGGCTCAGGGGGTGCCGCTGCTGGCGGCCTCGCGCTGCCTGCAGGGAGCGGCGGCGGCCACCGCCGTGCCGGCCGCCCTGCGGCTGCTCACGACCCTCACCGCTGAGGGGCAGGCTCGCCGGCGCGCGCTCGCGGCATGGAGCGCCGCCGGAGCCGCGGCCGGTGCGAGCGGGTTCGTGGTCGGCGGTGTCCTGACCCAGGCGGTCAGCTGGCGTGCCATCTTCTGGCTGTTCATCGTCCTGGCCGCAGCGCTGGTGCCCGCGATGCTGCGTACGGTCCCGGCAGACGGCCGGCGTGGTCGCCGCCTGCCACTCAACCCGCTTGCGTCGGTGCTGCTGACCGGGGCCGTCATGGCGCTGGTGCTCGGCACCACCTGGGTGGCCGAGCCGGCACAACGCGCGGCAGGGGTTGCTCTGGTCCTCGTCGCCGCGCTTGGCGCCGCGGCGTACCTGGCAGTCGAACGGCGGAGCGCTCACCCGCTGGTGCCGCGCGGCGCCTTCGGCATGGTCACTCTGCGCGCCGGCACGGTCGGCTCCTTCCTCAACACCGCCACGACGAGCTCGGCGGCGACCCTGGTCATGCTCGAGCTGCAGGACTCCATGGGCCGCTCGCCGCTCGAGGCGGCGGCCCTGCTGCTGCCGATGAGCCTCCTTGTCATCGTCGGCTCCGTGCTGGCGGCCCCGCTGCTGCGGTGGTGGACGCCCCGGGTGACGCTCGGCATCGGGCTGGGCGCTGTCGCGGTGGGCACCGGCGTGCTCCCGGTCGCCGCCACGGTGGTGACCATCCCGCTCGCCAGTGCAGTGTCAGGGCTCGGCCTCGGCATCGCCTCCGTCGCCGCGAACGGCATGGCCACCGACGTGCCAGTGGACCTGCGCGGTGCGGCGTCCGGGCTGGTCAACACCGCCGCCCAGCTGGGCACGGCAGTCGGTACGGCGGCGCTGATCCTGCTTGCTGCGGCCACCGACCCGCGGACCGCCTGGGCGGCGGCCACGGCGGTGGCGCTGGCCGCGGCCGCCGCTTTCGTCAGGACCGGGCGGCGTGACCCCGAGCGACACCGCTCCTGACGCGACCGCAGCGGTAGGGCATGCTCGACATGTCGGACCACATTCTCTTGTTGGAGGCAGCGCGATGTCCCTGAGCGACCGCGAGCAGTCGGTGATCGACGGCGTCCCCACCCGGTTGTTCATCCAGGGAGAGTGGCTGGATGGCGAGGGCGGCGGCACGTTCGACGTCGAGGATCCCTCCACCGGAGAGGTCCTCACCCAGGTCGCCGACGCCGGCGCCTCCAACGGTGTCGCGGCACTCGACGCGGCCGTACAGACGCAGGCAGCCTGGGCCGCCACCCCGCCGCGGGAGCGAGGCGAGATCCTGCGCCGCGCCTTCGAGCTCATCACCGAGCGCACCGACGACCTGGCGCTGCTGATGACGCTCGAGATGGGCAAGCCGCTCAAGGAGTCCAAGGCCGAGATCGCCTACGGCGCCGAGTTCTTCCGCTGGTTCTCCGAGGAGGCGGTGCGCATCGCGGGCCGCTGGTCGGTCGCACCGAACGGTGCCACCCGGCTGCTCACCATGAAGCAGCCGGTGGGGCCGTGCCTGATGATCACGCCGTGGAACTTCCCGCTCGCCATGGGCACCCGCAAGATCGGGCCGGCGATCGCCGCGGGCTGCACGATGGTCGTCAAGCCCGCCGGGCTGACGCCACTGACCATGTTGGCGCTGGCCCAGATCCTCACCGAGGCCGGCCTGCCCGACGGTGTCCTCAACGTGCTCACCACGTCGTCGACCAGCGCGGTGATGGAGCCGCTGATCCGTGATCCGCGCCTGCGCAAGCTGACCTTCACGGGCTCGACCGAGGTCGGGCGCAAGCTCGTCGAGCAGAGCGCCGAGGGCCTGCTGCGGATGTCGATGGAGCTCGGTGGCAATGCCCCGTTCCTGGTCTTCGCCGACGCCGACCTCGACGCCGCGGTCGACGGGGCGATGCTGGCCAAGATGCGCAATGTCGGCGAGGCCTGCACGGCCGCGAACCGATTCATCGTGCACGAGTCGGTGGCCGACGAGTTCTCCCGGCGACTGGCCGAGCGGATGGGGGCACTGGTGGTGGGCCGGGGCACTGAGGACGGTGTCGACGTCGGACCACTGGTCGAGGGAAAGCAGCGGGACAAGGTCGCCGAGCTGGTCGATGACGCGGTCAGCAACGGCGCTGAGGTCGCCGTCGGGGGCGGCGCCGGTGAGGGTGCAGGCTACTTCTACACCCCCACCGTGCTCACCGACGTGCCGCACGACGCCCGGATGTTCCGCGAGGAGATCTTCGGCCCCGTCGCGCCGGTCTTCACCTTCTCGGAGGACGAGAAGGGCATCGCGATGGCCAACGACACCGAGTTCGGCCTGGTCGCCTACGCGTTCACCCAGGACCTGACCCGCGCGATCACCGTGGCGGAGCAGCTCGAGACCGGCATGGTCGGGTTGAACCAGGGCGTCGTCTCCAACCCGTCGGCGCCGTTCGGCGGCGTCAAGGCGAGCGGGTTCGGCCGGGAGGGCGGCGCCGAGGGCATCGAGGAGTACCTAGAGACCAAGTACGTCGGGCTGGCCCTGTAGCCGGCGTCAGCACATCGTCTCGACCGCGGCCGCCACCCGGTACAGCCGCGAGTCCATTCCCGCCGGTGCCATCAGCTGCACCCCCACGGGCAGGCCCGTGTCGGGGCAGTCGCCGGCCGGCAGCGACATCGCGGCGATGCCGGTGAGGTTGGCCAGCACCGTCCAGCAGTCCGTACGTGGCGCCGACAGCGGGTCGTCCAGGCCGAGCCCGAGCGGCGGTGCCGTCACCGGCATGGTCGGCGAGGCCAGCAGGGTGCAGCGGGCGAAGGCGGCGGCCACCTCGCTGCGCAACGCCCGGGCCACCCCGATGCCCCAGCCGATCCCTGCCCCGTCGGGATCGTCGCGCAGCCGGCGGCCGATCCGGTAGCGCCGCAGAGCCTCTGGCCCCAGCGCCGCCGCATAGGGCTCAAGGGCAGGCACGCACTCGTACGACGAGACCGAGTAGTAGGCGCCCAGCGCCTCGGAGGTGCTGGGTACCGACACCTCGACGACCTCGGCGCCGAGGGCTGACAGCAGCGTGACGACGGCATCGAGACGGTGGCGCACACCGCCACTGTTGGAAGGTCCGCACATCTGGCGGACCAGGCCGATCCGGTGGCCGGTCAGGTCGGGGTCCGCGCGGCCGAGCTCGGCCGCGGCCCCGAGCCCGGTCGCGGCCGCCATCACGTCGTGCAGCCGGGCTGCCTCGAGCACGGTCGAGGCCAGGGGTCCCGCCTGGTCGAGGCTGGGGGCGAACGGCATCATCCCTCCGGCCGGGACGCTGCCGTACGACGGCTTGACGCCGACGATCCCGCACAGGGCGGCCGGCTCGCGGATCGACCCGCCCGTGTCGGTGCCGACAGCCATGCCCACCTCACCGGAGGCGACGGCGGCGGCGCTGCCACCACTCGACCCGCCGGGGGAGCGACCCAGGTCGCGCGGGTGCCGGGTCGGCCCCTCCGCCGACGTCTCCGTCGTGGCTCCCATCGCGAACTCGTCGAGGTTGGACTTGCCCAGCACCACCGCCCCGGCGTGGCGCAGCCGGTGGACCAGCATCGCGTCTCGCGTCGCCCTCGTGGCGGGCAGGGCCGCCGACCCGCAGCTGGTGGGCATCCCGCGCACCAGGATGTTGTCCTTGACCACCAGCGGTGTCCCGGTGAGCGGCCCGTCGGGGCGGCCCAGGGCCCTCCTCCGGTCCAGCCCACGAGCGGTCGCCAGCGCACCGGCCGGGTCGACATGCAGCAGGGCATGGACGTGCGGCTCGGTCACCGCGATGGTGGCGAGCGCCTCGGTCACCGTCTCGACCGCCGAGCGCGGCGGAGCGTCGGTACGGGGGAGCGCCACCGCCGGCTGCTGCGTCACAGCCATGAGCATGGGGCCGCGGTGTTACCGCGGTGTTGCCGGTACGGAACGACTGACCGCCGGGTTCAGGCGGTGGCGAACCTGCCCAGAACCCGCCCGGACCGGATGCCCTGGAGCCGCTCGGCGAACACCCGCTGATAGCCGAGCTCCTCGCGACTGCGTGCCGGAGGGAGTCCCGGCACACGGACCTGCTCCCAGTCGTCATCCGGCGCCAGGTCGTGGGCCCTCTCGGCCATCACGTCGGCCGTGCCGCTGCCGTCGCCGAACTGCTCCTTGCGGCGCCACAGGATCTCGTCGGGGATCCACCCCGTGAACGCCTCGCGCAGGATCGCCTTCTCCTGACCCTCCTCGCCCGGCAGCTTCCAGTCGATGGGAACGCGCTGGGCGACCGCGATCAGGTCGAGGTCGAGGAACGGCACCCGTGCCTCGAGGCCGTGCGCCATCGTCACCCGGTCGCAGCGCTGCAGGTTGAGGTTGTGCAGACCCTCGACGCTGCGGATCAGCTCGAGCCGCAGCTCGTCGGAGTCCTCGATGTCGCGCAGGTGGTCGTAGCCGGCGAACAGCTCGTCGGCACCCTCACCCGTGAGCACCACCTTGACGTGCTGGGCGGCCAGCTCGGACAGCAGGTAGTTGGGCACCGCGCTGCGCACCAGCGAAGGCTCGAACGACTCGATCGACGCCACCACGGTGGGCAGCACCTCCACGACCTCGTCAGCGGTGTACACGCGCTCGTGGTGCTCGAGCCCGAGGGACTCGGCCACGATCCGGGCGGCCACCAGGTCGGAGCTGCCCTCGGTGCCCGCCGCGAAGGAGTGCACCGGCTGCCCCCGCTGCGACTCGCGGGCGAGGATGGCCGCCACCAGGCTCGAGTCGAGACCGCCGGACAGGAAGACCCCGACCGGTACGTCGGCCATCATCCGGCGGCGGACGCCGGCGATCAGAGCGGTCCGGATCGCGTCCTTGGCCTCGTCCCGCGAGCGGTACTCCCGAGTCTCCTCGGCGATCTCGCCGTATCGGACGAGCCCCTCGGCCACCGTCCAGATGTGGCCGGGCGGGAACTCCTCGACCAGGGGGCGCCAGTCGGGCTCGAAGGCGCGCAGCTCGGAGGCGAAGGCCACCACGCCGTCGTGCTGAGCCCAGTACAGCGGCTTGACGCCGAGCCGGTCGCGGGCGGCGAGGAACCAGCCGTCCTCGTCGGCCACACAGAACGCGAACATGCCGCGCAGCCGGGACACGCCCTCGGCCCCGTCGTACGACGAGTGCAACGCCGCCTCACTGTCGGAGCGGGTGAGGAACGGCCCGTCGAACTCGCCTCGCAGCACCTCGTGGTTGTAGATCTCCCCGTTGCAGACCACCCAGCGGCGAGAGGTCTGATCGCCCAGCGGCTGGTCGCCCCCCTCGAGGTCGACGATCGACAACCGGGTGTGCCCGAGCCAGGTCCGCCCCACGGTCCTGGCGGAGATGCCGTCAGGTCCCCGGTGCTCCAGGCGGCGCAGCATCGGCATGCCGAGCGCCTCGAGCGCCTCGGAGGTGGTGTCAGCGGTGGTGGAGTGCAGGACGGCGATGCCGCACACGAGAGGCCTTCCGGAAGGTGGAGGCCAGAGTACCGGCCGGTGCGCTGCTACGGCCTAGCCTGGTGGCGTGCTCCCGACCGTCGCGACCACGCGGTACGTCACCCCACTGCGGGAGGGCGGGTCGTTGCCCGGCCTCGTCGAGGCCGACGACCTCGGCACGTACGTCGTGAAGTTCCGTGGCGCCGGCCAGGGACGTGCCGTCCTGGTCGCCGAGATCGTCGTCGGTGAGCTCGCCCGTCGGCTGGGGCTGCGCGTGCCGGAGCTCAAGCTGATCGACCTGGACGAGCGCATAGCCCGCTACGAGCCCGACGAGGAGGTTCAGGACCTGCTCCGGGCGAGTATCGGACTCAACCTCGCGATCGACTTCCTGCCGCGCGCACTCGGCTACGACGGCGTCTCGTTCCGGGTGGACCCCGTCGAGGCGGGCCGGGTGCTGTGGCTGGACGCGCTGGTCGGCAACGTGGACCGTAGCTGGCGCAACCCCAACCTGCTGGTCTGGCACGGCGAGCTGTGGCTGATCGACCACGGCGCCGCCCTGTGGTTCCACCACCGCTGGCCCTCGGGGCCCCGTGACCCGCGACACTTCGCCGAGACGCCGTACGACGCCTCCGATCACGTGCTGTCGCCCCACCTGTCCTCCGTGCCGGCTGCAGCCGCCGCGCTGGCGCCACTGGTGACCAGAGAGCTGCTTCACGATGTGCTGAGCCAGGTGCCGGACCAGTGGCTGCCGTCCCCACCCGACCAGGCCACGGCCGAGCACCTGCGCGGCGCGTACGTGGAGCACCTGCTGGCCCGGCTGGCGGCGGCACAGTCGTGGCTGCCGGTCGCCGCATGAGCCGGCTACTGGGGTTCGAGCACGTGCTGCTTCGGGCTGTGCCGCGGGTCGACCGGGGTGAGTCCATCAACGTCGGCGTCGCGGTCTACTGCCAGGCCGCCGACTTCCTGGGGGCGGCCGTCCATGTCGATCGCGATCGACTGGCCGCCCTCGACCCGGGCGGCGAGATCGAGGGGCTGGCCGAGTCGCTGTGCGCCGCGCTGGACACGATCCAGGCCGTGTGCGCGGGCGACGCCTCGACCGGCCGGGCGGCGGAAGGCCCGCGGGGCGAGCGCTTCCGGTGGCTGGCCGCCCCGCGCTCGACGGTCGTCCAGCCGGGCCCGATCCACGGCGGGGTCACCGTGGACCCGGCGGCCGAGCTGCAGCATCTGCTGGACCGGCTGGTGCGCTGAGCGGCGGCGGGGCATACCGGGCGCGGAGCCCGTCGATGATCAGGCTGAGGCCGTGATCGAAGGTCGACCGGTGTTCCTCGGCCCGCAGGCCGGTGACCGCTGCCAGCAGCAGTGGGTGGTCGCCCAGCGCGCGGGCCGGCGGCGTGCCCGACTCCGTTCCAGCGGGCGAACAGGCCGAGGCGACCGCCCGGGCCCGCTCAGCCTCGGCCTGCCACTCCGTCGCGCTGCCGATGACGTACGAGCTGATCGCGAACAGCGACTGCTGGGCCTCGAGTGGCTGCATGCCCGCACCCACCAGGATGCCCAGCACCTGCTCGAGGTGGGCGTAGCGGTCGGTGCTCGGACGGTTGCCCGCCAGCACCAGGGGTGCGTCCCGGGTCGCGATCAGCGCAGTGAACATGCGGCTCGCATGGGCGCGCAGCCACTCCCACCACGGTTCGTCAGCCGCGGGAAGGCCGGGGGTCGCGCCGGTGCGCTCGAGCAGCTCCTCGGCCATCAGGTCCATCAGGTGGCGCTTGCTGTCGACATGCCAGTACAGCGTCGGGGCGGATACGCCGAGCTCAGCGGCGATGCGGCGGAACGACACCGCCTCCAGTCCGCCCTCGGCCATCAGCTCGATGGCCACGTCGACGATCGCGGGGCGGGAGACCGGCGCCCGGACAGGTTTCACGCTTGACACTCTAACGGTGTTAGAGGACGCTTGTCTCGTGCCTAACACCGTTAGAGAACCGGCCATCAGCGTGGGCGGGCTCACCAAGTCCTACGGACGGGGCGATCAGCTCATCGAGGCCGTCAAGGGCATCGATCTCAGCGTCGAGGCCGGCCAGACCTACGGCTTCCTGGGGCCCAACGGCGCCGGGAAGTCCACCACGATCGAGATGCTGTGCACCATTCGCAACCCCACCAGCGGCAGCGCCCGGGTGGCCGGCTACGACGTCGTGGAGGAGCGCGACGAGGTGCGTCGTCGCATCGGCCTGGTCTTCCAGCAGCAGACCCTCGACCAGCAGCTCACCGCCCAGCAGAACCTGCGCTTCCACGCCGACCTGTACGGCCTGGCGCGGGGCGACGCCGACCGGCGCATCGACGAGGTGCTCGACATGGTGGCGCTGTCGGACCGGCGCGGGGACGAGGTGCAGAAGTTCTCGGGCGGGATGAAGCGCCGGCTCGAGATCGCCCGCGGTCTCGTGCACTCCCCTCAGGTGCTGTTCCTCGACGAGCCGACGATCGGCCTGGACCCCCAGACCCGCCGCGCGATCTGGGACTACCTGCACGACCTGCGGCGGCGCACCGAGATCACCGTCTTCGTCACCACGCACTACATGGACGAGGCCGAGCACTGCGACCGGATCGCCATCATGGACAACGGTGAGATCGTGGTCGAGGACACGCCGGAGGCGCTCAAGTCGAGCGTGGGCACGGACCGGATCGCGCTGCGCACCGACGACGACGAGCTCACCATCGGCCGGCTGCGCGAACGGCTCGGCATCGAGGCCGCGATGCATGAGGGCCAGGTGACGCTGGCCGTTGCGGAAGGTGCCCAGGTCGTGCCGCGGCTGTTCACCGAGCTGGACACGGTGATCCAGTCGGTGACGGTCACGCGACCGAGCCTCGACGACGTGTTCATGGCGTACACCGGCCGCACGATCCGCGACTCCGAGGGGCCGCAGAGCATGGCCGCGGTGTTCGCAGGGAGGCGATGATGGCGGCACCTGTGCGCGAGCCACTGACAGTGGTCCGTGGCGACCTCTCTCACCAGCTACGCGCCACCTGGGTGGTGTGCCGGCGCGAGCTGCTGCGCTTCGGGAAGGACAAGGCGCGCATGCTCACCATGCTGCTTCAGCCGTTGCTCTTCATCTTCGTGATGGGCACCGGGCTGGGCAGCATCGTGGACACCGGCGGAGGCACCGACTTCCGCACGTTCCTGTTCCCCGGCGTACTGGCGACGTCCGTGCTGTTCACCGCTGCCTTCTCCGGTATCTCGCTGGTGTGGGACCGCGAGTTCGGCTTCCTGCGCGAGATGATGGTCGCCCCCATCTCCCGATCGTCGATCATCTGGGGCAAGTGTCTTGGTGGTGCGATCGTGGCGACCGGGCAGAGCCTGATCCTGCTGGCTCTGATTGGGACGGTCGGCATCCCCTACTCGCCCGTGCTGCTGGTCCAGCTCGTCGGGTGCCTGTTCCTCGGCTCGCTCCTGCTCACCGCGCTCGGGGTGCTGCTGTCGACGCGGATCAAGACGATCCAGGCCGCGATGCCCATCAGCCAGATGCTCATCATGCCGATGATGTTTCTGTCCGGCTCGCTGTTTCCCGTGTCCGGTCTGCCCGACTGGCTGGCGGTGTTGACCAAGCTCAACCCGCTCACCTACGTGGTGCAGCCGATGCGTCACCTCGTGCTCGAGCAGCTGTCGCTCACCGACGTCGAGCGCGAACGGCTGCTTCCGGTGATCACCTGGTTCGGGTGGTCGGTGCCGGTCGGCGTGCAGCTGATCGCCGTGGGCGCCATCACGCTCGCACTGGTCGCCCTCGCGGCGAGGACCTTCCGTACGGTCGAGTGACCCGACGCGCGGTGGGAGCGCCCGGGGTCAGGCGGGCTGGACCCGTCGTAGACTCGGCGACCGGCCGGAACGCCGTGGGCACTCGCCGCGGTCCCCACCCCTGCTCCCGATCGCCGGCCACCGGGGCTGCTGGAATGGCATCGTGATCCGCTTCGAGAACGTCACCAAGGCCTACGCCGGTCAGCGTCGGCCTGCACTGGACAGCGTGGACGTGGAGGTCGAGAAGGGCGAGTTCGTCTTCCTGGTCGGAGCATCCGGCTCGGGCAAGTCCACGTTCCTCCGGTTGGTGCTGCGCGAGGCGACACCGACTTCGGGGGCCGTCTACGTGGCCGGCACACAGGTGAATCGCATGGCGAAGCGGAAGGTGCCCGCCCTGCGTCGTCAGATCGGCACCGTCTTCCAGGACTTCAGGCTCCTCCCCGACAAGACCGTCAGCGAGAACGTTGCCTTCGCGCTGCGCGTGATCGGCAAGCCGAGATCGGTGATCCAGCAGCTGGTGCCCGAGACGCTGGAGCTGGTCGGCCTTGCCGGAAAGGGGGATCGGATGCCCGACGAGCTGTCGGGTGGCGAGCAGCAGCGGGTGGCGGTGGCGCGCGCGTTCGTGAACCGGCCCACGATCCTCATCGCGGACGAGCCGACGGGCAACCTCGATCCGGCCACCTCGGTGGGCATCATGAAGCTGCTCGACCGGATCAACCGCACCGGTACCACCGTCGTCATGGCCAGCCACGACGCCGGGATCGTCGATCAGATGCGCAAACGCGTCATCGAGCTCGACGACGGCAGGGTCATCCGTGACCAGAGCCGCGGTGTCTACGGCTACCAGAACTGAGGGGGAGACAATGGCTGGCCCGCAGGTCCTCGCCGAGCTCTGGGCGGGGCTCAGGCGCAACGTGTCCATGACGCTGTCGCTCGTGGTCACGCTGGTGGTCTCCCTGGCACTGGTCGGTATCGGGCTGCTCCTGCAGATCCAGATCGGCAAGACCGAGGCCTACTGGGGTGACCGGCTCCAGATCCAGGTCGTGCTGTGCGCCGAGAACTCTCCATCGGGCAACTGCATCCAAGGAGCCGCCACCGAGGCTGAGACCGAGCGGGTGGGGGAGGCCATCGAGAAGAACGCCGAGGTCGAGTCCTACTACCTGCAGTCGCCTCAGGAGGCGTACGCCAAGGCGCAGGAGCGGTTCGGGCAGAGCGACAGCGGTCGGCGGTTGTTCGAGGCGCTCGAGCAGGACTCCTTCCCGGCGTCGTTCTGGGTGACGCTCGAGGACCCGCAGGACTTCGACTCGGTGACGGCCGAGGTCGAGGAGCTGCCCGGCGTGGCCGAGGTGGTGGACCTCCGCGAGCTGCTCGAGCCGATGTACAACATCCTCAGCGTGATGCGCTGGCTGGCCCTCGGTACGGCGGGCGTGCTGATGCTGGCCGCGGTGCTGCAGGTGGCCAACACGATCCGGCTGACAGCCTTCGCCCGACGGCGCGAGATCGGCATCATGCGGCTGGTCGGGGCGTCGGCCTGGCACATCCAGCTGCCGTTCGTGCTGGAGGCACTGCTCGCGGCGGTCATCGCGGCGGCCCTCGCGTGCGGCGTGCTGGTCGGGTTCATGCAGTTCCTGGTCCGCCGCACGCTCGCCGAGCGCCTGGGACGCCTGACCCCGTGGGTCGACTGGCAGGACGTGATGGTGGCCGGCGGGCTCACGGTGGTGTTCGCCCTGGTGATCGCCCTGGTGCCGACCTTCGTCGTCACGCGCAAGTATCTTGACGTCTGAGGGGATCCGGACTATCCGCGTTCGTGCAGGTCAGGGGACCTATCTCGGCCCCAGACCTCGACAACATGACGAGTACAACGCTCCAAGTCCAGATAACAGACTACGGCTGAGGCGTTTGCACACAGACCTCCCCGCCCTGCTGACCTCGTGGAAACTGGCGATGCGAGCCGAACGCAAGAGCCAGCAGACGGTGTCCACCTACGACGAGGGTGTGCGCCAGTACCTGCGCTGGTGCGAGGGCTCCGACGTTGAGCCGGACCTGAGTCGGGCCAGCGTGGCCGCCTGGCTGTCCGCCCTGCTCGACGGCGGTGCCCAGCCCGCCACTGCTAGGGCTCGATACATGGCCGTCCGCAGGTTCTCCGCCTGGCTGCTCGAGGAGGGCGAGATCGCTACCGACCACATCGTCGGCATGAAGCCGCCCGGGCTCGACACGAAGGTGGTCGACCCGCTCACCGAGGCCGAGCTGAGGGCGCTGCTCAAGTCGTGCGCCTCCCCGGCGCTCAAGGATCGGCGCGACGAGGCGATCTTGAGATTCATGCTGGAGACCGGAGCCCGGGCCGGTGAGGTGATCGCCCTGACGGTATCCGACATCGACCTGCAGGCCGGTACCGCGATCGTCCGGCGCGGCAATGGCGGCAAGAGTCGCTCGGTGCCGTTCAGCGCACAGCCCGCCCGTGCGATCGACCGCTGCCTGCGAATACGCAAGGCACACCGCCTGGCCGGCTCCACCGACGCCGTGTGGCTGGGCGGGCGTGGCCAGACGTTCCGCTATGACGCCCTGTACAAGTCGCTTGGCGACCGGGCCGCCGCGGCGGGTGTGGCGGACTTCCACCCGCACCGGCTCCGGCACACGGCCGCGCATCGTTGGCTCGCCGCCGGTGGCTCAGAGGGCGGGCGGTCTCATGGCCGTAGCGGCTGGACGAGGCCCGACATGCTGCTGCTTTACACGAAGGCCCAGGCGTCCTCGAGGGCCGCTGAGGAGTCCGCAACCTCAACCTGGGGGAAGTGTGACCGAACCGACCATCTTCCCCAACAGCCTGCCGGTGCAACTGCGGCGCACGGGGCGAGAGCCACCAGCTGTGATCGTCCGGTGCGCCCGCGGTCGCCACCGCTGCGACCGGGGCGCTTACATCTACGAGACTGACGAGTCACCCGTGGTCGTGTTCTATCAGCACCAGCCCGACTTCAACGGACCGTCCTGATGGGTCGGATCGCAGCTGTGCTTACCGAACATGGTGCGCTCCCGCAGCGGAAGATCCTGGACATCGCCCAGGGCACTCGGGAGGGACTAATCCGAGCTCTCCGATGCCTCATCGACAACGGTCACGTGTCCCACAAGACACCGCAGCAGCTGGTCAAGCCGTACCCACCGGAGCGTGCTTCCCTGTGACCGTTCCCCCGTTCCCCCTGCGTTACCCAGGGTTCCCCAGGGTTCCCCAGGGAACGGCCCGCAGACCCGTTCCCCCGTCCCCCACCCCTAAAGGGAACGGGTAGGGGAAGAGGGATGCCCGTCACTAGCACTCCTCAGAACGTCGGAGCGTTGCCGTGCCAGGGAGCTCCCTCGGTCCAGTGGCATCGCTCCCGGGGACTCAGTTGGACTGCGCTAGCGCCAACCGGATGTACCAGCCGGAGTTCATCCTGTCCCGCTGACCGCGGGTGAAGTTGTCCATGAACGGGTCGTCGGTGTAGTTCATGAAGTTGCGCACCGGATCCCTACTATTCGGCCCGTGCGGCTTGCACGTGTCGAGAGTGGGGTCCTCTTCGCCGATGTTCTCTCCGTAGCGTTGCCGTGGCGTGTCGGTCACGTAGTCGTTCAGCCGACCGCAGCTGCCTTGGAACGTGTGGTACACGTTCAGCCAGTGGCCGACCTCATGCGTGGCGGTGTCGCCACGGTTGTAGACACGCCCAGGGCCCAGGTTCGCGCTCCCACCGGGCAGGCTCGCGTTCCACAGTACAACGGCGTCCAATTTGGGCTTCTTCCCGCTGGGATAGGTCGCATAGCCGAGCAACCGGAACTTCGGTCCCACCGTGTACATATTGAGGTGGCGGGCGTTGCCGACGTGCAATTCGCGTCGCATCTCTCGATGTTCGATGCGACCTTCCTTGGTGAAGACGTTTGCGTTGTACCAGCCAGTGTTCCTGGTTCGGTCGATCGAGTTGATCCGGAACCTGAAGGGGGTGTTGGCCGCGCGGCGGCTCGTCTTGCCGGCGTATGCCCGATTGAGAATCCTGACCTGGGCACGGATGCGCTTCTTCGATACGAAGCCCTCACCCTTCCGGGTTCCTATGCTGTGGAACTCGATGGGGATCGTTACCGACCCGTTCGGCCGCGCGCTGGTCGTGAGACCGCTGCGGTGGAGTATTCGTTGCTGGCGGGCCTCCATCGCGGCCGCCTCACTTCGCGTCAGGGTGTTGGGATCGCGCCGAAGGGCCTGACCGTCCCGCAACCGCGACAATCCAGTGGACACGTCTCTTGCTTCTGCACCGTCTGCGCTGCTGACCCCCTTCACCGGGTCAGGCGAGCCAGCGGCCGACGTCCCGCCCGCGAAGGCCAGTCCACTTCCCAACAGTGCCAGCGCGGCCACGCTGCCGACCATGACTCGCTTCATAAGTGTTCCTCTCCTGGACCCGAGACGGGCGGCTGGGTGGCACGCCGGTCACATAGTGCTCTCGGACACGAGCACTTGTCACGTGGTGGTGCACCTGGTGCTGGTGGTCGTCTGACCGCTTTTCGGAGGTTCTGCAGCGGTGTGTGGGACCCGACAGACGGTCAACACCCAGGTTCACGGCCACCGTGGGGGCGAGGGATCGAAATCACTGGGTGCGCACATCCATGCGGGGGAGTCTCCCACTCCCCCGGATTGCCCCCCGGGCTGACCCACCCCGTCCCGTCCGCGTGGTTATCCCCCCGCGCGGCACCCCAATAGCCCCGAGGCGCAAGAGGAGCAAGCTGATGATGAGCGAAGACGCCGAGCACCGTGTATGCCGCGTACTGCTGCTGGTCGACCACGAAGTCTTCAGGCATGATTACGACCCCGAGCACCCCCAGTTCACGGTGGACGGCCGACCGGCCACCGACGACGAAGCGCACCTATTGCGCGGGCTGACCAGGACCGACCTGGACGATGCGCTGGGCCAAGCGATCATTGAAGCTCACCTAGAGAGAAACGAGCTGTGGGGGCAGGTGTTTGAGGCGGTGAACACGGAGTTGCAGAAGACCCGCGATTTCCTCGCCCAGCTGGACGACCCACCCGCCCCCAGCGCGTAGAGTGGACAGTGCAACATCTCCGCAACCAGCGGTGACCGACGCACCGTGTTACCCGTTGTTGCCGGTGAGTGTTGCTGTGTGTCGCCCCCCTGACCGCCGCTCATAGCCGCCAAGTCACCGGCAAGCGAATTCGAGAGGCACGACAATTCCGTCGCGCCTCATTCCGCTTGGAAGGCTACACATATCATGACCACTCTCCGTGAACGTCTTGACGACAAAGCTGCCGAGGCTGCGCACCGTGTATGACGCGGTGAAAGCGCAGGGCCTTGACGTTACCCCGCCGACCGGGACCGGCTTAAGGCCGTGTCCGACGAACTTGATACCCTCACCACCCAACTCGCAGCCTCGACCCCGACGACCAGCTGCTGAAAAGCGTGCAGCACGAGAAGTAGCGGCGTGACACCGACGCCGCTAAAGCGTTCATGACGCAGCTGTCCGGCGGCGCGAGCACCGCTTGCAGCAACAGTCGTGGTGCTGGCGGTGGCCGCAACTTGGCCGAACTGACGTTCACCCGCGAGCAGCTGTCCGACCTGCAGAAAGGTGGGCCGTGAACCGGCGTATCACTTCAAAGGCGGCGATTAGCTCGTCGTCTGCGCCATGGCCGGGTGTCCCGTCCTATGACCGGAACGTGTTTCCGTACCTGCGGGATGCCGGGCGTCTTCTTGACTCGATCCCCCAGGCTGCGACAGAGGCACCTGCGGTCCATTACTTCACCGGCACCACGGCGGCGTCAGCGGCTGCTGCGGTGGCCGAGGGCACCGCGGAACCGGAGTCGGCCCTGATGTGGGCGCAGCAGACCGCGACGGTCCGCAAGCTCGCGCACTACACCCGGGTAACGACGAGGTGCTGGCCGATCACGAGTCGTTCCTGCAGGTCGTCGGTACCGAACTGCTCGCCTGGCTGGTTGACCGGGAGAACGCGCAGATCCTCAACGGGACTGGGGTTACCCCCAACCTGCTCGGCCTTACCATTGCCCCCGGGGTCCTCACCGTCCCGTCCGCTGGCACCGACCTGGACGCCATCGCTGCGGCGTTCCTGGCGCTGCGCACCGGTGCCGGAGATTGTGAACCGACGCGATCCTGATGCACCCGGCCGACTGGTACTCAGCCGGGTTTCTGCTCGCAAGGAAACCGGTGGGGCGTACCTGCTGGGGAATCCGGTGTCGGCGGTCAAACCGTCGCTGTGGGGAGTGACAGTCGTCGGGTCCGAGCACGTCACCGAGAACACGGCAGCGTGGCGAACCTGCAGCTGGCAGCCACCGCCGACGTCCGCCAGACCCCGGTCGTGGAAGTGGCACGGATGGGTGGCGGCACCACCGAGTTCATCGCCAACCAGACCTTGATCCGCCCCGAGGAACGGCTTGCCCTCGCGGTTCACCATCCGGCTGCGATCGCTCTGGTCAAGGCGGTGCAGTGCTCCGGTACGGCGGGACCGGGTTGCCGCAGCGGCGGAAGGGCTTTTCTTCCTTTCGCCTTTTCACCGTTAGGGGGTCTGTTAGGACGGAGCCATGGCACCCGGCCCGCCGCTACCGGTCAACGGCGCTGAATGCTGTTTGTTTCTTGTGATCACAGCTGCCATTCAGCTACCGCTTCCCCACCGTCGGGGGAATACCGCACCAGCTTCGGGTCGATCTCTTGTTGGGAACCGGCACGAGCAACCAGCCTCGGTAACATTGACCCGGCTCTCCAGCAAGAAGAGTTCGGATGCCTCCGGCGCTGGTTCCTCAGACGACGACGCTGGCGGCTCGTCCGCAACAGGGTCGGTGTCGCCGTCCCCACGGCTAGTTGCTGCGGGGCAGGACGTCGATGACGGGCCGGGGTGGCTGAGGGTGCGGTGAGGGCAGGGCCTTGCGCGGCGAGGATGTGTAGCGCCAAAGCAACTCATCCGTGTCGAGCCAGCGAAAGGACCTGCCCTCGTGTCTCACCGTAACGCCCCGCTGTCGTATAAAGGTCGCGTGCGTCGGGTCGCCCGCTGCCGGCGCCGGCCGATCGCCCATGTCGCCGTGGAGATGGGAATTTCTCGGGCCTGCGCATCGAAGTGGGTCAACCGCTACCGACGCCACGGTGAGCTCGGTCTGCACGATCGGTGCTCGATCCCCAAGCACAGTCCGACAGCCACACCGGCGGAGGTGATCGAACAGATCGAGACCTGGCGGCGGGAACGCAAGTGGTCCGCGCAGCGGATTCCGTGCGAGCTGGCCGACCTCGGCTTCACGATCAACCGCCGCACCGTTACCCGGCACTTGACCCGGCTCGGCCTGGGTCGGCGACGCTTCATCGACCCGGGCGGCGACAACAACCGCAAGCCGGGCACGATCACCGCCCGCTGGCCCGGGCACATGGTGCACCTGGACGTGAAGAAGGTCGGCCGGATCCCCAACGGCGGCGGCTGGCGCATCCACGGCCGCGACGGCGACCAGTACCGCACGGCCGACCGCGCCAAGACTGCCGGAGCCAACCGCGGGTACGTCTACCTGCACTCCATCGTCGACGGGTTCTCCCGACTCGCCTACACCGAACCGCTCGACGACGAGAAAGGCGCCACCGCCGCAGCGTTCCTGGCCCTGGCGAAGGTCTGGTTCACCGCCCACGGCATCACCCACATCCACCGCGTCGTCACCGACAACGGCTCCTGCTACCGCTCAGCCGACTTCGCCCCGCATCGTCGGCCAACGGACCCGTCACTACAAGACCAAGCCGTTCACCCCACGCCACAACGGCAAAGCCGAGCGCTACCAGCGAATCCTCGCCGAGGAGGTGCTCTACGCCCACGAGTTCACCTGCGAGGACGACCGCTGCACTGCCATCAGCGTGTGGAACGTCCACTACAACTACCATCGACCCCACAGCGCCGCCGGCGGCCAACCGCCAGCATCGCGGCTCAACACCGGCGTCACCAACGTCCGGCCCTCATACAGTTATGTGGATGTCTACCCGCCGATGTCTACCCGCCGAGCTGGCTCAGGCCGCGCTGCACATCCTCGGCTGTCATCACCGGCTGCAGCCGCACCTGCGCGTTCAGCTGCTGATACAGCGGCTCGACGATGACCGGGATCTGCGAAGGGTCCTCGAGGTCGAAGACGATGTACCCGCCACGCGAGCCGTCGTCAGTCGACGAGAAGTAGGCGGCCTCCGGCTTGAGGGAGCCGAGCACATGCTCGAGCAGCTGAGGCAGCTGCCCACCCTTGATGGCTTCGTTCCCGGCCTCGACCGGCACCTCCAGGGTCATCATCATGCGCACCGCACTCACCTCCTACGGGCGTGGCCCGGGCTGGGAGCGTCGCACCACGCCGCACGCCTACTGGGACGAAACCAGGCATACACCCGGAAGCCTCACCAGCACAACGAGCGCACGCCGACGGACCGGCCGATGCCGGGCGGAGCGCAGGTCATTCCTCCGTCGGTCATGGCATCGGGTGTTCGTTCGTGTCCGGCGCGCAAATACGAGGATGTCAGTGTCCGGCGGTTACGGTGAGACGCACGGTTGGATCCGGACGACACATTGAGGCGAGCGGTGACTCGGCACTTCCCCCACGGTCGAGGCGCGCGTACCACCAAGCTGGTGGTCGGCGTTGCGCTGCTCAGCATGACCGGACTGGCGATGGCCCCGGCGCACGCCGACCGCGAGGACGACCTCGAGAACCGGCAGGACCGGCTTGGCGAGAAGGTCGACTCCGCGCAGCGTGAGCTCGACGCCTCCACCAAGACCTACGCACGTGCCGCGGCTGCCCTGGAAACGGCTCAGCGCCGGCTGGGTGACGCGAGGGCGGAGTTGGCTGACGTGCTCGGCCAAGCGGCCGCCGCGCGGGCGTTGGACGAGCAGATGCGCCGGCGACTTGCCGCGGCCGAGCAGCGGCTCACCAGGGCGAAGGCAGACCTCGATCGGGCCACTGAGGTGGTCGACGGCAAGCAGCAGAAGATCGAGGACTTCGCGCTGCGCAGCTACGTGGACTCCGACCCCAGCCTCCTCAGCCTCAACCTGGTGCTCAACGGGCAGAGCCCCACCGAGGTGTCGTCGTCGATCTCTGCCGCGGAGTCGGTGGTCGACTCCCAGACCGCTGACCTCGATGCGCTGGACGCTGCCCGGATCATGCTGTCCCTGCGGCAGGACCGGGTCGAGGCGCTGCGAGACGACGTGGCGGACAGGCGTGCGGCTGCCGCGGCCAACCTTGACCGGATGCGCGAGCTGGCCAAGCAGACGCGTCAGCAGACGCAGGTGGTACACCGCCTCGTCGACGACAAGCGTGAGCTGCGGGACACGGCGCAGACGGCCCGCGCCCATGATCTGCGAGTTCTCGAGCAGATGGAGCGCGAGCGTGACGAGGTGGAGGCGCAGCTCCGGGCGCTGGCCGCCCAGCAGGCCCGGGAGAGCTCGACGCCCACGACCACGACCAACGGGGGCAGGAGTGGCGGTGGCTACCTCGACTATCCGGTCAGTGGGCTGTACGTCACCTCGCCCTACGGCATGCGGATGCACCCGATCCTGCACGTGTACAAGCTCCACGACGGCACTGACTTCAGCGCCGGCTGCGGCACGCCGATCTACGCCTCCGCCGATGGCACGGTCGTGGACACGTCGTACAACGCCGGCTACGGCAACCGGGTGATCATGCAGCACGGCATCGTGAACGGGGTCAGCCTCGCGACGTCGTACAACCACCTGAGCACCACAGCAGCGGGGGTCGGTCAGCAGGTCGACCGCGGCGAGCTGATCGGCTACGCCGGAACCACCGGCTACTCGACCGGCTGCCACCTGCACTTCATGGTGTACGTCGACGGCGGCACCGTCGACCCGATGACGTGGCTCTGACCCCCAGCCGCCTCGTCGTGTGCGCGACACTGGGTGCATGAGCCGGGCACAGGGCACCAAGCACATCGCCTCGAATCGCAAGGCCTACCACGACTACTCCATCGAGGACACGTGGGAGGCCGGCATCGTGCTGACCGGTACCGAGGTCAAGGCCCTGCGCGCCGGCCGCGCCTCGCTCGTCGACGGGTTCGCCGAGGTCGAGGGCGGCGAGGTGTGGATGATCGGGGTGCACATCGCGGAGTACTCGCAGGGCACCTGGACCAACCACACGCCGCGCCGCCGGCGCAAGCTGCTGCTGCACCGCTCCGAGATCGACCGCATAGAGCGCAAGATCAGCGAGAAGGGCTTCACGCTGGTGCCGTTGTCGCTGTACTTCAAGGACGGCCGCGCGAAGGTCGAGATCGGGCTCGCCCGCGGCAAGCGCCAGTACGACAAGCGCCAGACGCTGGCGGAGAAGGACGCCCGCCGGGACATGGAGCGCGCGATCGGCCGGCGGGCCAAGGGTCGGGTCTGAGCCTCTCGGACCCGGGTGCGCGCTGTCGTGAGCGACCGGGAGTGTCGGTGGCGGATGCGACGATATGTCCGTGCTCGAACGTGTGGTCGATCCCGGCGCCCCGTCCGCGCACGCCCCGCCCGAGTCCCCGCTCGGGCCCTCAGCGCTGGTTGACCGGATCGCGGCCCGGGATCGGGCGATCGCGGCCCTGGAGGCCGAGCAGGCCAGGGACCTTGCCGCCTTCTCCGACCGCCGGGTGGCCGCGGACCAGGCTGCGGGGGTGCCCGACCACCTGGTCGGGCGCACCGTGGGCACCGAGCTCGCCCTGGCGCTGCACATCGGTCAGCAGTCAGCGGCCAACCGGGCGGCGCAGGCATGGGTGATCGTCCGCCACCACCCACGGCTGCTGGACCTGGTGGGTACCGGCCACGTGTCGATGGCGGGGCTGCGGCTCGTGCTCCGCCAGACCGCTGAGCTGGCCGACGACTCGAGGCGCATGGTGGACGCCCAGGTGGCCGAGCTGGCGACGGGCGAGGACCTGACCCCGGCCCGGCTGGCTCAGGCGGCTGCCCGATTCGCGTTGGCCGCGGACCCGGACGCCGCTGCCAGGCGGGCGGCTGCGGCCCGTGCCCGGCGCAGGGTCTGGTTGGCCGAGCCGCTGGACGGTGTCGCCGGGATCGGTGCGGAGCTCCGGGCGGAGGAGGCCCTGGCGTGCTGGACGGCCCTGGACCGTACCGCTCGCGCGATGCGCCAGCACGGCGATGAGCGGTCCGTGCAGAGCCTGATGGCCGATCTGGTCGTCGAACGGCTCACCGGGTCCTTCATGACCCGTGATCTGGTCGCCCCTGACGGCATGGAGGACGGCTCGGCGGTCGCGAGCGCTGCGGTCGGGGCCGACGCACCACTGGTGTGGCGGAACATCGACGGCTGGGCACCATGGACGGCCACCACGGCGCCGCCGGTGCAGCCTGAGGACTGCCGACTCGATCCTGAGCCGGACGATCCCGTCTGGGACAGCGTCGACTGGACCCTGGCCGACACAGACACCGACACCGGCACCGATAGCGACACCGGCACCGCCCCCGATCGCCGCCCGCCGCCGTGGCGACTCCCGGCGAGCGTGGAGCTCCAAGTGGTGATGTCGGCCGAGACCCTGCTGGGCATCGACGACGAGCCGGCTCTGCTGCGTGGGTCCGACGGGCAGGCCGCGTACGGCCCGATTGCCGCGCAGGTGGCGCGTGAGATCGCCGATACCGCGGCGCGGCGCACACTGATCGCCCTGTTCGCCGACCCTGTCGACGGGCGGCTGCTGGCCATGGACTCCTCGTCCCGGTTCTTCACCGGACGCCTGCGCGACTTCTGCGTGTGGCGCGACCAGGTGTGCCGGCTCGGTGGCGGCCGGATCGCCGAGGTGGACCACCGCGACGAGGTGCAGGCGCAGGGGCCGACCTCGGCACGCAACGGACAGAGCGTCGCCAGGTTGTCGCACCGGATCAAGGATCATCCCGGCATCACCGCACGGGTCGTGGATCCGGGATCGGCCCCCGCGTCGGGTCCGACTGCCGCGGACGATCCGGGGCCGTGGCTCGGGGCGCTGCGCGCCGCTGCGCCGGAGGTCGAGTGGCAGATGCCGACCGGGCACACGTACCTCAGCGTGCCGCCGCCGGTCCTGGGGCCTGGCGCCCGACCGGATCCGCTGGCGTGGCTGGACCAGAGGGACGAGCGGGAGGCATATCGCCTCTTCGTAGCCGCCTGCGAGCAGACCCCGCTCCGGACCGTTGGCGACTAGCAGGCGCGGCAACGGGTACGCTGGACAGGACAACACAACAAGGGGCTGAACGGTTTCGACTTCGGTCGTGCGGTTCAGGAGAAGCGGGCCGAGGACCCACGGTTATCTCGTAAACGATCCGTGGAACCTTACAAGTGCCAAGGCTGAGCGCACTAACTTCGCTCTCGCTGCCTGAGCAGTGATCGAAGGGTCGGCCCGGGAGCGCCTCCGTCCCGGTCGCCGGCCTCATCAAGGAGGCTCACCGCCACGACGCGGCCGCGGGGTCGTGGCGGGACATCAACAGCGGCTGAGCCTGTCGGCGACGTGTTCGTGCGAGCGCCGGGGCTGAGAAAAGCGATACCACGAACTGCGCCCGGAGAATGCCTGGGTCGGCGTCGGAGGACGCGGGTTCGATTCCCGCCAGCTCCACCCGTCATCCCACCGTCGCGGCTCGTGCCCTCAGGGCACGGGCCGTTCCGCGCCGATCGGCGGACGGTATGCCGCCGAACGGCGGCCACCGGTCGTCGTACGTCCCGGCCTGGCGCTGAGACGTCGCCAGCGCGCGGGAGCGTCACTAGCGTGATCAGGTGACGATTCAGCGGCTGCGCTCGCGCCTCCTGCGAACCAGCCTCCTGCTGCGCTTCGGGCTGGCCAGCGCGCTGCTCGTGATCGGCCTCGGGCTCGCGCTCGGCTGGGAGCTCAACTCGACGGTCGAGGACCGTGCGCTGGCCCAGAGCGAGCTCATGGTCGCCGGCATCGGCCAGCTGGCGGTGCAACCGCTGCTCGTCCGCGAGGACTTCGAGTCGGGCACTGTCTCCCCGGGAAGCCTCGAGCGGCTGGAACCTGCCGTCGCCGACCTCATCGCGGACGAGACCGTGAGCCGGATCAAGGTGTTCGACGGCGGGGGCACCGTGATCTACTCCGACGACCCCTCGATCATCGGTGACCGGCAGGAGAGCGGGGACGGTCTGACCTCGGCCCTGGACGGGCAGGTCTCGTCCGAGCTCCAGGAAGCCGGTGAGGCCGACGGAGCGGCCGAGGTGTCCGCCGGGGCGCTGCTCGAGGTCTACGTGCCGGTGCGCATCGACGACGACGTCGTCGGCGTCTTCGAGCTGTACCTGCCGTACGGGCCGGTGGCGGCCGACGCGCACCGCGACGTGGCCGAGCTGTTCACGTGGCTGGCCGGGGGCCTGCTGGTGCTGTGGCTGGGCCTGCTGCAGATCATGAGCGCGGCCTCCCGGCGGCTGCGGCGGCACGCGCTGGACAACGAGCGGCTCGCGCAGCGGGACACGCTCACCGGCCTGCCCAACCGGGCCTGGTTCACCACGCTGGCACGGCAGGCCGTGCACAGTGCCGAGCGTGACGGGGGTGGGGTTGCCGTGCTCCTCCTCGACATCGACCGCTTCCGCGAGGTGAACGACACTCTCGGGCACCACATCGGCGACCAGCTCCTGGTGGAGGTCGGGGCGAGAGTCCGCCAACACATCCGGGACGTGGACACGGTGGCTCGCGTCGGCGGTGACGAGTTCGCGGTTCTCCTTCCCGACGTGGTTGGGACCGAGGAGGCACTCGAGGTCGCTGACCGGCTGCACACCTTCCTGCGGGCGCCGTTCCTGGTGGACGGTGTGGGCCTGGAGATCGGCGCCAGCATCGGGATCGCCTGTTTCCCGGAGCACGGGGGCGACGCGACCAGACTGCTGCAGTGCGCCGACGTGGCGATGTACACCGCCGAGTACGCCCACCGGGCGATGGCCTACGACCCGGCGCTCGACGTGAACACGCCCTCGCGGCTCGCGCTGTACGGGGAGCTCCGTCGTGGAATAGACGAGAACCAGCTGACGGTGCACTACCAGCCACAGGTGGACGTGGGCACCGGCAGAGTCGTGGGCGCCGAGGCCCTGGTGCGCTGGAACCATCCCATCCACGGGCTCGTCCAGCCCGACGACTTCATCCCGCTGGCCGAGCAGACCGGGCTCATCCGCCCGATGACTGTGGAGGTGCTGCGAACCGCCCTGCGGGACTGCCGCAGCTGGCACGCGGCCGGGCACGCGCTGACCGTCGCGGTGAACCTCTCGGTGCGCAGCCTGCTCGACGAGGGACTCGTCAACGAGGTGGCCGGCCTCCTGCACGAGTCGGGCCTGCCGGCCTCTGCCCTCGAGCTGGAGATCACCGAGACCACGGCCATGGTCGACCCGGTCCGCTCCCTGGTGGTGCTGGCCGAGCTGCACGCACTCGGTGTCAGGCTGGCCCTGGACGACTACGGCACCGGTCACTCCTCGCTGTCGTACCTCAACCAGCTTCCCGTGGACACGCTGAAGATCGACCGCTCGTTCGTCACCGCGATGGACACCAGTGACAACGCGGCCACCATCGTCCGCTCCACGATCGACCTTGCCGGCAACCTGGGCCTGTCCGTGGTGGCCGAGGGCGTCGAGACCGGCGAGTCGTGGCTGCGGCTGGCCGAGCTCGGCTGCGACAGCGCGCAGGGCTACTGGCTGGCCCGTCCAGAGCCGGCCGCCGGTCTGCTGATGCTCATCGACCGGCTCGAGCGCCGGCTACGGGCAGGTCGACGCGACCTGCCCGTGCCGGCCTGAGTCAGGACGACCCGGGCGAGGGCTGGTCCCAGCGCAGCAGCGCCGCCGCGGGGCTACCGCGGAGGACCCCTGAACCGGCGACGGCCACGTCGGCGCCGGTGACCGCCGCCGCCGCGACCAGCGCCAGGTCGGCCCGCACGGAGGCGTCCGGCGCTCCCACGGCGCCCAGGCTGAGACCGGGGTGGTCCTGCACCGTCAGCGTCGAGTCGGCGAGCCGGTCGGGGTCGATCAGGACCGTCTCGACCTGGCCACGGACCATCGCGTCGAGCACGTCGGCGGTGCCGGTCGCGACCGCGTCGTCACGACCCAGCCGGTCCTGCAGCACATGCGCCACGTCCAGCCGCTGCGCCACCACGTACGTGTGCACCGCCTCGCGGACCGCGGCCAGCAGTGCCTCCTCGCCGCCGTCCTCGGCGCGGCTGCCCGACTCCAGCTCCATCACCTCGGCGCCCTGCAGGTCGGCGAGCATCGAGTGCACCTGGCTGCGCGACTTCGGGTCGCCGGCCAGCAGCACCAGCCGGTGGCCACGGGACACGTGTGACGTGACCAGGTCGGCGACCTCCTGGGCGTTGCGCTTCCACACGTTCTCGACGACGTTCTGCATCCGGATGTGCGACAGGCCGGTGCCGCGGGCCTTGCTCTCGTGGAACGTCTCGCCCCCGGCCGACTCCTGCAGCTCGGGGCCAGGGACGTCCGAGCGGTAGGTCGCGACGTCGCCACCCTCGTGATCGACCACCGCGAGCACGAACGGCACGGTGCCGTCCTCGAGAGCGATCCACCTGGTCACGTCGGGGAGTGCGTCCCAGCGGGCGTACTGGTCGTCGAACCGGGCGTGCACCACCTCGTCGAGCAGCACTCCGCGCTCGGTGGCCACCAGCTGCCGGCTCACCGGTGCCGGCTGGTGCACCACCTCGTCCAGCCGGTTGCCGAGGTCCTCGACGACGGCCGTCGGCGCCCCCTCCTCCAGCAGCTGCTCGCGCAGCGCCCGGATGCGGAGATCGAGCTGATGGCCGGCGTCCTCGCTGTCACGGCTCACGTCGACCAGCACACTGGCGAACGGGCCCGGGTCGTCGTACAGGCGGCTGAGTCGGTCGATGCGCATGATGGTTGCCTTCCTCGACGGTTCTGGGTGCTCGCCGGTCGCCGGAGCAACCCTCTCACTCCCGGCTCGGACAGCGGGCGGCACCCGGCGTGGCTAGGTTGGCGGGGCAAGGCCGCGACCACACCTGCCCGGAGGCACCATGCGCAGCATCATCTCTCTCCTTCTCGTGGTGTGGCTCGTGATCGGTGCGTTCGCGGCATTCCAGCGCGACTACTTCACCGGCAAGAGGGCCACCGACTGCGCCGGCCTCGGGACCATCGCGGTGACCATCGTGGCGGGGCCGCTCAACTACGTGGGTGCCAACCCGAAGGTCGACTGCGACCTGCCGCAGCCGTCCCGGTAGTCGCCCGGCAGCGGCGTCAGCCACCCACCTGAGGCAGGCGGGTCAGCGGGTCGGCGAAGCGCTCGTCACTGACCGCCTCGTCGACCAGCCGTCCGCCCAGGTAGGCGTCGTAGGCGGCCATGTCGAAGTGACCGTGGCCGCACAGCGCAGTCAGGATCACCTTCTCCTCGCCCGATGCCTTGCAGGCAAGAGCTTCGCGGATGCACGCCGCCAGGGCATGGGTGGGTTCGGGAGCAGGCACGATCCCCTCGCTGCGGGCGAAGGTGACCGCCGCGTCGAAGCACTCCGTCTGGGCGACGGCCATGGCCTCCATCAGGCCGAGCTCGTAGACGTGGGAGATCAGCGGGCTCATGCCGTGGTAGCGAAGGCCGCCCGCGTGGATGGGGTCCGGGACGAAGTCGTGCCCGAGCGTGTGCATCTTCAGCAGCGGCGTGAACCCGGCGGTGTCGCCGTAGTCGTAGGCGTACGCACCGCGCGTCAGCGACGGGCACGACGCCGGCTCGACCGCGCGGATCAGCGGATCCATGCGACCGGCGAGCTTCTCACGCAGGAACGGGAACGCCAGGCCGGCGAAGTTCGACCCGCCGCCGGTGCATCCGACGATCAGGTCCGGCACGTCGCCCGCCTTGGCCAGCTGCAGCAGCGCCTCCTCGCCGATCACCGTCTGGTGCAGCAGCACGTGGTTGAGCACGCTGCCGAGGGCGTAGTGGGTCGCGTCGTCCTGGGCCGCCACCTCGACGGCCTCGCTGATGGCGATGCCGAGGCTGCCGGGATGCTCGGGGTCCTCGGCCAGCATCTTGCGACCCGTCTCGGTCAGCTCCGACGGGCTCCGGACGACGCTCGCGCCGAACGTCTCCATCACCGAGCGACGGTACGGCTTGCCGTCGTACGAGGCGCCGACCTGCCAGACCTTGCACTCGAGCCCGTACTGCGCGCAGGCGAACGCCAGCGCCGTCCCCCACTGCCCGGCCCCGGTCTCGGTGGTGAGTGTGCGGACCCCGCTGCGCGCGTTGTAGTACGCCTGGGGAACGGCGGTGTTCGGCTTGTGCGAGCCGGCCGGCGAGACGCCCTCGTACTTGTAGTAGATCCGGGCCGGAGTGCCGAGCGCCTCTTCGAGGCGGTGCGCCCGGTACAGCGGCGACGGCCGCCAGAGGCGGTACACGTCGAGAACCTCGTCGGGGATGTCGACGTAGGAGTCGCCGGTGACCTCCTGCGCGATCAGCTCCATCGGGAACAGCGGCGCCAGGTCGTCAGGGCCGACCGGCTGCAGCGTGCCCGGGTGCAGCGGCGGCGGTGGTGCCGATGGCAGGTCGGGCACGATGTTGTACCACCGGGTCGGCAGCTCCGACTCCTCGAGCAGGAACTTGTGCTGCTTCGCCACCATGCTTCTCCTCAGTCCTCCGGCAGGCCAAGCGCCGGAAGGGATGCGGCGATCTGTTCGCGGTCGGGCTCCAGCCAGGGCGGCAGCTTCAGGTGGCGCCCGAGCTCGAGCAGGGGCTCGTCGACGTCGAAGCCCGGTGAGTCGGTGGCGATCTCGAACAGCACGCCACCGGGCTCGCGGAAGTAGATCGACTTGAAGTACCGGCGGTCCTTGATCTCGGTCACCCGTACGCCTGCCGCCATCAGCTCCTGCTGCCAGCGGGTCATGGTCTCGAGGTCAGGTGCCCGGAACGCGATGTGGTGCACGGTGCCGCCGGCCTGCAGTCCACGCTGGTCGGCGTCGGTGGAGACATCGACCAGGGCCCCGGCCTCACCGCCGGCCATCTCGAAGCGCGCCGCGCCGCCGGACTCGGCTCCGATGTCCATCCCCAGCAGGTCCGTCAGCATCGAGGCGGTCGGGTCGAGGGCTCGTTCGGTCAGCGTCACCGAGTGCAGGCCACGCACGGCGTGCTCGGCGGGGATGTCGCCCACGCCGTCCCAGCCCGACCGGGAGTCGCCCTCGTGCGCCACCAGGTCGATCACCATGCCGTCGTGGTCACGCAGGCTGAGCAGGTCGGAGTCGTCGTTGGTCCGGGGGGCATCGACGTCGACGCCGAGGCCTTGCAACCGCTGATGCCACCACCCCAGCGACTCCGGCGGCACGCTGAAGGCGGTGGCGGTGGTGAGACCAGTGCCTTGCCGGCCGGGAGGCACATCGGGCCAGGGAAAGAAGGTCAGGATGCTGGAGGGCGTGCCCTGCTGGTCGCCGTAGTACAGGTGCCAGGTGTCCGGGGCATCGAAGTTGACCGTCTGCTTGATCAGCCGCAACCCGAGAACCCGCGTGTAGAACTCGACGTTGCGGTGCGGGGCCGTCGCGATCGCCGTGACATGGTGCAGGCCATGCGGAGCGACCGAGGTCATCGGTCCGGTCATAGTGCGTGACCCTACTCGCGCGAGTGGGGGCTGTCCGAGCAGCCCGGGGTCCGGAGGCCCTCGCGCTCAGCCCGGCACGGAGACGGTGATGGTGGTTCCGCCGCCGACGGTGCCGCCGATCTCGAGGTGGCCGCCATGCGCCTGTGCGATGCGGCGGCAGGTGGCCAGACCGATGCCGCTGCCGGGCTTCCCGGCGTCGCGCTCCAGTCGTGTCAGCGGCTCGAGGAGCCTGGCTCTCTGCCCGGGTGGGATGCCGGGCCCGTGGTCGACCACGCGGAGCGTCCAGCCGCTGCCTAGCGTGCTGGTCAGCACCTCGACGCTGCGGCCGCGCTCGCCCGCGTCGGCCCGCACCCCGTAGGAGAGCGCGTTGGCGATCAGGTTCTGCAGCAGTGCCCCCAGCTGGACCGGGTCAGCCAGCACGGTGGTGTCGCTGGCTGTCACGACCGCCCGACGCCGGCGCACCATCGGCGTGAGGTCGTCGACGACGGCAGCCACCAGTCTCGGCAGGTCGACCTGCTGCGGTGCGGTCCTGCCACCGACCGCGGCGAAGGACAGCAGGTCGTCGATGAGCACACGCATCCGGTCGCCCGAACGGACGATGCGGCCGACGTACCCGACCGCACGCGAGTCCTGCTCCACGACGGGGATCGTCTCGAGCACCTCGGCGAAGCCCAGGATCGCGGTCAACGGTGTCTTGAGATCGTGGCTCAGCCGCCCGGCGAAGTCCGTGAGCACGGAGTTGCTGCGCGTCAGCTCCGACAGCGCCAGGTCGAGCCAACGCGTCTGACGGCGCTGCTCGAGCACCTCGACGACCCGGCCGGCCAGCACACGCAGGCTGTCCCGCTCGTCGTCGGTGAGTGTGCCGGGCGCGGTGTCGTGCACCGACAGCGTGCCGAGCGCGTGACCGGTCGGGATGAGCAGCGGCGTCGAGGCGAAGAAGCGGATGCGGCCGCGACGACCGTCGACCGACGGGTTGTTGTGGAAGCGGGCATCGGCGCGAGCGTCGCCGACCACGACAAGCTCCCGCCCGGTCAGGACCGTGGCACACAGCGAGCCGGCGACCGGGCCTGCCGGCGGAGCCACGCCGGTGGTGGCGACCGGGTACAGGTGCTGACCGTCGAGAAGGCTGATGGCGGCGTTCGGCGTGCCGCAGAGCCGGGTGGCCAGGCGGGTGAGCGCTGTCATGGTCTCGTCCGGCGTGAGATCGACACCCTGGTCGACGCCTTGGTCGCCCCTGCCGGCGTGGCTCTGGTGCGAGCGCCTGGCATCGCCAGCGGCCAGCTCGTCGTCGATGTCGTCGGCCGCGGGTCGCGGCCCACTGCCGAGGATCACGGCCGGCCTGGTGCTGGCGGTGCGTGGCCGCCCGGGGCCGCTCACGCCGCCGGCGCCAGCCGGTAGCCGACTCCGCGCACGGTCCTGATCCACCGGGCGGTCCGCGCGTCGTCGCCGAGCTTACGGCGCAGGTTCCCGACATGGACCTCGACGAGGTGGTCGTCGCCGATCCATTGGGCTCCCCACACCGTGCGCAGCAGTGTCTCCCGCGTCCAGACCCGGCGGGGCCCGCCGAGCATGGTCGCCAGCAGGTCGAACTCGATGCGGGTCAGGGGGAGCTCCTGACCGGCGAGGGTCACGATGCGGCCGTCCAGGTCGACCTCGAGATCGCCGTGGCTGACGACGCGGTGCTCGTCCACCTGGAGCGACGCTGTCCTGTCCGCGCTCGGCTGCCCGGGGATGCGGCGGGGGCGGCGGAACAGTGCCGCCACGCGCGCCTGGATCTCGCGCGGGCTGAAGGGCTTGTTGACGAAGTCGTCGGCGCCGATCTCCAGCCCGAGCAGGCGGTCGATCTCATCGGTGCTGGCGGTGATCATGATCACGTACGCGTCGGTGATCGCGCGGATCGCACGACAGACGGTGATGCCGTCCACGTCCGGCAGGCCGAGGTCGAGCGTGACCAGGTCGGGTGTCACCGCCTGCACCAGCCGGACGCCCTCTTTCCCGGTCGACGCCCGATGCACGGTGAAACCGGCCATCTCCAGCACCTCGCGCAGGAGCAGGCCGATGTCAGCGTCGTCCTCGACGACTACCGCGACTCTGGTGTCGGTCACGGCTCGATGGTCCCAGTCGCGGCTCTCCCAGTGACCGCATCATCGGCCGGTGTCATCCGATCGGCAGCCAAGATCAGCCATCTCGGCGGGGCTAGATGACGATCGGCAGCCGCCCGAGCGGACCCAGCAGCTGCTGCTCCTCGTAGTCGAGGTGCGAGCCGAGAGCGTCGGCGAGTCGCTCGGCCGCCTCCCGCACCCGGCGAACGTCGTCCGCCCGCTGGTGAGCGCCGGCCACCATCGCCACCAGCGCCCGGTCGAGGGCGTCCAGCATGCCGGCGATCACCAGGTGCTCGGCCTCCAGCCGGTCCACCACAGGGACGAGCGCGGGCTGCGCAACGGCCAGGTCGGGGAACATTCGTTGGTCCTCGATCGCGTGATGGGTCGCCACCGTCCGGCAGTACGCGGCGCAGAACGCGCCCACCGAGAACGCGTTCTGCCGGTTGGTCATCCGGTGGAGAAAAGCGCGGATGTCCCCGACGTCGGCGTCCCGTGTGCCCGTGCCGACGGTGCCGACCAGCTGGTCGAGCGCCTCGGCGATACGGGTCAGCTCCCCCCGCAGGTGCGCGTGCACCTGGACCAGCAGCTCCTGGTTCGGGTGGCCATGTCGCGCCTCGGCCGGGTCCGTGACGCGGGGCCGGGAGGACTCGTCGGGCCAGGCGACGTCGGGACCCTCGCGCAGCACGGCACAGACGGTAGCCGGGAGCCTCACCCCGGCCGCTCAGCGCAAGGGCACGAAGCGGTAGTCGCCGTGCGTGGTGGCGGTCACCTCGCCGGAGGCGTGGCGCACCACCCGCCGCATCACCCCGGCGACCGGCACGACGAGCACGCCCTCGTCGGCGAGCTGCTCGACGAGTGCCTGTGGCAACGCCTCGGCCTCGGCCGAGACGAGGACGCGGTCGAACGGTGCTTCGTCGGGCGCACCCAGCACACCGGGGGTCGCCTCCCGCAGGCGCGCCCAGGGCCGGCCGCGCGCGGCGACGTTGGCGGCCCCCCACTGGGCCAGCGCGGGCGAGAGCTCCACCCCCAGGACCGAGCCGGTCGGACCCACCAAGTGCGCCAGCAGCGCCGTCGTCCAGCCCGACCCCGCGCCGACGTCGAGCACGCGGTGCCCGCTGTGCACGTCGAGCAGCCGGAGCATCGCGACCACGGTGCGCGGCTGCGAGCTGGTCTGGCCCTCGCCGATCGGGAGCGGCCGGTCCTCCCCGGCCCGCGACCGCACGTCAGCAGGCAGGAAGCCCGTGCGCGGCACCGCACGCAGCGCTGCATGGACGGCTGACCCGGAGTCCACGCGGCAAGTCTGCTCCCGTGCGGCACGATTGTCCGCATGCACTCCGAAACGATCGGCGTCCGCACCGGCAGCCGGGACACCGTGCACGACCTCACCAAGACGGCGGCGACGTTCGCCGCCGACGCCGCAGGTGACGGCGACGGCCTGCTGCACGTGTTCGTGCCGCACGCGACGGCCGGGATCGCGATCCTCGAGACCGGCGCCGGCAGCGACGACGACCTGCTTGCTGCACTCGGCGACCTGCTCCCGGCCGACGACCGGTGGCGGCACCAGCACGGCAGCCCGGGTCACGGGCGCTCGCACGTGCTGCCGGCGCTCGTGCCGCCGTACGCGACGGTCCCCGTGCTGTCCGGGCGGCTCGCGCTCGGTACCTGGCAGAGCATCTGCCTGGTGGACCTCAACGTGGACAACGCCGACCGTCAGGTGCGGCTGTCGTTCCTGACCGGCTGAGCGTCGACCGACGTCCTCACCCTGCCCGGCGACGGCGCCCGCCGGCGCGGGCGCGCAGGTAGTCCGCCACGACGTACTCGCCCAGCCGTCCCAGCTCGGGGGTGAACGTGCGGCCGCCGTTGCGCCGGGCGATGGCGTCGACGAAGCGCGCCAGCCCGGGGTCGTCGCCCAGCAGGAAGAAGTTCAGGGTGGCGCCGTAGCGCGTCATCTGGTCGACCTCGCCCACGGTTGCCCGCAGGGTCGCGCCGGTGGTGGGCCAGCTGAAGAACGGGGTGCCGTCGGACTGCAGGTGCGCGGTCGGCTCCCCGTCGGTGACGATCATCACGACCGGCTCCGCCTCGGGATGGCGACGCAGGTGCCGGCCCGCCAGCACGAGGGCGTGATGCAGGTTGGTGCCCTGGACCCACTCGGGCTCGACTGCGGCCAGCCCCAGCGGCGACAGCCGACGTGCCACCCGGTCGAAGCCGATGATCTCGAGAGCATCCTCCCGGAAGCGGGAGCCGATGAGGTGCGCCAGCGCTAGCGCGGTCTGCTTCATCGGGGCCCAGCGGTCCTCCTGCACCATCGAGAACGACAGGTCGACGCACAGGGCCACCGCGGCCTGCGTGCGCCGCTCGGTCTCCGCCACGGCGAAGTCGTCGACCTCGAGGTGCAGCGCCGACCCGTCGGCCGAGCCGCGCAGCACCGCGTTGCGCACGGTCTGCACCGCCTCCAGGGGGCGCTCGTCACCGAACGTCCAGGGCAGCGTGGCGCCGGTGCGCTCCTCGGCCGCCCCGCTGCGGGTGTCGTCGTGGTCACCGCGCTGCCCGGCGTCGAGCTGCGCGAAGATGCGCCGCAGCGCCGTCTCACCGATGCGGCGCAACGCCTTCGGTGTCAGGGACATCCCGTCGCGCTCCCGGGTGATGTACCCCTGGCGCTCCAGCTCGCGCTCGAGGTCGCGGAGCGCGGCCAGGTCGGCGGCCGCCGAGGGCGCGAGCTGGCGCTCGAGGGCCTCGACGTCGACATCGTCGAGGGTCGCCCCGGGGTGATCCTGCGCCAGCTGTCGCTCCAGCGCCTCGAGGTCGGCGAGGTCGGCGACGGCACCCACGGCGTCACCGAAGCCCATCGGCTCCTCGCCGCTCATCGACACGGGCTGGCCCCGGCCGAGACCGGGCCGCAGTGCGTGCAGGTTGTCGCGCAGCTGGGCGAGCTGGCTCTCCAGGTCGGGGTCGTCCATCGCCTCGGCCATCAGCCGGGCCAGCTCGTCGCGCTGCGCGGACGACAGGGAACGGAGCATGCGCTCGGCCGCGTCCTGTCGGCGGGCCAGCAGGTCGACCAGGTCGTCGGTGTCGCGCGGGTTCTCGGGGAAGAACTCGCCGTGGCGCTCCATGAACCGCTCGAACTGCTGGCCGGTGTCCTCGCCCCGCGCGTGTGCGGCCAGCAGCTGGTTGAGGTCGGCGATCATGTCGCGGACCTGCTGCATGGCCTGCCGGGCCTCGGCATCGTCCCCGTCGCGGGCCGCCTCCAGCGCGCGCCTCATCCCCGCGAACTGCGCGTCCAGCACCTCGTCGCGCAGCATCTCGCGGATGCGCTCGTAGCCCGCGCGGGCCGCCGCGGAGTTCCACTCGTACGACGAGAGCTCGCGCACCGCGGTGGCGGTGTCGTCGGGCAGCGCCTCGAGCTGCATCTCGTCGAGGCGTGCCCGGTCACCGTCCTCTCGAGCCAGCTGCTCACGCTCGGCAGCGAGCACCTGGTCCAGCTGCTGGCGGACGCGGTCGAGTGTGCCCGCGAGGTCACCGCGGCGCTGCATCTCCCGTCGTCGCTTCCTGAGCTGGCGACGCAGCGCGTCGATGCCCTGTCTGCCGTCGTGCCCCCGGCGCAGCAGCGACCGAAGGGCGTCGCGCAGGCTGGCGCCTGCCAGCACGTCCCGGCCGACCTCGTCGACGGCCGAGCGGACGTCGAACGGTGCCGCCAACGGATCGCCGCCACCGCCCCACGTGCCGTACCGGTAGCGCCGGGGCAGCGGACTCATGTCGGCACCCTCAGCCGCCGTAGATGCTGCGGCCGTCGACGCTGTCCTTGTCGAGCCGGCGGGTCAGCCACAACCCCTCGAGAACCAGCTCGACGGCTGCAGCCACCTGTCCGGGCGAGACGCTGTCCTCGTCGACCCCCAACCGGTCGAGCGCGCCCGCGAGGCCCGGCACGCCGCCCAGCTGGTCGAGCAGCTCGTCGGCCGGCACCAGCACGCCCGTCTCGACGGTCCCGCCCTCGGCGAAGCGCTCGGTGAACCCGCTGAGGTCGGCACCGGCCAGCCGGGCCCGGAACGTCGCTGCGACGGCCAGCCGCAGCAGGTGGTCGAGCACCTCGTCCTCACGCCCCTCCTCACCCATCTCGAACTCGACCTTGCCGCGCAGTGTGGGCACGACCGCCGGCAGGTCGCCTACCCGGGCGACCGGATGCTCCTCCCCGGTCAGCGCGGCGCGCCGCAGCGCCGAGCCGGCCGCGGCCTCCACCGCGGCCACGGCCAGCCGCGCCGACACACCGGAGCGCTGGTCGACCGCGGCCGACTCGCGCAGCTCGCGGGCGAAGCGCGCCACCACCTCGACCACGTGGCCCGGCACCTCGGCCACCGTCTCGGCCTCCTGTGCGACCAGCGCCACCTCGTCGTCGACGTCGAGCGGGTAGTGCGTGCGGATCTCCGCACCGAAACGGTCCTTGAGCGGCGTGATGATGCGGCCACGGTTCGTGTAGTCCTCCGGGTTGGCCGAGGCGACCACCAGCAGGTCGAGCGGTAGCCGCAGCGTGTATCCGCGCACCTGCACGTCGCGCTCCTCCAGCACGTTGAACAGGGCCACCTGGATGCGCTCGGCGAGGTCCGGCAGCTCGTTGAGGCCGAGGATGCCGCGGTTGGTGCGGGGCAGTAGTCCGTAGTGCACGGTCTCCGGATCGCCGAGGGTGCGTCCCTGGGCGACCTTCACGGGGTCCACGTCGCCGATCAGGTCGCCCACGCTGGTGTCCGGGGTGGCCAGCTTCTCGCCGTAACGGTCCGAACGGTGCCGCCAGGCGACCGGGAGGTCGTCGCCCAGCTCGGCGGCCAGCCGTTGACCCGGCACGCTGACCGGCGCCAGCGGGTCGTCGAAGGTCTCGGTGCCCGCGACGTACGGCTGCCACTCGTCCAGGAGGCCGGCCAGCGTCCGCATCAGGCGCGTCTTGCCCTGTCCGCGCTCACCCAGCAGCACGAGGTCGTGCCCGGCCAGCAGCGCACCCTCGAGGTCGGGGCGCACCGTCTCGTCGAACCCGACGATGCCGGGGAACGGATCGCGGCCGGCGCGCAGGGTCTCGACCAGGTTGGCCCGGATCTCGGCCTTGACGCTGCGGGACTCGTATCCGGAGGCGCGAAGCTCGCCCACCGTGGTGGGCTCCGGAGCAGGGGCGGCAGTCACCTCTCGCACGGTACGTCGGACCGGCGGCCGGTTCGACCGCACGGTGACGGCTCGACTCATGGCACCATTACTCATGCGCATCACTCATGTACTCGCAGTAGCGGCTGCCACCACGCTCGGACTCGGCCTGCTGGCTGCGCCGGCGGGAGGAGGCCCGGTGCCCAGGGGAGCGGCGTCCGTCGCGCCGGCGGTGGCCGCAGAGCGCCAGGCCGCCGATCGTGCGGCGGGCCCCCGGGTCCGCGTCCGGGTGGTGAAGCGGGGCCTCGACCATCCGTGGGACCTGACGTTCCTGCCCGGCGGCGGGATGCTCTACACCCAGCGCGACCGGCTGTCGATCCGCCACCGCTCGCCGTCGGGCAGGGACCGAGTGGTCCGGTTCCGCGAGGGGAGGATGTGGCACTCGGGAGAGGCAGGCCTGATGAGCATCCTCGCCACGCGGAGCTTCGAGAAGTCACGGAACTTCTACACCTGCCACGCGAACGCGGCCGACCGGCCGAGCGGGCACGACGTGCGGGTGGTGCTGTGGCGGCTGGCCAGCGACGCCCGGCGAGCCAGCCGGGTTCGCACCATCGTTGCCGGCCTGCCCACGGTGTCCGGTCGCCACTCGGGTTGCCGGCTCAGGTACGGCCCCGAGGGCGCGCTGTACATCGGCACGGGCGATGCCGCCCGGACCGGGGTCTCGCAGAACCTCGCCTCGGGAGGCGGCAAGGTGCTCCGGGTACGGCCCGGGACCGGGAAGCCCTGGCCGGGCAACCCGTTCCTCGGAGCGGGCAAGGCGATGAAGCGTCGCGTCTACACCTACGGTCACCGCAACGTGCAGGGCCTCGCCGTTCGTCCCGGGTCCGGGATGTGGGCAGTCGAACAGGGCACCTACCGTGACGACGAGGTCAACCGCCTGAGAGCCGGCGGCAACTACGGGTGGCAGGCGGGGCCCGGGTACGACGAGTCCCGGCCGATGACCGACTTCTCGCTACCCGGTCGGCAGATCGGCGCCAGGTGGGCCTCGGGCAATCCGACCATCGCCACCTCCGGGGCGACCTTCCTGCGCGGCAAGCGCTGGGGGGTGTGGCAGGGAGCGCTCGCGGTCGGGGTGCTCAAGGACAGCCAGATCAGGATCCTGGCGTTCGACGAGGCCGGCCGCTTCGTCCGGGCATGGACACCGGCCAAGCTCAACACCGGTTACCGGATGCGCAGCCCGGTACAGGGTCCCGACGGCAACCTCTACATCACCACCGACAACGGCGGCGGCAGCGACCGCATCCTCAAGGTGGTGCCCCGAGGCTGAGCCATGCGCGTGTCCCGATGCCCGGTCTCGACATCGGCGTAGCGTCCGGGTCCAGCGCCCGCTCGCGAGCCACGGAGGTGTCGTGCCCTCTCTGCAAGGACGGGTCGCCGTGGTCACCGGCGGCGCCCGGGGAATCGGCGCGGCGACCGCTCGGCGGCTGGCGCGCGAGGGGGCCGCGGTGGCTCTCCTCGACCTGGACGAGGAGCAGGCCGCCGCCACTGCCGCAGTCCTGGGAGGCCCGAGCTCGATCGGTCTGGGCTGCGACGTGGCGGATCCGGCCTCCGTCGAGGCGGCGGTCGGTCAGGTGCTGGCCGAGCTGGGCAGGCTGGACGTGCTCGTCAACAACGCCGGGATCACGCGCGACAACCTGCTGTTCAAAATGCCGGTCGACGACTGGGACGCCGTCATCGACGTGCACCTGCGCGGTGCCTTCCTCATGACCCGTGCGGCCCAGGCACCGATGGTCGAGCAGCGCTACGGCCGGATCATCAGCCTGTCCAGCGTCTCCGCGCTGGGCAATCGGGGCCAGGCCAACTACTCGGCCGCCAAGATGGGGCTGCAGGGGTTGACCCGCACGCTGGCCATGGAGCTGGGGCCGTTCGGGATCACGGCCAATGCCGTCGCTCCCGGCTTCGTGGTCTCCGAGATGACCGACGCCACCGCCCGCCGCCTCGGTATGAGCACGGCGCAGCTGCGCGAGCAGAGCGCCGCGGTCACGCCGGTACGCCGGGTCGGCCATCCCGACGACATCGCCCACGCGATCTGCTTCCTGGCCGGGGAGGAGGCCGGCTTCGTCACGGGCCAGACCCTCTATGTCGACGGGGGCCGCAGGCTCTGAGCGCCCGCTTCATCCGCTTTCGTCCCGACGCGTCCACCGCCTACGAGCCGTGGAGTTGCCCTTCAAGCCGTCGAGTGCGTACGGTCACTCCCGGCTCGACCCCCCACGGGTCTGTCACCACAACTGAATCGGTGTGCGATCGACGCCGAGTCCTGCCCCGGATCGCCACCTTCCAGACGTCGACTTGTCGTCTCGGGCAGGAGCGGGGGACCCATCGATGGTCCGCCATCATCGTGCTGCCCCGGTCCTCGGGCCGGACGGCACTCGGGGTTAAGTCGCACAGATTCGCGCGGCCGGGCACCTTCTCGCCCGAACCCGACAGCTCACCTCGCAGGCGTGAGAAGGAAGCCATCGTCATGTCTGCACTCCTCCGGGTGCAGCGCCTACTGGTGCTGCCCATCCTGCTCGCCAGCGCTCTCGTCGCCGCCACCTGGGTCGCCTCCGCGCCGCCGGCGAACGCCACCTCCTCGAGTCCTCAGACGCAGAGTGCCTCGGAGACCTCCAGGTCCAAGGCCAAGACCAAGCGCATCAAGAAGATCAAGGCCGCCACGCGGGTGGCCTCCCGGCAGAAGGGCGACCCGTACGTCTACGGCGCCGCCGGTCCGAACGCCTTCGACTGCTCCGGCCTGACCTACTACGCCTACGGCAAGGTCGGCATCCGGCTGCCCCGCACGTCCGACGGCCAGCACCGCCACCTGCGGAGCATCAAGAAGAAGAACATGAAGCGGGGGGACATGATCTTCTTCCACTCCGGCGGCAACGTCTACCACGTCGGCATCTTCGTGGGCCGCAAGAACGGCAGCCGCATGATCCTGCACTCGCCCAACTCCAGCACCGTCGTCAAGCGCGACCCCGTGTGGACCGGGCAGTGGTACGCGGGAACCCTGCGCCGCCGCTGAGCCGCGACGCTGCGCCCGGGGCGAGCGACGGAGCAGCCCTCCGACGGTCTCGCTCCGGGCATGGCAGCATGACCGCGTGGTCGCCGTCCCGAGCATCTCGTACTCCATCACCGCCCGCCTCGAGCTGCTGGTGGGCAAAGCCAGCGTTGGCGAGCTGACCGCTGCCGTGGAGGGCGCCGGCGGCATGATCACGGCGCTCGACGTGACGGGCTCGGGGTCCGAGCGCCTGCAGATCGATGTGACCTGCGCGGCGACGTCGACCGACCACGCCGACCGCATCGTCGACGTGCTCCGGGAGCTCCCCGGCGTCGACGTGCACAAGGTCTCCGATCGAACGTTCCTCATGCACCTCGGTGGCGTCATCGAGATGGCCTCCAAGCACCCGATCCGCAACCGCGACGACCTGTCCCTGGTGTACACACCGGGCGTGGCCCGGATCTGCAAGGCCATCGTCGACAACCCCGAGGACGCCCGGCGTCTCACCGTCAAGCGCAACGCGATCGCCGTGGTGACGGATGGCTCGGCGGTACTGGGGCTCGGCAACATCGGCGCCGCCGCAGCGCTGCCGGTGATGGAGGGCAAGGCGGCGCTGTTCAAGCGCTTCGCCGGCATCGACGCCTGGCCGCTCTGCCTCGACACCCAGGACGCCGACGAGATCGTCCGCACCGTCCAGGCGATCGCCCCCGGGTTCGCGGGCATCAACCTCGAGGACATCAGCGCACCCCGCTGCTTCGAGATCGAGAAGCGGCTGCGCGACGCCCTCGACATCCCGGTCTTCCACGACGACCAGCACGGCACCGCGATCGTGGTCCTGGCCGCGCTCACCAACGCGCTCCGCGTCGTCGGCAAGGCGCTGCCGGACGTGCAGCTGGTCATGTGCGGCGCCGGAGCGGCGGGCACGGCCGTGCTCCGGCTGCTGCTGCACGCTGGCGCGGGATCCGGCAAGGGCAGCGTCGTGGTCACGGACGTCGACGGCATCCTGCACCGGGAGCGACCCGGCCTGGACGGGGAGCTGCGCTGGGTGGCCGAGAACACCAATCCGGCGGACGTGCGAGGCGACCTGCGCGCGGCGCTGCGGGGAGCCGACGTCTTCGTCGGCGTCTCCGCCCCGGGACTGCTCGACGCCGACGACGTGGCCACCATGAGCGATGACGCGATCGTCTTCGCGTTGGCGAACCCAGACCCCGAGATCGAGCCGGGCGAGGCGCGGCGGCACGCCGCCGTCGTGGCCACGGGCCGGTCGGACCACCCGAACCAGATCAACAACGTCCTCGCGTTCCCCGGCGTCTTCCGCGGCCTGCTCGACTCGCACAGTCGCACCATCACGTTGGACGTGCTCCGGGCCGCCGCCTCGGCCATCGCCGCGGTCGTGACCGACAGCGAGCTCAACGCCGACTACGTCATCCCGAGCGTCTTCCACCCGGAGGTGCACGACCACGTGGCCCAGTCGGTACGGGACGCGGTCCGGACCGGTCGCGAGGACGGCTGACCCGGGTGACGCCGGACAGCGGCGACCGCGCCGACGTGCCGCGGTGGTGGACGGGCCAGCTGCTGGTGGCAAGCCCCGCGCTCACCGATCCGCACTTCGAGCGTGCGGTCGTGCTGGTGCTCGACCACGACGACGACGGAGCGCTGGGCGTGGTGCTGGATCGACCGTCGGAGCTGGCCGTCCAGGAGGTCCTCCCCGGGTGGGCCGACATCGTCGACCCGCCCCCCACGCTGTTCGCGGGTGGGCCCGTCTCCACCGGGTCCGCCCTCGGCGTAGCGGTGCTGGTGCCGGGGACCGCGTCGGCACCGCTGGGCTGGCGGCGGGTGTTCGGTGACACCGGGCTGCTCGACCTGGACACGCCGCTGGAGGTGCTCGCCGACGCCCTGGCCGGGCTGCGGATCTTCGCCGGGTACAGCGGCTGGTCACCCGGCCAGCTGGAGGCGGAGGTCGCCGAGGGGGCGTGGTTCGTGGTGCCCGCCCATCCCGGGGACCTGTTGTGTGCGGAGCCCGAGCAGCTCTGGGGCCGGGTGCTGCGGCGGCAGGGCGGCCGGCTGGCGCTGCTGGCGACCTTTCCTGCCGATCCGCTGCAGAACTGAGTCCCCGGCGCACCTCGGGACGGCAGCCTGGGTATCGCGCGGTACGGGCGGTCTGCTTGACTACCCGGCGTGAGCACCCAGATGAGCCCCGGTACTCAGACGGTCCGGGACGTCCGGACCCAGCCCACCACCGGCGACGGTGATCACGAGCGGTTCTCGCACTACGTGCCGAAGGACAAGCTCACCGCCGCAATGGTCGAGGGGACCCCGGTAGTGGCGCTGTGCGGCAAGGTGTGGGTGCCGAGTCGTGATCCCCAGCGGTTCCCGGTCTGCCCGGAGTGCAAGGAGATCTGGGAGTCCTTGAAGCCGGGCGGTGACGGGGACGACAGCTCCGGCGAGTGACGGTCGTCGGGCTCACAGCACCACACCGGGGGTAGAGCGCCGTCGGTCACGCCGGTGCGCGAATCGCGCGCCAAAGGGGGGACTCGGATGACGCACGCAGGCATGCGCGGGGAGAGAGCTCGCGGCCTTGCCGTGGTCGGCATGGGGGCATTCGCCCTGCTCGCCGCGTCGATAGCGGCAACCAGCCCGGCGGCCGGTGCTCCGACGGATGAGCGTGACGGGAGGTGCGCCCCGCACCGGCACGACGCCGCCGGCGGGGCGAGGGTCATGCACGGTGACAGCCCGAGGGCCGACCCGAACACGGTCAGCCCTGGCAGGGCAGCCGCCATGAACCACCAGCTCCGGGAAGCCGTGCGCGCCGTCCCGCCCGGCGCCCGCGGCGACGGCGGGCGAGGTACCACGATCCCGGTCTACTTCCACGTCATCGAAGGCGTGAAGAACCACGGAGCCCTCGGCAAGAAGCGGATCAAGCGCCAGCTGCACGTCATGAACAAGGCATTCGGCGGGCGCACGGCTCGTCAGGCGCACGACACGCCGTTCCGGTTCAGGCTCGAGGGCATCGACCGGACGAAGAACCCCGACTGGTTCACTCATCGCTATGGCTCGCAGGACGAGCGCGACATGAAGAAGTCACTGCGCGTCGGCGGCTCGCGCGCGCTGAACATCTACACCGCGCACCCGACGGAACCCGGCATCGAGCTGCTCGGGTACGCCACCTTCCCGCAGGACCACCGGCGCAAGCCCTGGCGTGACGGCGTGGTGATTCTCACCGAGTCGACCCCGGGTGGCACCATCAAGGGTGCCGGAACCGACTACTCGAGGGGTGACACGGCGACCCATGAGGTCGGCCACTGGATGGGGCTCTACCACACCTTCCAGGGCGGTTGCGGGCAGCGCAACGACCACGTCACCGACACCCCGGCCGAGTCCGGCCCGGGCTACGGCTGCCCGGTGGGCAGCGACACCTGCCGCGCACCAGGCAGCGACCCGATCCACAACTTCATGAACTACGGGATCGACACGTGCATCGACCGCTTCACCAAGGGCCAGACCGAGCGCATGCGGCTGCACTGGCTCGCGTACCGACGCTGACGGAGCCCGCCGTTCGTTGCCGCGCGCCGGCTGATCCTGACGGCGGGGTGCCGGGAGTGGCGCGCAGGTGACCCGCCGGGCCAGCGAAGGGGCCAGCGAAGGGGCCGGCGAAGGGGCCAGCGAAGGTGGCCCCTGGTCGCACGGCCGCTGGCGGGTCACCACCGGCGTGGTGGCGCTGGTGTCGCTGGTCGCCTTCGAGGCGATGGCCGTCGCGACCGCCATGCCGGTGGCGGCGCGGGACCTCGACGGGCTCGGCCTGTACGCCTGGGCCTTCACCGGTTTCCTGGTCACGATCCTGTTCGCGACGGCCCTCGCCGGTCAGGTCTGCGACCGGCGTGGCCCCCGGCTCCCGTTCCTCGGCGGCGTGGCGGTTTTCGCCCTCGGGCTGGTTCTGGCCGGCACGGCGCAGTCGATGGTGCCCTTCGTCGTGGGCCGGCTGGTACAGGGTCTCGGTGCGGGCGCTCTCGTGGTGTCGCTCTACGTGGTGGTCGGCCAGGCCTACCCGGACAGGCTTCGGCCTCAGGTCTTCTCGTACGTGTCGGCCGCCTGGGTCCTGCCCGCGGTCGTGGGGCCGCTGGTCGCCGGCACCCTGGCCGAGAACGCCTCGTGGCGGTGGGTTTTCCTCGGGCTGCTCCCGCTGGTGGTGGCGCCGGTCCTGCTGTTGCTGCCGCGGCTGCCCGGACGACCCGCGGCGGGGGAGGCCGGTCAGGCCGGGGCGGGACGCGTGGTGGCGGCGCTGGGCCTTGCGGTGGGGGCGGCGCTCGTCCAGCTCGGTGGTCAGCAGGCGCAGCACGGTCGGCCTGCGTTGGGGGCCGTCGCCGTGGTCGCCGGCGTCGTGGGCGTGGTCGCCGGTACCCGGCGCCTGCTGCCTCCCGGCACCATCCGCTCGCGACGGGGGCTGCCGTCGGTCGTGGCCCTGCGCGGCCTGCAGGCCGGCGCGTTCTTCGGGGTCGAGGCGTTCCTGCCGCTGATGCTCGTGACCCATCGCGGGCTCTCGCCGACCGCCGCGGGCACCGTGCTGACCGGTGCGGCGATCGGCTGGGCCCTGGGCGCGTGGTGGCAGGGTCGACCGGGGCTGCGGGCCGACCGGGAGCAGCTGCCGGCCATCGGCGCCCTCACGGTGCTCGCCGGCCTGGCGCTGACCGCCAGCGCGGTCATCCCGGACGTGCCGGTGGTCGCGACCGTGCTCGGGTGGATCCTCGCCGGCAGCGGGATGGGTGTCACGTTCTCGGCACTGAGCGTGCTGCTCTTCCGGCTCTCGCCGGAGGCCGAACAGGGCATCAACGCGGCCGCGCTGCAGATGGCCGACGCGCTCGTGTGCGTGCTCACGGTCGGGGCGGGCGGAATCGTCTACGCCGCGCTGCGGCACGAGGGGGGCCAGGCGTTCGGCGCCGTCTTCGCGGGCATGCTGGTGGTGCAGGCAGGGTCCGTGGTGGTCTCCACCCGGGTGACCCCTGGGACCGCCAACCCGCCCCGCCCTCCGCCCGACGTCATCCGACGCGCCGCGGGTACGCCCCCGGCGGGATGACGGTCGCTGGTCACCAGCCGGCGCCGAAGCAGATGAGCGGGGCCGGGGCGGATCCTGCGGCCACGGCGCCCGACGCATCGGCCAGCGCCATCGCCGGCCGGTCGCCCCGAGCCAGCCGCTCGTGATACGCGGTGAACACCTCACAGGCGGTGTCGTCGTTGACCCGCACGGAGGACGCCACCACGGTGCGCGCGCCGGCGTGCTGCCAGGCAGCGGTCATGCCCAGGGTCTCCTCGCCGGAGCGGACGCTCGACCGGCCGAGCTCGCACGCCGAGAGCACCACGTGGGCCGGCACCGGGTCGACGGTGGCGATGTCGTAGCCGAACCACGGCCCGTCGGTCAGCTCCAGTCCGGAGAACAGGGGGTTGTCGGCACTGTGCGTCCCGTGGGCCGCCACGTGCAGCAGGTCGACCCGCGAGGCCAGTGCCGTGACCGTGGACGCGTCGGCGGCTCCGGCTCGCAGCATCTCGGCCGAGGGCCAGACCGCGGCGGCGGAGCGCACCTCCTCGTCGGCGCGCGGCACGGCCGGCCCGGCGACCAGGCCGATCCGGTGCGGGACGTCACCGCGGGTCCGGGTCAGCGCCCACGACGTCGCCGTCCGCGCGAGTGCCATCGGTCGGCCGGCAAGCGTGGGTAGCAGCGTCCATGGGATGGCCGACAGTGTCGCCGACGGGACCAGCAGCACCGGTCCATCCGTACGTCGGACCGGACCCAGCAGGATCTGGTCGAGGGCTGTGCAACCGTCGCGCAGGGAGCCGGCCACCGCAGCGCGCAGGGGCGGTGGCAACCGGGTGGCCGCCACCTCGAGGTCGGCGACCACGCGGGACATCAGGTCCCTCACCGGCGCGAAGGCACCGAGCCGGTGCACCTCGGCGGTCGACGGAGTCGCCACCACGGCGTGCACGGCGCCGTCCACGACCAGATGGCTCACCAGCGTGCCCGAGTCGGCGGCGAGCCGGGCCTGGAGGTCGCCGAGCACCAACGGCTCGTTGACGATGCCGGGGCCGGCCGGGTAGAGCGCTCGCTCGCGCACCTGCTGCTCCAAGTGGCGCATCCGGTGCCGTCCGGCGGCGGCGCTGCCGTCCGCGGCGCCTTCCGCGGCGCCTGCCTGGGCCCGGAGAGCCCGCAGTGCCTCGAGGGCGGCCGCTGCCCGCTCGTCGGCGGGTGGTCGTACTGGGGGAAGCCGCGAGGCGAAGGCCCGGGCGCGCTCGCTCCAGTCGAACACCACCGTGGGCCGGCCGTCGGCGACGGCGGCCTGCAGACCGCGGATCGCGAGCGCGCGCCCGTGAGCCGCCACGCCGGTCTGCAGGTCGAGGCTGCCGAACGACGACTGCCAGCTGAACAGCTCGGCGAGCCCGCGGCGAAGGTGCTCGGCGGCGTCCGACCGCCGTCCGCGCGCGGCGGCCAGATCGGCGCGCACGGACCGGTCGAGCAGCCGGGTCGTGATCGGCGCCGTCGACGGTGTCCGGACCGTGCCCGCCAACCGCCTGGCGTCGGCCTCCCGCCCCGTACGCAGCATCGCCCTGCTCAGGTGCAGCCGCACCACGCGTGCTTCGTCGGACAAGCGCTCGGCCCGCAGGGTCGCCGCCAGCTCCGGGCCGGTACGCAGCACTGTCGGCGTCTCGCAACCCCCCTCGACCCGCGCCGCCAGCACCGTCGCATCGGCCAGCAGGGCCCACGACCTGCTTCCCCGGCGGCGGAACCGGGTCGCTGCCCGACGGGCCACCGTGCGGGCTGCGGCGTGGTCGCGCACCGACAGGTGCAACCGCGCCAGAGCGAGCTCGGTCTCGGCCTGCCCCTGTCGCAGTCCCAGCCGGCCGAAGGTCTGCGCCACCCGGGCGAGCGTGGTCTCCGCCTCGCTGGTCAGCCCGGCGGCCAGCAGGACCTGACCCCGGTCGCCGTCGAGAGCGGCCAGGTCGACGGCGCTGTCGGCCAGTGCCGGTCGCGCGTCGTCCATGGCACGCAACGCCTCCGGGAGTCGACCGGCCAGTAGCTCGACGTACCCGAGGTTCTGCGTGGCCAGGCCGAGCATCCGCACCATGCCCCCGCGCGATGCGGCTTCGGCGCAGGACTCGAAGTCCGATCGGGCCCGGCCCAGGTCACGGTGCTGCAGGTGGACGTTGCCGCGGTTGAGCAGCGCCCGTGCCCGGACGACCGGATCACCGTCGATGAGCGGCATCGCGTGGTCGTAGGCGCGCAGCGCGGCTCGGCCGTCACCGCAGCGCGTGAGAAGCAGTGCGCGCTGGCTCCAGACCAGACCGCGCACCGACGGGCACGGTCGCCACGCCAGCGCCTCGTCCAGCAGAGCCAGGCCGTCGTCGAGACAGCCCCGCTCGGCCTCGCGGTAGGCGAGGGTGATCAGGATGCGGGCGCGCAGGTCGGCATCGGAGTCGCCACAGCGTCCGAGCGCCCGCTGCAGCAGCCGGGCGCCCTCCGTGTGCCGTCCGTGGACGACGACGGCGCCGTGGCCGCGCTCGTAGAGTGCCTGCGCTGACAGCACGACTCATGATGGCGCGTCAGCCGCCGCCTTCTCCACCGTCTGCTCAGCCCGGGCCCGACCCGCCCGGGGACGCCGCCTGCGGCTCGTCCGTCCGCGCCGCTTGCTCCGCCGCCTGCTGGACCGTCGGCTGGACCGCGTGCTGCACCGCTTTCCAGGCCCGGTCGATGCGTGCTTCCGGCTCGAGTCGCGACCGGCCGAGCCCACCGTCGGCCGCGGCCACCGAGAGCAGTGCGCGGGCCGCCCGGCCCGCGACCACCGGGGCAGCGAACGACGTGCCGCTCCACACGCCGAAACCGCCGGAGTAGTTGTCGGGGTCCAGCGAGGCACGCTCGCGTCCGCGGTGGACGGTACGCGCAGCCGGTTCGTAGCCGCCGTCGAACCCGATCGGCATGGTGCTGACGAGCGCCGCCCCCGGGGCCCAGACCTGTACGTGCGGGCCGGCGTTGCTGAACAGCGCCACGGTGCCGTCAGGGTTCTCTGCCCCGACCGCGACCACAGGCGCCGCCTGCGGTGGGGGGCCGGTGGGGTCGGGAGGGAAGTCCGAGAAGGCCGCGGGGAACATCGGCCGGGCGGTGGCGTCGTTGCCTGCCGACGTCACCACGATGGTCCCGGTACGTGCGATGCGTGCGAGCAGATCGCGCATCACGGGATCGAACCCGGCGTCGGTCAGGGTCTCGTGGTAGTACCCCATCGACAGGTTGAGCACGTCGACGGGGCGTCCGCCGTCGCGGCCGGCCGCGTACCGCTCGACCAGCTCGGCGATCTGCCGCAACGCGGCGACCAGCTCGGACTCGATGATGACGCCGTCGGAGTAGACGACGCGCACAGACACGATGTCGGCGTCGGGGCAGGTCTGGTGCACGAGCCCGCAGATGAAGGTGCCATGACCGGACACGGCGTCGAGTGCCCCGTCGAGCGGGCCGTAGTCGTCGCCGGTGCCGTCCTCGCCACCGGGCTTGGTCCGGTGGTCGGTGAGGCCGATCGGCTCGTCGTCCAGGAACAGGTCCTCGGTCACGATGCGGTCGGCGTCCGGCCGCGGGTCGTCGAGGTCGTCCCACCAGGGGTGCGGTCCGCAGCCCGAGTCGAGCACCACGACGACCGGACGCCGCCCGGTCACCGGGCGGCGCACCGGTGGACCCCCCATCCAGACCACGGGCTGGCGTCCACCGGCGCCCGGCCTGCCGTAGCCCGCGACTGCGCTGCCGTCGCCGTACGGGTTGGACTGGTGGGCGGGGTTGGACTGGTGGGCGGGGTTGGACTGGTGGGCAGGGTTGGACTGGTGGGCGGGGTTGGGCCCGAGGTTCGCATGGGCGAACAGCACGTGGTCGAGCTGCACCTTGTCGAGCAGCCGGGCATCCGGGCGCGCGGCCCGCGCCGTCTGCAGCACGGTCCATGCATCAGGCGCGGCCGCGTGTGCGGGGGCCGGCTCGAGCCGGACGACGCGGACCCCCAGGTCCTGTCCCGACCCCTCAGGACCCGACCGGCCGGCGACCGATCCGTCCGGTGCGTCGTCGCCCTTGCGGCGCCGCCGCCTCGGCCGTGGACGTCCCAGAACGGCCCGGACCGTGGGACCGGCAGCGGCGTCCAGCCAGGTCACCAGCGTCTCGATCGACTCGGCGCCCAGCGTCGAGGGGAGCAGCAGGCGATCGGCGACGTACGCCGTCTCCTGGAGGCGCTGGCCGGCCGAGGTCCGCACTGCCGTGGACGGGTCGAGGACGCGGATCAGCGGCCGGTCCCGGCGACCGGACAAGGCGATGCCGCTCGGGTGCTTGACCGCGTTGTCGGGACGGGCGGGGATGGACGGACCGATACGCAGGCGGGTGCGGGGCGGCATTCCTCAGATCTCCACGGTGGGTGTGCGGAACGGGGTGGGGGTGCCGTCGGCGTCCGGTAGCGGGTAGAAGGCCAGACTCAGCATTCCGCCCGGCACGTCCTGGAGGACGAAGCGGCCGTTGGCGTCGGCGTCGGTCTCGTACCCGCCGTCGGTGGTGTGGACGTGCACGCGGCTCCGGGTTGCCGGCGCGATCCAGCCGTCGACACGACGCCGGTCGCCGGTCACGCTGACGGTGAGCATCACCGTCAGCGTCGGGCCGGAGAACGTGACGGAGGTGGCGTCCGATGACGGCCCTCGCGCCCCGGCGAGGGCATCACCTCGCTCGGTGAGGCGGAGCAGCTCGAACTCGGTGTCGAGATCCTCGAGCTCGAGTGCGAACAGCACGCGGTCGGCCAGGTGCTCGGGCGGCGGGTCGGCCCGCTCCCACAGGCGCCGCAGACGCGACATCATCGCTGCGTCATCGTGGGTCATGAGGTCCCTCCCGCGGGGGTGGACAACAGCGCCCGGAGCTTGTCGAGGCAGCGCGCGCGGGTCGGGCCGATGCTGCCGACCGGCATGTCCAGGTCGGCGGCCAGCACTGCGTAGTCCGGGCGGTCCGAGAACGCGATGACGCGCAGCAGCCGCTGGCAGCGCTCCGAGAGCCGGGCGACCTGGCCCCAGAGCAGCCGTTGCTCGTCGTCGAGCAGCGCCGTCGTCTCCGCGCTCGCCTGCGCCGGGAGCGCGGCCTCCAGCGCGTCGTCGTCGGAGGCGGCCGTACGGCGGGAGCGCTGCGACACCCGCCAGGCCTCGCGACGGGCCGTGGTGGTGAGCCAGCGCAGCACCGCCCGCTCGTCGCGGATCGACCCGGACCGGCGGACGAGCGTGAGCCAGGTCGTCTGGACCACGTCGTCGCTCGCGTCCCGGTCGAGTCCGTAGGCGCGCACGATGTGCCACAGCACCGGGCTGAGGATCCGGACCAGGGCGTTGAGTGCGTCCGCGTCTCCCTGGCGCCAGGCGGCGAACAACCGCTCCGATCGTTGCCACAGCGGATCGGCCGGGCTGTGACCGTCGACGTCGGCGATGCTCGTCGACCGGCCTGCCCGCGGTGATGTCTCCAAGGCCCCTCCCTCGGATGCGGCGCTCGCCTCGCCAGCGGGAAGAGGCTGGCGGACAGGGACACCGTAGTGCCGCATGCCCTGCCGGAGCACTGCGGTTCGTCCGGGGGTCACGACGGTCAGGAGCCGGCAGCCGGCGCTGTGATACCGAGCAGCGGCACGATCCGGGGGTGGATCTGTGTTGCCAGGGCGATCACGGTCGAGACCCGCTCGACGTTCTCGTACGCCACCACGGCGTCGATGACGCGCTGCAGGTCGGCGTTGGAGCGCGCGACGACGCGGCACCAGACGTCCCCGGAGCCGGTGATCGTGTGCGCCTCCAGCACCTCGGCGATCCGGGCGAGGTGGGCGCTGACCCGGTCGTGTCCGGCCGCCTGCCTGATCTGCAGGGTCAGGAAGGCCGTCACCGGCCACCCCAGGGCCGTCGGGTCGACCTGCGGCCCGTACCCCCGGATCACCCCGTCGGCGGACATCCGGTCGAGGCGCGACTGCACGGTGCCGCGGGCCACTCCGAGGCGACGCGATGCCTCCTGCACCCCGATGCGGGGCTCGGTGGCGAGCAGTCGGAGCACCGAGGTGTCCAGTGCGTCGATCGGTCGGCTAGTCGGTCCGGCCATGGGGGCCTCCTCCACTCGTCGGGGTCGGGCTGCCTCGCGACCGCACACTGCGCAGTGACCAAGGGGTCAGCCGACAGCAGACCAAGCAGAATGTACAACTCCTCGCGCAATCCTTGCGCAGGTTGTGCTGTCACGACCATGCTGACACGCATGACGGAGACAGGAGCACCTCCCGGCGCACCGCTGACCGCCCAGGAGCACCAGGCCGACCTCGACCTCGCCCAGCTCGAGCAGCTGGTGGGGCTGGTCGACTACGACGCCTCCGCAGACCCGTTCCCGGTGACGGGCTGGGACGCCGTCGTGCTGGTCACCGGCAACGCCACCCAGGCCGCGCACTTCTACCAGGCCGCCTTCGGCATGGAGCTGGTGGCGTACTCCGGTCCGGAGACCGGCAACCGCGACCACAAGGCGTACGTCCTCGAGTCCGGGTCGTGCCGCTTCGTCGTCACCGGCGCGGTGGCGCCGGACAGCCCGCTGCTCGACCATCACCGGGCGCACGGCGACGGTGTCCGCGACATCGCGTTGGAGGTACCGGACGTGGACCGCTGCGTGGCGCATGCGCGCAGCCAGGGTGCGACCGTGCTCGAGGAGCCGCACGACAGCAGCGACGAGCACGGCACCGTCCGTCGTGCGGTCCTCGCCGCCTATGGCGACACCCGGCACTCGCTGGTCGACCGTTCGCGCTACTCCGGTCCGTACCTGCCCGGATATGCAGCGCGCGGCTCGACGTACCGGAAGCGCGACGGCGCGCCGAGGCGACTGTTCCAGGCGCTGGACCACGTGGTGGGCAACGTCGAGCTCGGCCGGATGGACGTGTGGGTGGACTTCTACCACCGGGTCATGGGCTTCGTGAACATGGCCGAGTTCATCGGCGACGACATCGCCACCGACTACTCCGCGCTGATGAGCAAGGTCGTGGCCAACGGCAACCACCGGGTCAAGTTCCCGCTCAACGAACCCGCAGTCGCCCAGCGCAAGAGCCAGATCGACGAGTTCCTCGAGTTCTACCGCGGGCCGGGCGTGCAGCACCTGGCGCTGGCCACCCATGACATCTGCCGCACGGTCGACGCGATGCGTCTCGAGGGCGTCGAGTTCCTCGCCACTCCCGACTCGTACTACGAGGATCCTGAGCTGCGGGCCCGGATCGGGCACGTGCGCGTGCCGATCGAGGAGCTGCAGCGGCGCGGCATCCTCGTCGACCGCGACGAGGACGGCTACCTGCTGCAGATCTTCACGCGGCCGATCGGCGACCGCCCCACCGTGTTCTTCGAGCTCATCGAGCGGCACGGCTCGCTCGGTTTCGGCAAGGGCAACTTCAAGGCGCTGTTCGAGGCCATCGAGCGCGAGCAGGAGCGGCGCGGCAACCTCTGAACCTCGCGACCGGCCGGGCGACCGGTGCCGGACCATCGGCGGCATCTGCGTCTCGTGGGATCGTCAGCCCATGACGTTTCGCTTCGGTCCGCGGCCGACCGCGGGGGCCGCGATCGTGCTGGCGCTCGGCGCCGCCCTGCTGCCGGGCCCGTTGCCGGCCACGGCGACCGGTACCGACCGACAGGCTGCCGACGCCGGGCGGCCATCCGCGGGTTCGGCCGGGGTCGGTGACCCGCTCTTCCCGAAGGCCGGCAACGGTGGCTACCGCGTCGGGCACTACGACCTCCGCCTGACGTACGCCCCACAGCGCCGGATGCTGCGCGCGAGGGCGACGATCACCGCCCGGACCACACAGGCGCTGTCCTCGTTCCACCTCGACCTGTACGGGCTCACGGTCGACAGGGTCGTCGTAGCCGGCGACCCGGCACGCTGGGAGCGTCGCGGCCAGGAGCTGGTGGTGCGCCCGGCACGACCGTTGGCCGCGGATGCCGCGTTCACGATCCGGGTTCGCTACCACGGGGCGCCACGGACGTACATCGACCCGGACGGCTCCCTCGACGGCTGGTCGTACACCGACGACGGCGCGGTGGTCGCCGCAGAGCCGGTCGGGGCGATGACCGTGTTCCCCGCGAACAACCACCCGAGCGACAAGGCACGCTTCGATGTGGCCATCAGGGTCCCCGACAACCTGAAGGCCGTGTCCAACGGCGTCCTCACCGGGCGGCGCACGTCGCACGGATGGACGACCTGGCGCTGGCACGAGCCGGACCAGATGGCCACCCACCTCATGACCGCGACGATCGGACGGTTCCGGATGCTGCGCGACCGCGGTCCGGGGGGTCTGCCGATCTGGTCCTTCATCGACCCGCGTACGTCCGGGGCGAGAGCGATCGCACACCGGATCCCGGCCGTGCTCAGGCGGCTGGAGAGGTGGTACGGCGACTACCCCTTCGTCAGCAGCGGCGTGATCGTCGACCGGTCGCGGCTCGGCTATGCCCTGGAGGTGCAGACCCGGCCGCTGTTCGACGGCACTCCGGACCTGAGCACGCTCGTGCACGAGCTGGCCCACCAGTGGTACGGCAACGCGGTGAGTCCCCGGACGTGGCAGCACATCTGGCTCAACGAGGGCTTCGCGACGTACACGGAGTGGCTGTGGGCGGCGCGTCGCCACCCGGGCGCGGCGCAGTCCCGGTTCGACCGGCTCTACCGCGAGCCGGCCGGGAGCTCGCTGTGGAGCCCGCCCCCTGCCGATCCCGGCCGCGCCGCGAACCTGTTCGGGCGGCCCGTCTACGACCGCGGAGCCATGGCACTGCACGCGCTGCGCACGCAGGTCGGCCTCGCAACGTTCCTGCAGGCGGGTCGCCGCTGGGCGCAGGTCCACGCCGGGGGCAGCGCGCGGACCAGCCAGCTGCGGACGCTGGCCGAGCGGGTGTCCGGCGAGCCGCTGGGGCGGCTGTTCGCCGACTGGCTGTGGCGGGACGGCAGGCCGGACGGCTACTGAGCGGCCCGCACCGCGTCGATCCGGCCGCGGGTCTCACCGAGGGCGAGACGTCCGCCGAGCGACCCGGGCGCGGAGGCGGTGAGCACCACCTCGTCGCCGTCCACGAGCCAGCCGCGGGCCGAGCCGTCAGGGAGGGTGAGCGGGCGGGTCCCGCCCAAGGTCAGCTCGAGCAGGCACCCGCGCCGGTCGGGCTCGGGTCCGGACACGGTGCCGGAGGCGAAGACGTCACCGGTGCGCAGCGGGGCTCCGCCGCTGGTGAGGTGGGCGAGCATCTGCGCGGGCGCCCAGTAGGTCGAGGCGTACGGCACCCGGGCCAGAGTCTCCCCGTTCACCGCGATCTCGATGTCGATGTCCAGCCCCGCGGGGTCGTCGACGCGCAGGTGTGCTGCGGGGGCCGGGTCCTGGCCGGGCAGGGGCACCCACGCCGCCGCGAGCGCGTCCAGCGGAGTCACCCACGCCGCGACCGTGGTCGCGAATGCCTTGCCGAGGAACGGTCCGAGCGGAGCGGACTCGTAGCGCTGGATGTCGCGGGCCGACCAGTCGTTGAGCAGCTGGACCCCGAACACGTGGTCGCCGAAGGCGGCGGTGCTCACGCGGCTCGCGGGTTCGGTGGGCACGCCGACGGCGAAGGCCAGCTCCGCCTCGAAGTCGAGCTGCTGTGTCGCCGCGTACGTGAGGACGTCGGCGTCGGGGCCGGCGGACGCCCCGGTGCGCTCCGGCCGCAGCCCGCGGGGCCTGTGCACCGGTGCGCCGGAGACGACCACTGCCCCCGACCGGCCGTGGTAGCCGATCGGCAGCCGACGCCACTGGCGCGGCAGCGGGTCGGCACCCGGCCGGAGGATCTGACCCACCAGGGTCGCGTGGTGCAGCGAGCTGTAGAAGTCGACGTAGTCGGCCACCGGGAACGGCAGGACCAGCTGCACGTCGTCGACGGGGAGCAGCCACGGCTCGACCGAGCGTCGCATGCGAGGGTCGGTCAGCAGCCCGACCAGCCACCCGCGCAACGCCGACCACGCCCCGCGGCCGAGCGCCATCAACGGCGTCAGGCTGGGGGCGCCGAACACCTCCCCGTGCGGCACCTCGCCCGCGGCGGCCAGGGGCGCGACATCGAGCACCAGGTCGCCGACCCGCACACCCACCCGGGCGGCGCCGTCCCCCGTGGCGAACACCGCGTACGGCAGATTGTCCGCGTCGTAGGGCCCACCGGCGGCACCGTCGACCCACGTCGGCTGCTGAGGACGGACGGACACAACCCGCAAGCCTAGTGGCGGAACCGGCTGTTGTTGACAGCCCGCGGCCCCCCGGCGATGGTGCGACAGTGGCCTACTACCAACGCATCGGTTCCGTCCCGCCGAAGCGGCACACCCAGTTCCGTGCCGACGACGGGTCGCTGCGTCGCGAGGAGCTGATGGGCGAGGAGGGGTTCTCGTCGGACTCGTCCCTGCTGTACCACCGCGGCGTGCCGTCGGCGATCGTCGACTCGCAGGTGTGGGACCTGCCGGACCTCGAGACCACGTCGAATCATCCGTTGCTGCCCCGGCACCTGCGGCTACCGGAGCTGTTCCAGGACGCGGAGTGGGAGAAGACCGATCCGGTGACCGGCCGCCGGCTGGTGCTGGGCAACGCGGACGTGCGGATCTCGTACGTGGTGGCGGGCGAGCCCTCGCCGTACTACCGCAACGCGGTCGGCGACGAGTGCGTGTTCGTCCAGTCGGGTGCCGGCACGGTGGAGACGGTGTTCGGAGTGGTGCCCTTCCGCTCCGGCGACTACGTCGTGCTGCCGCGGGCCACGACGCACCGCTGGGTCCCGTCCGCCGACGCCGACCCGCTGCGGGCCTACGTCATCGAGTCGAACAGCCATGTGGCTCCGCCCAGGCGGTACCTGTCGCGCTACGGACAGCTGCTCGAGCACGCCCCCTACTGTGAGCGCGACCTGCACGCCCCGGGCGAGCCGCTGCTGGTCGACGGCGATGACGTCGAGGTGCTGGTCAAGCATCGCGGCTCTGGGCCGCACTCCCAAAGCGGGCTGGTCGGGTCGCGGCTCACCTATGCGACGCACCCGTTCGACGTGGTGGGCTGGGACGGTTGCCTGTACCCGTACACCTTCCACGTCTCGGACTTCGAGCCGATCACCGGCCGGGTGCACCAGCCGCCGCCGGTGCACCAGGTCTTCGAGAGCACCAACTTCGTGGTCTGCACCTTCTGCCCGCGCAAGGTCGACTACCACCCCCTGGCGATCCCGGTGCCGTACTACCACTCCAACGTCGACTCCGACGAGGTCATGTTCTACGTGGACGGCGACTACGAGGCGCGGAAGGGGTCCGGCATCGACCGTGGCTCGATCTCGCTGCACCCCGGCGGCTACGCGCACGGTCCGCAGCCGAGCGCGATCGAGGCGTCACTCGGCGCCGACTACTTCGACGAGCTCGCCGTCATGGTCGACACCTTCCGCCCGCTGGAGCTCGGCGAGGCCGCACTGGCCTGCGAGGACACTGCCTATGCGTGGACCTGGGCCGGCCGCCGCCGCTGACCCGGGGTGCCCGCCGGCAGCTCAGCCCTTCACCGCACCTTCGAGCATGCCGCGGATGAAGTAGCGCTGACAGAACAGGTACACGACGACGACCGGAAGCGCCACGAGCACCGACCCCGCCGCCAGCAGCGCGGCGCCCGAGGTGTACTGGCCCTGGAAGTTGGCCAGGCCGAGCGGCGCGGTGCGCAGCGACTCGTCGTTGATGACCATCACCAGCGGGATGAGGAACTCGTTCCACGTCCACATGAACACCAGCAGCGCCATCGTGAAGATCGCCGGCCGGCCCACCGGGAGCAGCACGCTCCAGAGCGTGCGCCAGTGACCGGCGCCGTCGAGCCGGGCCGCCTCCACCAGCTCGCGGGGCGTGCTGCGGAAGTACGCCCGCATCCAGAACGTGCCGAAGGCAAGCGACTGCGCGACCTGCGGCGCGATCATCGCGAGGTAGGTGTCGGTCAGGCCGACCGCCGAGAACGTGAAGTAGAGCGGCACCACCACGGCCTCACTCGGCACCATGAGACCGACCAGCAGCAGGTAGAACAGCGCGGACGAGCCGGGGAAGGCCATGGTGCCGAACGCGTAGCCGGCGAGGCAGGAGAGCAGGGTGGCGAGCAGCACCACCGACGCCGACACCACCGCGCTGTTGCGCAGATAGGTCCCGAAGCCCCCTGCTGACCACGCGGTGCCGAAGTTGGCCAGGGTCAGCCCGGTGTCACCCACCCGGTCGGGCTGGATCGCCAGCCACAGCATCTCGATCATCGGCAGGACGCAGAACGCGGCGGCTGCCACCAGCACCGCATAGGTGAGCAGCCGCTCCGGTAGCCCGGTCACGTCACCTCCCGCTCCGCGAAGCGGTTGATCCCGATGCTGACCGCGAGGATGAGTGCGGTGAGCACCACCGCCACCGTCGCGGCCGAGCCCACCTCCCCCTCGACGAAGGCGCGGTCGTACACCTCGTACGACGGCACACTGGTGCTGTTGCTGGGCCCGCCGCTCGTCATGACGTAGACGAGGTCGAAGGTGCGCAGCGCCGCGATGATCGTCAGGATCGCGGCGACCGCGATCTCACCGCGAAGTGCCGGCAACCCGACGGCCAGGAACTCCCGCACCGGACCGGCGCCGTCCAGTCGGGCGGCCTCGTACAGCGCCGGGGGAACCTTCGCCAGACCGGCGAGGAAGAGCACCACGCACAGCCCGGTGAACACCCAGGTGCCGACCAGTCCCACCGCCGGCAGCGCCCACACCTCGTCGCCGAGCCACGCCGTCGCCAGCCCGTCCAGCCCCACGGCCGAGAGCACGTCGTTCAGCGGACCCTGGGGCGCGTAGATGGCCGACCAGGCGATGCCGACGACGACCGTCGCCACCACCTGGGGGAGGAAGATCACCGTGCGGAAGAACGCCATGCCGCGCAACCGCACCCTCGACATCAGCCCTGCCAGGGCCAGCCCGATCCCGATCGGGGCCACGCAGAAGAACAGCACCAGCACCAGGGCGTGGACGAACGGTGCGCGCAGGGTCGGGTCGCTCACCACCGCGAGGTAGTTGTCGAGACCCACCCACGTGCCCTGGGTCAGGCCGTCCCACTCGTAGAAGCTGAGGGAGACCGCGCGCAGGATCGGCCACAGCAGGAAGGCGGCGAACACCAGCAGCGCCGGCAGTGCGTACAGGTAGCCGACCAGCCGCGGCTCGCCGGGTGGCGCGCCGGTGCGGCGGGACGGCTCAGCCACCGCTCAGCCACCACTGCCCGTGAACGACGTGTACTCCTCCTCCAACGTGGACAGGAAGTCCTCCGGCGACTGCGACCCCGCCAGCAGGTCCTGAACCTGCGCGGTCAGCAGGTCGTAGAAGTCCGGGGTGGCGTAGTCGAGGTAGGGCACGATGGCGCCCTGCTCGTTGGCCGCGCCCCAGGCGTCCAGCACGTCGGCCTGGGGTCCGTCGGCAGTGTCCGACGCGGCGCCGTAGACCGGCAGGTTGCCCGCCTCCTCGATGTCGGTCATGGCCTCCGGGCTGGTGATGTGGTCGAGATAGGCGGCCGCGGCGTCGGCATGCTCGGTCGACTCGGTGATGGCGAAGGGCAGCCCGGTGCCGCCGGTCACCGCCATCTCGCCGGACTCGCCGGTCGGCGGCAGTGCGAACCCGACGTCGTCACCCATCGCTGCGCTGAGGTCGGCCAGCAACCACGTGCCGGCGATGACGAACACCCCCTCGCCCTTCGCGAAGTTCTGCCACGCCGGGTCGTAGTCGAAGCCGTTGAAGCCGTCGGTGAAGTAGCCGTTGTCGGCCCAGGACGAGATCGTCTGCGCCGCCTGCTCGTTCTCCGGGGTGGTCCACGACGAGCCCTCGACGCCGAACCCGAGATCCCGGATCTCGTCGGCGGGGACGAACTGGTTCTGCACGAACCCGAAGTCGTGGATTCCGGGCCAGCCCTCCTTGTTGCCGAGCTGGATCGGCACCTCGCCGGCCCGGGCCGCCGTCTGCAGCGCGCTCTCGAGGTCCGCGGTGGTGCGCGGCATCTCGATGCCGAGCTCGTCCAGCTTCGGCTTGGAGTACCACAGCCCCACCAGCTCGCCCGTCTGCGGGACGCCGTACAGGTTCCCTTCACCGAAGGTGGCCCCGTCCTCGGTGTACGAGGACAGCGCCCGCACGTCCTCGGAGAAGCGCTCCTCCCAGTCGTACGCCTCGGCGTAGCCGTCCAGGGGCCGCAGCAGCCCGGCCTCCACGAAGGCGCCCATGATCGACCGACCGTTGTTGGCCTGCACCACATCGGGGGCGTCGTCGGAGTTGATGGCCAGGCGCAGCGTCCGGTTGAGGTCCTCGAACGACCGTGACACCCGCTCGATGGTCACGTTCGGGTACCGGTTCTCGAAGCTCGCGTTCAGCGTGTCGAGCTGCTTGTCCTGCCCGCTGCGCACCTCCTGGTCCCAGACCGTGAGAGTGAGGTCACCCATCGCTGCCACATCGGTCTCGACGTCCGCAGCCGCCGTGTCGGTGCCACCGCCCTCGTCATCGGATCCGGGCGCGCAGGCGGACGCCGTCACCGCCAGCAGCAGCGCCGTCGCGGTCACGGCGAGGAGTCGGGTGCGGGGCAGCGGCACGGTCATGGGCGGTCCTCGGGTTCGGCGGGCGGCTGGACGGGCTCGGGTGTCGAGGTGCGGTCCGGGTTCAGCGCGGCCGTCGTGGTCAGCGGCAGGCGCATGCCGATGGTGGCCGATGCGCGCGAGATCCGCCGTGGTGGACCGTGCGGCATCACCTCGTCGAGGAACGCGTAGTCGGACGCTCGGCGCGACGTGCCCCGTACCTGGCGCCACCAGGCGTGCACCTCGCCCCAGCCGGGTGCGGCAAGAGCGCCCCCGAAGTCGCGCACCGACAGCGCGGCGCAGAGGTTGGCGAAGCGCAGCCGCTGCTGCAGCGGCCAGTCCCGCAGGGTGCCGAGCACCAGGCTGGCCAGGAACACGTCACCGGCGCCGGTCGGGTCCAGCGCCTCGACCGGTACGGCCGGTGCCCAGGCCGTCTCGCCGGTGAGGTCGTCGGCGGCCAGTGCGCCACCGCTGCCGAGGGTGACCACGGCCAGCGGCACCCAGTCGCGCATGGCGTCCAGTGCCGCACCGGGGCTGTCCGTGCGGGTGTAGGCCATGGCCTCGTCGGCATTGGGGACGAATGCGTGGCAGCCCTCGAGACCACGACGGAGCGCGGCCACGTCCCACACCTCGGTGGCGTCCCAGCCGACGTCGGTGAAGATCATGGAGCCGGACGTGGAGGCCCGGGTCACCCAGGCGGGCTGGGCGAGGCCGTGCAGCTCGCTGATGTCCCCGCCCAGCTCGGTGAAGCAGACCCGCGCCGCCGGCGGCTTCCCGATCATGGCGTCGGCCGTGGTCGGCGGCGGATGCCCGTGGGTGACCATCGCCCGGTCGTCGTCGTAGCACATCGACACGGTCACGGGGGAGTGCCAGCCCTCGTACCTCCGCGACGGTGACAGCTCGATGCCCTCCCCGTCCTCGAGGACCGACCAGCAGAAGTCGCCGTACACGTCGCCGCCGAACGCCGCGGCCAGCGACGTGGACAGCCCGAGCCGGCTGCAGGCGACCGCGAGGTTGGCGACGCCTCCGGGGCTGGATCCCATGCCCTCGGTCCACAGCTCGTGCCCCGTGGTGGGTGGCGCGTCCATTCCGGTGAACACGATGTCCAGGAACACCGTGCCCGCCACGAACACGTCCACGGGCTCGCCTGGCTCGCCGGGCCCGACGGGGTCGCCGGGCCCGACGGGGTCGGGGGTCGCCTGAGCGGTTCGGGGACCCGTGGTCATGGCGCACGCCTCACGCGGGAAGTCTGGGGCCTGGAAACACGTGTGGCAAAGTGCCTCGCGTGCGGCTGGCGATCGTGGGCGGGGGCGGTTTCCGCGTGCCGCTGGTCTACCGCGCGCTGATCGCCGACGACCACGACCGGCGGGTCACGGACGTGGCGCTGCACGACACCGATCCGACCCGGCTTCGCGCCGTCTGCCGGGTGCTGGAGGGACTCGCGGCCGGGCAGCCCGGCGCGCCCCGCGTGTCCGCGGGCACCGACCTCACCGAGGCGCTGCGGGGGGCGGACTTCGTCTTCTCCGCGATCCGCGTCGGCGGGCTCGAGGGCCGGGTCCTCGACGAGCGGACGGCGCTGGCTCAGGGCGTGCTGGGTCAGGAGACCACCGGGGCGGGCGGGGTGACGTACGGGCTGCGGACGGTGCCGGTCGCGGTGCGGCTCGCCCGCGCCGTGAAGCAGGTCTCGCCGCAGGCGTGGGTCATCAACTTCACCAACCCGGCCGGGATGGTCACCCAGTCGATGGCCGCCGCGGACGGGGGTGGCCTGGGGGAGCGAGTGGTGGGGATCTGTGACTCGCCGGTCGGGCTGATGCGACGGGTGGCGCAGGCCCTCGGCATCGAGCCGGGCAGAGCCCGCTTCGACTACGCGGGGCTCAACCACCTCGGCTGGCTGCGACGCGTCGAGGTGGACGGGCAGGACCTGCTGCCCGACCTGCTGGCCGGCGAGTCGCTCACGTCGACCGAGGAGGGCGCGTTGTTCGGCACCGACTGGCTCCGCACGCTCGGAGCCGTCCCGAACGAGTATCTCTGGTACTGGTACTTCACCGCGGAGGCACAGCGCGCGGCGCAGGCGGCAGCCGCCACCCGGGGCGAGTACGTGGCCGAGCAGCAGACCCGCTTCTACGCCGGTGCGGCCGACGCCGACCCCGCCGACGCGCTCGTGTCATGGGAGCGGGCCCGCCGCGACCGCGAGCTCTCGTACATGGCGGACAGCCGCGCGGCGGGCGCGGCCGGGCGCGCCGGGGCTGACCTCGACGGTGGCGGCTACGACCGGATGGCGCTCGAGCTGATGCGCGCCATCGCACACGACGAGGCGGCGACCCTGGTTCTCAACGTCGCCAACAACGGCACGCTCGCCGGGTTGTCGGACGACGCGGTGGTCGAGGTGCCGTGCGCGGTCGACGCCGACGGCCCCCGCCCTCTGCCGCTCGCTCCGCTCGACGGCCACCAGCTCGGCCTGGTGCAGTCGGTCAAGGCGGTCGAGACCACCACGATCGAGGCCGCCCTGACCGGGTCGCAGCGACTGGCCCTGCTGGCCCTCGCCACCCACCCGCTCGTCGACTCCGTCACCCGGGCCCGCGCGATCCTCGACGCCCAGCTGGCCGCCGTACCCGCGCTCCGCTCGTTGTTTTCGCAGGGTGGGCTGCGAAAGCGGCACTAGCCGGGCGCTGCAGCACCCGGGAGGCGCAGCTTACGCACTGGTAGTGCGGACGCCGGCGCGACTCACTGGTCGTCGGACGGCGCGGAGAGGTCGCCCCGGGTCTCCACGCCGGCGGCGTCGAACGCCTCCAGGGTCGCCCCGAAGCGGTCGGGCGCCACCGCCGCGGTGAGATCGAGCAGCACGTGCGTGCGAAAGCCGGCCGCAGCGGCGTCCAGCGCAGTGGCCCGCACGCAGTAGTCGGCGGCCAGGCCACACACCTCGACCTCGTCGACGCCGCGTTCGCGCAGCCAGTCGGCCAGCGGCTCGTCGTCGAGCGTGGAGCCCTCGAAGCCCGAGTACGCAGCCTCGTGCTCGCCCTTGTGGAACACCGCGTCGAACGGCCGAGGGGCCAGTGCCGGATGGAACTCCGCGCCCTCCGTACCGACGACGCAGTGCGGCGGCCACGAGTCGACGAAGTCGGGCTCGTGCGAGAAGTGGTCGCCGGGGTCGATGTGGTGGTCGCGGGTGGCGACGACCACGGGGTACCCGCCGCGATCCTCACGGCCGAGGAGGCTCCCGATCCGCGCGGCGACCGACGCGCCACCGGTCACGGCCAGCGAGCCACCCTCGCAGAAGTCGTTCTGCACGTCGACGACGAGCAACGCCACAGTCATGGTCATACCTCCTTCGACTCGACCGGTATGGACTCGGCCGGCATGGACTCGGCCGGCATGGGCTCCGCCGGCATGGGCTCGGCCGGGATTGACTCGGTCGGGATGGTCGGCCTGCCCGGTGAGAGACGCCGCGCGGACAGCGGCAGCTCGGAGCGCGACCGGTCGTGCCGCTCCCGCGACGCGGCCAGCGGCTCGTCCCAGACCCGTTCGCCGGCGCGCATCAGCTGCACCTGCAGGGGACGACTGTCGGGAGCCGGACCGTCGACGGTGATGACCTCGGCCAGAGCGGTGCCGTCGTCGGCCAACCGGCGACACCCCCACTTCCGTCCGCCGATCGTCTCCTTGCGCGGGCTGTTCTTGGCCACCGGAAGCAGCTCCGCGCCGTCGTCGCCGACGCGCGCCACGAGCTTGTAGACGAACCCACTGGTGGGCTGCCCGGAGCCGGTGACCAGCGAGGTGCCCACGCCGTACCCGTCCACCGGGGATGCCCGGAGCGCGGCGATGGAGTGCTCGTCGAGGTCGCCGGTCACGATCACTCGCGTCGACCGCGCGCCGAGCGCGTCGAGCTCGGCCCGGACCTGGGCAGCGAGCTCGGCCAGGTCGCCGGAGTCGATGCGCACCGCGCCGAGGTCGGGGCCGGCCACGTCGACCGCGGTGCGGACGGCCGCCGGGACGTCGTAGGTGTCGATGAGCAGGGTCGTCGACGCTCCCAATGCGTCCACCTGCGCTGCGAATGCCGCGCGCTCGCTGTCATGCAGCAGGACGAAGGCGTGCGCGCTGGTCCCGCTGGTCGGCACCGCCCAGCGCTGGCCGGCCCGCAGGTTCGACGTGGAGGCGAACCCGGCCACGTAGGCCGCCCGCGCGCAGGCGACGGCCGCCGCCTCGTGGGTGCGCCTCGACCCCATCTCGATGCACGGCCGGTCGCCCGCGGCCCAGGTCATGCGCGACGCGGCCGAGGCGATCGCCGAGTCGTGGTTGAGAACGCTCAGCGCCAGGGTCTCGAGCAGCACCGCCTCGCCGAAGGTCGCCTCCACGGTGAGCACGGGGGAGCCGGCGAAGAAGGCCTCACCCTCGGGGTAACCCCAGACGTCACCACGGAAGCGGTAGTCCGCCAGCCACTCGAGGGTCGGCCCGTCGACCACCCCGGTCCGCTCCAGCCATGCCAGCTCGTCGGGCCCGAAGCGGAACTCGGCCAGCCCGTCCAGGAACCGGCCGGTGCCCGCGACCACGCCGTAGCGGCGACCACCCAGCAGGGAGCGCGTGAACAGCTCGAAGACGACACGCCGGCGGGCGGTCCCCGAGCGCAGCGCCCCCTGGAGCATCGTGAGCTCGTAGTGGTCGGTCAGCAGGGAGGTGGGGGGCACGACCCCAGCCTATTGAGGCCGTGGGTACGGGCTCACAACCCGTACGCCTCCAGGAACCGCAGCCACACCTCGCTGATCGTGGGGAAGCTCGGTACGGCGTGCCACAGCCGGTCTACCGGCACCTCGCCGACGACGGCCACCGTGGCCGAGTGCAACAGCTCGGCCACGCCCGGTCCGACGAAGGTGACGCCGACCAGCACGCGGCGGTCCTCGTCGACGACGAAGGCGGCCCGGCCGGTGTAGCCGTCCCGGAACAGCGACGAGCCGGCCACCGCGATGTCCAGCTCCACCACCCGGGTGCGCAGCCCGGCCGCCTCGGCCTCAGCGGACGTGCGGCCCACCCACGCGACCTGCGGCTCGGTGAACACCACCTGCGGCACCGCGGTGTGGTCGGCGGCGAGGGAGTACGCACCCCAGGCGGGCGGTCCGGCCGGAAGGTCGCCGTTGGCCCGGGCCACGATCACCGACGCGACGATGCGCGCCTGGTGCTTTCCCTGGTGCGTCAACGGCGCCCTGCCGTTGACGTCGCCGACTGCGTACAGCCAGGAGCCCGCGACCCCGTCCACCAGCCCCTGGTCGTCGACCGCGAGCGTCTGACCCGGCTCGAGGCCGACGGTCTCGAGGCCGAGGCTGTCGGTGGCGGGTTTGCGACCGGTCGCAACCAGCAGCCGGTCGGCCTCCACCCGGGTGCCGTCGGAGAGGGTGAGGCCTACCCGCTCGCCGACGGAGTCGGCCTGCTGGGCCTTCTGACCAGTCACCACCGTGGCTCCCTGTGCCCGTAGCGAGTCGGCCAGCAGCTCGCCGGCGAACGGCTCGGCCCGCGCGAGCAGCCGGTCGTCGTTGACCACCGTCACGTCGGAGCCCAGGCCCAGGTAGACCTGCGCCATCTCCACCCCGACCACCCCCCCGCCGAGGATGGCCAGGTGGGCCGGTACCTCCGAGGCGCTCGTCGCGTCGCGGCTGCCCCAGTGCGGGGTGTCGGCGAGTCCTGCCACCGGTGGCTCCGCGGCCACCGAGCCGGTGGCGACCACGACCGCAACGCCCGCCGTCACCCGGATGGTGCCGTCGGCACCGGCCACCTCGACCACGCGTTCGCCGGCGAGCCGGGCATGGCCGCGGAGGAGCTCGATCCCGGCCCCCGCTATCCAGTCCGCCTGGCTGGAGTCGTCCCAGTCGTGCGTGAACGAGTCGCGACGCGCGAACACCGCGGTCGGGTCGAGCTGCGCGCCCACCGCACCATCCACGTCCCGGGTCGCGGACACCGCCTCCACCGGCCGCAGCAGCGCCTTGCTGGGGATGCACGCCCAGTACGAGCACTCGCCGCCCAGCAGCTCGTGCTCGACGACCACCGTGCTGAGACCGGCGGCCGCGGTACGTCCGGCAGCGTTCTCGCCGACCGGGCCGCCTCCGATCACGACCACGTCGACGGCTCGGTCATCGGAGGTCTGTCTGCTGGCACTCCCCATGCGGTCACCCTCGCACGACCTGCGCGACAATGCCGTGGTGACCACAGCACCGAGCGAGGTGGAGGAGAGTGACGTCGACGAGCGGGTGCTGGCCGACGTCCCGTGGGTCACGGTGGTCTGGAACGACCCCGTGAACCTGATGTCCTACGTCGCGTACGTGTTCCGTACGTACTTCGGGTACTCCGAGGCCAAGGCCGACAAGCTCATGATGGCGGTGCACGAGGAGGGCAGGGCGGCGGTCTCGAACGGCAGCCGCGAGGCCATGGAGCGTGACGTGCAGGCCATGCACTCGTACGGGCTGTGGGCCACGCTCCAGAAGGCCGACGCGTCATGACGTCGGGTTTCACGCGGGCACGGCGTCGGGGGGTGCACGCGCGCTTCGACGTCGCGGAGGCGTCGCTGATCGTCTCGCTGGCCGGTCAGGTCATCGAGCTCCTGCGCGACGGCGTCCCCGACCCCCAGGTGACCGGCGCGGGCGAGGACCCGCTCGACGAGCTGGTCGGCATGTCCGGCCCCGTCACCCGGCCCGAGGATCCTGTCCTGCGGCGGTTGCTGCCGGACGGCTACTCCGACGAGCCGGGATCCGAGGACGCCAATGCCGAGTTCCGCCGGTTCACCGAGCGCGGGCTGCGCGACGACAAGGTCGCCAATGCCGAGGCGGTGATCGCGTCCCTGCAGGTGGCCGGCGCCGACGCGGCCGCCGAGGACGATCCCGTGGACGTGGAGCTGGACCAGGCCGGGGTGCAGGCGTGGCTGCGCTGCCTCACCGACCTGCGGCTCGCCATCGGCACCCGCCTCGGGGTTGCCGATGGCGACGAGAGCCACTGGGAGTCCCTGCCCGACGACGACCAGGCGAAGGCCATGCACGACGTCTACGACTGGCTCGGTTTCCTCCAGGAGTCGCTGGTGCGCAGCCTGCGCTGATCCGGCTGCCCGGCTGCCCGGCTGAGCAGGACCCCGCTCCGCGTCTCGCGATGTGGACGGGGGAGCCGCCGGTGCCGCGCTGCCTCGACCGGCTCGTACGCTCGCCGGGTGCTGCGCCTGGACCGGACGATCGCCGCCGCGATCGTCGACCACGCGCGCCGCGACCATCCCGACGAGGCGTGCGGTGTGGTGGCCGGACCGGCCGGGTCGGACCGCCCGCTCCGGCACGTGCCGATGCTGAACGCCGCCCTGTCACCGACGTTCTACGAGTTCGACTCCACCGAGCTGCTGGCGCTGTACAAGGAGATGGACGCCCGCGACGAGGAACCCGTGGTCATCTACCACTCCCACACGGCGACCGAGGCATACCCGTCGCGTACCGACATCGCGCTGGCCCAGGAGCCGAACAGCCACTACGTCCTGGTCTCCACGGCAGGGGGGGCGCACGAGGGGGAGGGTCTGCTGCCGTTGCGCTCGTACCGCATCGTCGACGGGGAGGTCAGCGAGGAGGAGGTGCGGCTCGTCGACGGAAGCGTGACCGAGGACACGGAATGAAGCACCCCTCGGCGGTGGTTTCCTCTGGTGACGACGAGGACAGGGAGTTGGTATGGCGGTCGAGGTGAGGGTCCCCACGATCCTGCGCACGTACACCGGCGGCGACAAGGCGGTGCGCGGTGACGGGGGCACGCTGGCGGAGGTCTTCGACGACCTGGACGCCCGGCATCCCGGCCTCAAGGGGCGGGTCGTCGAAGAGGGCGACTTGCGCCGGTTCGTGAACGTCTACGTCAACGATGAGGACGTCCGGTTCACGGGTGGGCTCGACACGTCCTTGTCGGACGGTGACACCGTCGTGATCCTACCGGCAGTCGCCGGCGGCTGATCCGTCCCCGTGCGCTTCGACTCGCTGCTGGACTCCGTCGGTCAGACCCCGCTGGTCGGCCTGCCGACGCTGTCCCCGTCGCCGGACGTACGGCTGTGGGCCAAGCTCGAGGACCGGAACCCCACCGGGTCCATCAAGGACCGCGCCGCACTGGCGATGATCGCGCAGGCGGAGAAGGACGGGCTGCTCCGCCCCGGGTGCACCATCCTGGAGCCGACGAGCGGCAACACCGGCATCTCGCTGGCCATGGCTGCCCGGCTCAAGGGCTACCGCCTGGTCTGCGTGATGCCCGAGAACACCTCGCCGGAGCGGCGTCAGCTGCTGCAGATGTGGGGCTCGGAGATCGTCTCGTCGCCGGCGGCGGGCGGCTCCAACGAGGCGGTCCGGGTCGCGAAGTACATGGCCGACGAGCACCCCGACTGGGTGATGCTCTACCAGTACGGCAACCAGGCGAACGCCGACGCCCACTACTCCACGACCGGGCCGGAGATACTCGCCGACCTTCCCGAGGTCACGCACGTCGTGGCCGGACTCGGCACCACAGGCACCCTGATGGGAGTCGGCCGGTTCTTCCGTGAGGCCAAGCCGTCGGTGCGGATCGTGGCCGCCGAGCCGCGCTATGGCGAGCTCGTCTACGGGCTGCGCAACCTTGACGAGGGGTTCGTGCCCGAGCTGTACGACGCCTCGCTGATCGACTCGCGCTTCTCCGTGGGCCCGCGCGACGCGGTACGGCGGGTGCGCGAGCTGCTCGACCTCGAGGGCATGTTCGTCGGCGTCTCGACCGGCGCCATCCTGCACGCCGCGCTCGGCCAGGCATCCAAGGCCGTCAAAGCCAGGCAGGCCGCCGACATCGTCTTCGTCGTGTGCGACGGCGGCTGGAAGTACCTGTCGACCGGCGCGTACGACGAGGGCGTGGATGACGCCGAGCGGAATCTGCAGGGACAGGTCTGGGCCTGACGGTCCGACCGCTCAGCGTGCCATCGCGAGGAAGTCGCCGTGCGTGCCGTATCCGAGCACCCGCTCGCACCAGGGTGAGCCGTCGAAGGTGAGCATCAGCTCGGCGCCCGGCCCCGATCCTGGTGGCAGGGCAAGCAGCTGCGGGTGCGGGATGTTGGTGCCGTACGGCGCCGCCAGCGTGCCGACCGGTCGCATCTCCAGGTCGTAGACGGGGTAGCGCCGGCCCCGGCCGTCGCTGGCCAGCAGGCGCCATGTCCCCTCCACCCGCGCCAGTATCGGCCCCTCGCAGTGGTCGAGCGACGTGTCCGCGCCCACCAGCTCGAGGCTCTCGCCCCAGGCGCCGCCCCTGGGCCCGGCTGCCAGGGCGGGATGGAAGTCGAAGGGCGACTGCGAAGGACTCTCCACGAAGCCGACGAGCCATCGACCGTCGATCCTCGTGGCGCAGGGATCCCAGGCACTGTGCACGGTGGGCGCGGCGAAGGGTTCCGAGTCGAGCACGTGCACACCCGACAGCACGTCGAGCCCGCACTCGGCGTACCTCAGGCGTACTCCGGTCTTCGGGTCGAAGTCGCCCCACGAGCTCACCATGACCCGGGCCCGGTCACCATCCACCACCACCTGACCCGCATGGTCACCCAGCAGCAGCCCGTCACGACGCCAGAACAGGTGGGCCACCTGCGTCAGCTGCCCCGGTGCAGCCGGGTCGAGGCTGAAGACACCCCAGTGCGCCTGCGGGAAGAAGCCTGTCCCGGCGCACGTCATGGTCAGGTAGTAGCGCCCGTCGCGGACGTAGGGGGTGCCGTCGGCGTGCTGCACGAGATGCGGATCGCGGACCCCCACCATGCCGAAGGGCCCCGCGCGGACAGCCCCCACGGCCGCGGTGCCGCTGATCGACCCCCAGGCGTACGAGTGCGCCGCCAAGGTGGCGGGGTCCCGTAGGTCGAACGCCCGGGCCACCTGCCGTCGCTCGGTCGCCACCGCCTCCCAGCCGGCACCGCTGTCGACCACCGCGGTCACGGCGTTCTCGCACAGCACGAACGCCATCCGGCGGACCCGGCCCCGCACCCTGGCACGCGCCACGGCGCGCTCGCTGCCGTCGCGCACGAGCACGATGCGTACCCGTCCGCTGCCCGCATGCAGGTCCACCCGCACGCCGTCCCCCTCAGCGGTGAGCAGTCCGGCAGTCAGCTGGGCGGTCGGGCCCAGCACGTCGATCTCGATGGCGGCGAACGGCGCGGGCGGGGAGGTCCCGGTGTGGTGGACGGACTCCATGGGAGCGGCAGCGGCTGCCTGCTGCTCGAACCCGGGGGACACGAGGGCGAACGGCCGGGACCTCGCCACCATCGTGAACGACGGCTCCGCAGGCATCGGGTGAGGCTACCGAGTCGAGCGCGGCATGCGGTGGCGTGGCCCGGCGGAGTGGCCCGGCGGAGTGGCCCGTCTGGCAAGGTGACCATGTGCAGGTCAGCGAGACGGTGGATGTCGCGGCGGCGCCGGACCGGGTGTGGGCCGTGCTGGTCGACGTCGAGTCCTGGCCGACGTGGACCGACTCCATCGAGTCGGTCCGTGCACTCGACGGTGCTCCGACGGCGATGGCCGAGGGGAGCCGGTACGAGGTGAAGCAGCCGCGACTGCCGAAGGCCGTCTGGGTGGTCACCGAGCTGGTGGACGGTCGTTCCTTCAGCTGGTCTGCTCGGGGACCGGGGCTGGTGTCGTTCGCCGAGCACCGGGTCGAGCCCAGCGATGGCGCCAGCAGGGTCACGTTGCTCTTCTCCCAGGAGGGGCCCCTGGCCCGTCCGGTCAGTGTCGCCTTCGGGGCCATGGTGCGCCGATATGTCCGGATGGAGGCTGCCGGTCTGAAACGCCGCAGCGAGGAGTCGACGACCGGCTGAGCCGTCCCGTTAGGCTGCCTGCGTGCGCGAGCTGGTCGTCTTCTCCGGCACCGCCCATCCCGACCTGTCCCGCCGGATCTGCTCGGGTCTCGGGGTCCCCCTGGACCCCGTCGATGTGACCCGGTTCAGCAACGACTGCCTCCAGGTCCAGCTCCGGGCGAACTGCCGACAGCGCGACGTGTACGTGATCCAGCCGCTGGTCCCGCCCACGCAGGAGCACCTGATGGAGCTGCTGCTGATGATCGACGCCGCCCGCGGCGCCTCGGCGGCGCAGGTCACCGCGGTCATCCCGCACTACGCGTACGCGCGGTCGGACAAGAAGGACGCCTCCCGCATCTCCTTCGGCGGACGCCTCGTCGCCGACATGATCGTCGCCGCGGGCGCCGACAAGGTGCTCACCATGACCCTCCACGCCCCTCAGGTGCACGGCTTCTTCTCCGTCCCGGTCGACCATCTCACCGCCATCGGCGAGCTGGCTGACCACTTCCGGGGCTACGCCGAGCTCGGCAACACCGTCGTGGTCTCGCCCGACCTCGGCAACGCGAAGACCGCCACCCAGTTCGCCCGGCTGCTGGGGCTGCCGGTCGCCGCTGGCAGCAAGCAACGGCTCGCCGACGACCGGGTGGTGATCGACGCGATCGTGGGCGACGTGGCGGGCCGGCGCGCCATCGTTCTCGATGACGAGATCGCCACCGGCGGGTCCATTGTCGAGCTGCTCGACCGCCTCGCTGTCGAGGGCTGCCGCGAGGCGGCGGTGGCGTGCACCCACGGGTTGTTCACCGGGAAGGCCCAGCAGCGGCTGAGCGCCCACCCCGCGATCACCGAGGTGGTCACCACGGACACGGTCCCGCCGCCGACGGGCTGGCCGGAGCTGCGGGTGCGTTCCGTGGCCGGGCTGTTCGCCGAGGCGATCGGTCGCATCCATGAGGGCACCTCCGTCAGCAGCCTCTTCGACGGGGTCGATCCGACCCTCGGGCCACCGCAGGGCCGGCTCCCCTTCGACGAGCAGGCGATCGAGAGCGGGATCGGCGGCTGGGCCCCTCCGGGCTCGCTGACGCCGTGACCGGCGCCCTGCGACGGTCCGCGTGCGGTGCGGTGCCGGTCCGCGGGGGAGGTCGGCCGTACGCTCGTGCCCGTGGTGGACGCACCTCTGGGCATCTTCGACTCCGGGTTCGGCGGGTTGACCGTCGTGCGTGCCGTCCTCGACCAGCTGCCGCACGAGCCGGTGCTCTACCTGGGCGACACCGCCCGGCAGCCGTACGGCCCGCAGCCGCTCGCCGACGTCCGTGAGTTCGCCCTGGAGTGCCTGGACCACCTGGTCGCCCAAGGCGTCAAGGCGCTGGTGATCGCGTGCAACTCCGCCAGCGCCGCGGTGTTGCGAGATGCCCGACAGCGCTACGACGTGCCCGTGGTCGAAGTCATCCTCCCGGCGGTGCGCAGGGCGGTGGCGGCGACGCGCTCGGGACGGGTCGGTGTCATCTGCACCCGCGCGACCGCTGAGTCGATGGCCTACGACGACGCCTTCGCCGCTGCTCCGCACATGGAGCTGCACACCCGGGCGTGTCCGCTGTTCGTGGACTTCGTGGAGGACGGGGTGACCGGCGGGCCCGAGCTGCTCGCGGCGGCGCACGACTACCTCGACCCGCTGGTCGAAGCGCGGGTCGACACCCTCGTGCTCGGATGCACCCATTACCCACTGCTTGCGGGGATGATCGCCTACGTGATGGGCGACGAGGTCACCCTGGTGTCGAGCGCCGACGAGACCGCGAAGGACGTCTACCGCGTGCTGGTCCGCGAGGGGCTCGGCCGCGACCCGCAGCTGCCGCCGCCCGTGCACCACTTCCTCACCACCGGCCGACCGTCCCAGTTCCGAGAGGTGGGGCGGCGCTTCCTCGGCCCGGAGCTCGAGGACGTGCACCAGTTCTCGTGGCTGGAGGCCGTCCGATGAGCAGCGTGGGAGTGCGCTCATGAGGCTGACCGTGGTCGGGTGCTCGGGGTCGTACCCGGGACCCGACTCGCCCGCGAGCTGCTACCTGGTGCAGGCCGACCACCGGGGCCGGACGTACTCGCTGGTCATGGACCTCGGCAACGGGGCGCTCGGTGCGCTGCAGCGCTACGTCGACCTGGCCGAGGTCGACGCGGTGGCACTCAGCCATCTGCACGTCGACCACTGCATCGACCTGACCTCGTACTACGTCGTGCGCACCTACCGTCCCGAGGGGCCGCTGCCCGCCCTGCCCGTGTATGCACCCGCGGGCGCCTCGGCGAGGGTCGCGGCTGCTTCGGGCTTCTCGGACTGCTCCGGCGTCGACAAGGTCTTCGACTTCCATGAGTGGGAGCCGGAGCACCCGATGCGGATGGGGCCGTTCACGGTGACCTCGACGCGCGTGTTGCATCCCGTGGATGCCTACGCGATGCGGATCGAGCAGGACGGCAGGGCGCTGGTCTACTCCGGCGACTCCGGCCCGTCGTCGGCGCTGGCCGCACTGGCCCGGAACGCCGATCTGTTCGTGTGCGAGGCCGCCTTCCTCGAGGGGGAGGACAACCCGCCCGACATGCACCTGACCGGCGGCGACGCCGGCCGGCACGCGGCCCGCGGCGACGTGCGGCGGCTGCTTCT
>JAQSWV010000100.1 GCA_029266455.1 Nocardioidaceae bacterium
GCACCCCAGTGGTTCACACGACCGGTGGGTCGGTGCAGGGCCGCGCGGCTGAGGGCGTCCACGTGTTTCTGGGCATCCCGTACGCGGCACCCCCGTTTGGTGATCGCCGTTTGCGGCCGCCGCAGCCGGTTGAGGGCTGGAGCGGGGTGCGGGACGCGACGCGGCTTGGCCCTGAGCCGCCGCAGGTGGCACCCCCCGCGACAGGTGGCCCGGAGGGCGGCGCAGCGGAGGACTGGGGTGATGTGGCGGGTGCGTTCGAGGCGGTGGAGCGAGCATCGTCCTCCGAGGACTGCTTGAACGTGAACGTGTGGACACCGGACCCGGGGGCAGCGCGGCTGCCGGTCTTGGTGTGGATCCAAGGCGGCATGTTCGAGCTCAGCTCCACGGCTGCGTACGACGGCAGCCGCTTCGCCCGCGACGGTGTGGTGTGCGTCGTCATCAACTGGCGCCCCGGCGCCGAGGGGTTCCTCTACCTGGGGGACGGCATCGCGAACGTCGGGCTGCTCGACCAGGTCGCCGCCCTGCAGTGGGTGCGTGACAACATCGCCGACTTTGGCGGCGACCGTGACAACGTGACGGTCTTCGGCGAGTCCGCCGGCGCGATGAGCATCGGTGCCCTGCTGTCCATGCCCGCTGCCCGGGGGCTGTTCCACCGCGCGATCCTGCAGAGCGGCGCTGCCCACCACGTGGTGCCGCCCGAAGTTGCGGCCGGGGTCGCCAAACACCTGACAGGCATCCTCGGGGTGGGCCATGACCGCGAGGCTATCGCCGCCGTCGGGGTGAACCGGCTGCTGGCGGCGCAGGCGCAGCTCAAGGCAGACCTGCTGCGGGACCCGGACCCGGCTTCGTGGGGCACCTCGGTCGTCAACACCACCATGCCGTGGCAGCCGGTCATCGACTCCGACGTCCTGCCCGGTCCCCCGCTGGAGCGGATCGCCGACGGGTCCGCCGAAGCTGTGGACGTGCTCGTCGGGACCAACGTCGACGACTGGAGGCTCTGGCTCGTGGTCAGCGGCGTCATCGGTCAGGTCACCGACGAGATCCTCACCGGGCCGGTTCAGACCTTCGGCTACCAGTCCCTGGCCGCCTATGGCATCGAACCGGGCACGGCGCTGGCCTCGTACCGCCGCCGGTATCCCATGGCCGGCCCCGGTGACGTGCTCGCGAAGGTCCAGACCGACTGGTGGATGCGTATCCCCGCCATCCGGCTGGCCGACGCGCACGCCGGGGCTCGCGGTAGCGCACGTGGTACCTACATGTACGAGTTCGCCTGGGCCTCCCCCGGGCTGGGCGCGGTGCACGCGCTGGAGGTGCCGTTCGTCTTCGACACCGTCGACCCCGATGCACCCCTGTTCGGCCCGCTGCTCGGCCCGGACCCACCACAGGAGCTGGCTCGCGCCATGCACGCCGCGTGGGTCTCGTTCGCCACGAACGGCGACCCGGGCTGGCCTCGGTACGACGCCGCCGCGCGGTCGACGATGCGGTTCGACACGACGTCGGAACTGGTTCACGACCCCCGGTCGTGGGAGCGGGCCGTGTGGAACGGCATCCGCTGATGGTCACCGCGTGCCGATCGAACCGTTGGGAGCGCGTTGAGGCGACGACCTCGACCCGCCGCCAAGCCCGGACACCCGCTGCACGCCCCGCGGCCCGAGGTCCGGGCTATGCCGTGGCGTCGGTGCCCAAGGAGCGCCAGCCGGTGCTCGACCGGCTGGCCGGAGCCAGCCGACGCTTCCAGGTGCACGCCCTCGTCGAGCTCGAGGTCACGGAGGCTGCGTCCCGGATCGAGGCCGCGGTGCCGCGGGTGTCGTGGACCGGGTTCGTCATCGCCTCCGTGGCCCGGGCGATCGCCTCCCACCCAGAGGTCAATACCCGCAAGGCCGGCAATAACCTCCTCACCTTCCACCATGTCGACATCGGGGCCACGGTGGAGCGCCACTGGCAAGGACGGACCGTACTCGACATCGTCGTCGTCACCGACGCCGACCACAGGTCCTCCGCCGAGATCACCGACATGCTGCACCAGGCCAAGTACGGCCCCGGGCAACCCCATCGCGTCAGCGGCGTGACCGGCCAGCTCGTCCGGCTGCCCGGGCCGCTGCGGCGCGCCGCCATCCGGGCCGCCGGGGCCAGACCCAATATCGCCGCGACCTTCGGCCCGGCGGTCGGCGTCACCTCGATCGGGATGTTCTCCAACGGCTGGGGCTGGGCCATCCCCCTCGCCCCCCTGACCCTCATCGTCACCGTCGGCGCCGTCATGGACCGGCCGGTGGTCCGCGCCGGGGAGGTTGTGGCCAGGCCGATGCTGCCGCTGACCCTCAGTTTCGACCACGCCGTGATCGACGGAGCGCCTGCCGCTCGCTTCACCGAGACACTCCGCGGGCTGGTCGAGTCGGCCGCGACGTTGGACCATGCACCCGATCTGGCCGACCCCTGAGCCGGGAATGAGCGGCACCCATTCGCTCATCTCGAGCTGGGCCGGTGACGCGCAGACCGCCGCCTTCTCGACGAGATGCAGTCCGGTGACTCCGCTGAGGGCTGCCCCGGTCGCCCGCCAGATCCCGGTCGGACGATCGTCATGCTGGGTACAACAGGGCACTACCTTCCCTCGTGTGAGCCGAATTGCCGCCAGCATCCTGGTCGCCGGCCCCTTCTGCTCGTCGCCGGCTGGATCTCGCTCATCCTCAACGCAGGCCGGGGTGCCAACGACATCTGGGCCGTCGGGCATGCCGTGCTGCTCGTCGGTGTCGCCCTGTGGATTCCCAACCTGCTCGTCGTGAGGGACTCACGCACCGGGTCGGTCACGTGCTGACGGACCCTGCATTCTGGCTCGTCCTCGTCGGAAGCCTCGCAGTCGCGGGCCAGCTCGCGATCGACCTGGTGGCCTGGGCGCTCGATCTCGATGGCGCGAACCTCAGTGCGTTCTTTGCCAGGCTGCGTGAGCGCCCCCTGCTGACGCTCACCGTCCACACCGTCGGCCCGAGCTTGCTGTTGCTCGGTACGTTCATCGCGGCGGTGCGCGTCTCGATTCGCACCCGCGCGGCTCGTGGCGGCGGCGCAGTGGCGGCAGTCGGCATCCTGATCGTGCTGGCGGGGGCGCTGTCGACGTTCAGCTACATCACACTCGGCGGCTTCATCCTCGTACTGGCCGGCTTCGTGGCGCTCGGTGCGGTGATGATCCGTGACGGGGTGCCCCGCATGGCCGACGTGGACGGCACTGCCCCAACCTTCTCGCACGCACTGGGTGCGCCTCGGGTTCGCGATCCTGCTCGCCCACGACGGCGACGGCGACCTCGCCACGCCGCTCCAGATCCGAGGTGACGCAGCGGGTCGTTACCTGCCATCCCTCAGGTCAAACGACCCGGTGTGCGCCCACCACAGCGAACAACTCCGTCATTCCCTCCCCCTTGAGATCCTTCGCACCGAGCGGCTGGAATGTGTAACGCCCCTGGAGCGCACTCACGACGGCTGCGCTGGTGACCACAACACCGGGGGTACCGGTGGACTCGAGCCGCGAAGCCAGGTTGACCATGTCGCCCCAGACGTCGTACGAGAACTTTGACGAGCCGACGATGCCTGCAACTGCGCTTCCAGCGTTCACCCCTACCCGCAGCTGAAAGTGCGTGCCCAGCTCGGAGTTGAGCACAGGCATCGCTTCAACCATCGCCAGTGCCAGGTCGCAGGCCTGAGCGACATGGTCAGGATCGGCGTCTGGGAGCCCGCAGGCCGCCAGGTAGCCGTCCCCGATGGTCTTGATCTTTTCCGCCCGGTGCTTCGCGGCGATCGCGTCGAAGCGGGAGAAGATCGTGTTGAGCTCTCCGACGATCTGGGCGGGATCCTTGCCCTTGGAGTGGGCCGTGAAACCGACGAGGTCGGCGAAGACGACGCTGCATTCCTCATGCCGGTCCGCGATCATCCCGGGGCGGGTCTTGAGCCGGCCGGCGATCGTCTCGGGCAGGATGTTGAGCAGGAGGGCCTCGGCGCGAGCTCGTTCAGCGGCGAGTTGCTCCAGGGAATACCCGAACATCGGCACGAGCATGAAGAAGGCGCTGGTGAAGACGGTGACGAACAGGATCGTCGACAAGGGTGCGGCCGGAGCAGGTCGGGAGGCTGCCAGCCCGGCCTCGTTCAGGCCGAGAGCGACGGCGACTCCGCAGTAAGCCAGGGCGAGGAGCCCGGTCGCACTGCGAGGCAAGGCGAGCCCGACCATCAGGGTCAACACCAGGCCCCCGAACAGGTACCCGCCAGAGTGCGCGAACCCGCCCAACGCCACGTGGACGACGATGTGGTTGGCTGCAGATGCAGCCGTGACGACAGCCACCGCGACGACGACCCGACCGGCGAGCCTCCCTGTGACCAGGACGAGCCAACAGATCAGAGAAGCGAAGCTGAGCCCCAGGGTCGACCATCCAGCCACCTGCTCGTCGAAGGCGAAGAACAGCACCCCGAAGCCCGCGGTGGTGGCGGCCGCCACCATTCCGACGAGGTTGACCAACCGGCTGATCGTTGCAGGATCTTCGATCGTGCCGACCAAACCGACCAGGCCTGCCGCCCCACGAGCTGGTGCACGCTGAGAAGCGTTGTGCCCATCGCGCTCCCGCAGGTCCATGCACGAAGTCAACGTTTCAGGCGTCTGGGATGTCAACGACTGGTGCGCCCAGACCTGAAGCACATCCGGGCGCCGGGCCCCGGTCGGCGCGATGTGACACCAGGGCTGCCCTGGAGTGCGTCGCGATTGGCCCTTCGAAACGGCGAACCAGACCCGCGACAGGGCAACTCGGACCGGCGGGGTCTTCGTCACGACATCGTGCGCCATGGATGAAGTCGACGAGCATGACTCCGGCTCTGACCACGACCCCGCCGCTCACGGACTCCGGGATCGAACGCCAAGCGAATGCAGGCCTGAGGCCTTGAGCGAAACGGGCATTCCGGCGATGCTGTCGAAAGGCCAATCGTCGCCCATGCGTCGGCCTGGGGGCACACCATCGAGCGGGCACACGGAAGGCAGAGTGACCAACTATCACCGCATGTACCGCTTCTCCATCCGGCCGTGGGAGCGCTACGGACAGGCGGCGGAAACGAGCATCGCAGCCCTGTTCGACCGAGAGGAGGCGCACCGTCCCCGCCCGCTCGGACGGGCTCTGGACCTCGGCTGCGGGCGAGGTCAATACACGCCTGAACTCGCACGCCGGGGATGGGAAGCCGTGGGAGTCGATTACGTGCCAGCTGCCATCGAGGCTGCGAGGCGCGGAAGTTCGCACACGGAGACCTACGTCATCGGAGACGTGACAGAACTGTCGGCCCAAGAACTGGGGGGCACCTTTGACTTCTTCCTCGACGTCGGATGTTTCCAAGGACTGACCGCCCGTCAGCAGCAGGCCCAGGGCGGTGGTGTCACGGCGCTGGCCAACCCAGGAGCGACGCTGCTCATGCTTGCCTTCAGCCCCACCAGGATGTGGGCGTTCCTCGGCGCGGCCTCGCAAGAGGATGTGGAGCGCGCCTTCCCCGGCTGGGAACTCCTGGCCGTTGACCCGGCCGACACGGCCGGACTGGGCTGGCCGTTGAACACGACCACACCGTGTTGGTATCGGCTGAGACTGCGACCTGTCCAGATCCAGGGATGAGCCATCCCCTCTCACACGCCGAGGAAGTGCCGTCATCCTCGACGCGGACTGAACCGGCTCGGACTGAGGCCGGCCCCGAACTGTGCCGCGCCGCGTCCTGTGCCCGCGAGCGGACATGCCCGGCACTTGGGCCAGATTCGTTCCCTCGTCGCTGATCCGTGACCACCGGTGAGGCTCGGCCCAGTCGCCGTGCCCCCAGTCGTCTTTCGCCGTCAGTCGTCCTTCTTCAGGCTCGGGTACTTCTTCTCGACCGCCGCCCGGACCTTCTTCTGCTCGGCCTTCGACCCATGTTGAGCCACCCGGGCCAAGGCGTTCCGCGCGTGCTCGATATCAGGGATCGGATACTTCTCCTGATCCGGCAACGCGAAGGACGACTTCTTCAGCTTCTTGCGGTTGGCGCTGTCACTGAGATCCTTCGACACCCTGGCTCTCCTTCCGTGTGGGGCTGATCTGGTGCTACCCCACTCCGCGTTCGCGAATCCCACGGTTCGTACGACATGCACCGCCGCATGGTCCGCCCTGTCTCCCAGACCCACAATGTGGGCCCTGACGCTGGACAGCGGTGAACACACATCGGGGACATCGAGCGCCCGCAGGCCGTCCGCCGCCGCATCCAGCGCACCTTCTCGCTGAGCTACCTCGCTCTCGGCGCCAGGCTGGCCACCGTTCAATGCAGAAGGTCGCAGTTGGCCTTGGCCGTCGACGCTGCCTGGTGCAACGATGACCTCGACGTCAGACCATCTCAGGTCGGGTGGACAGGAGATCACCGTGCAGGTGCGAACGGAAACGCTGGCAACCCCGGACGTGGACCTCGTCTATGACGTGCGCGAGCCGTCCGAGGATGCAGCGGGCCGGCCACCCCTGCTCATGGCGGGTCATCCGATGGATGCCGGGGGCTTCACGACGCTAGCGGCCTTCTTCCCTGACCGTGCGGTCGTCAGCTACGACCCTCGAGGCCTCGGGCGCAGTGTGCGCAAGGACGGTCGGGACGAGCGCACGCCCCAGATGCACGCGGCGGACCTCCACGCGCTCATCGCTGCCCTCGGCACGGGACCGGTCGACGTGTTCGCCACCAGTGGCGGCGCGGTCAACGCGCTCGCCCTCGTCGCGAAAAGCCCTGAGGACGTCCACACTCTCGTGGCACACGAACCTCCCCTGCTGGCGATCCTGCCCGACGCCGAGCGCGCCCTCGCAGCGGAACGCGAGGTGCAGGCGGCATACCATCGCCACGGGTTCGGCGCGGGAATGGCCGGCTTCATCGCCCTGACGTCCTGGGAGGGCGAGCTCACCGACGAGTACTCGGCGCAACCGGATCCCGATCCGGCCATGTTCGGCCTCCCGACCGAGGACGACGG
>JAQSWV010000101.1 GCA_029266455.1 Nocardioidaceae bacterium
GGTAGTCGAGATCCTCGGCGAGGCCCATGGCTCGAGATTATGGGGTCGGCCGTGGCGGCCCGTTCACGCGGGCGTGGACCAGACCGTCCGAGCCGCCTGGTGGTCATCGGGTCGGTGCCAGCACACCAGGCGTTCGCCAACAACGCGGCATACGTCGCCAGCAAGCACGGTCTTGCGGGGCCGGCCGGCGGCACGTTCCTCGACCTGCGCAACCTCGGGGTGAAGGTGAGTCTCGTCTCGCCGCGCTGGTCGCCGCGGAAGCCTTCCTGTTTCGCCCACCGGCGCCGCCGAGCCGGAACGGATGCTCGCCCCTGCTGAGGTCGCGGCGGCGATTCGCGTCGTCGTGACCCTCCCCGGGCGTGGCTGCCCGACCGTGAGCCGCTTGGAGCCGCGACGGACACCGTGACGGCTCGTGGAGCCCGTAGCCGGCGGAGGCCGGCGGCGGGGGTCGGATGGCTGGGGGGCCGCCGTCCCGGCTGGCGGGACTGGAGGCCGGCGCCAGTAGACTCTCGGCCTCGTGGCACTCACCATCGGAATCGTCGGTCTCCCCAACGTCGGCAAGTCGACGATGTTCAACGCCCTCACGAAGAACACCGTCCTTGCGGCGAACTACCCGTTCGCGACGATCGACCCCAACGTCGGGGTCGTCCCGCTCCCGGACGAGCGCCTGGGGCGCCTTGCGGAGATCTTCGGGAGCGAGAAGATCCTGCCCGCAACCGTCTCCTTCGTCGACATCGCCGGCATCGTGCGTGGTGCGTCCGAGGGGGAGGGCCTCGGCAACAAGTTCCTCGCCAACATCCGCGAGGCCGACGCGATCTGCCAGGTGGTGCGCGCGTTCGAGGACGGTGATGTCGTCCACGTCGACGGCAAGGTGTCGCCCAGCTCCGACATCGAGACGATCCACACCGAGCTCATCCTGGCCGACCTCCAGACCCTCGAGAAGGCGGTCGTGCGGCTCGAGAAGGAGGCGCGGATCAAGAAGGAGTCACGACCGCTGCTGGACAACGCCCTCGCCGCGCAGAAGGTGCTCGAACAGGGCACGACGTTGTATGCCGGTGGCGCGGCCGCGGGCGTCGACCTCGGTCTTGCGTCCGGACTGGGGCTTCTGACCACCAAACCCTTCATCTACGTCTTCAACCTGGACGAGGAGCAGCTGGCCGACACGGATCTCCATTCGCGGCTCGGTGACCTCGTGGCACCGGCCGATGCGGTGTACCTCAACGCCAAGCTCGAGATGGACCTCATGGAGATGTCGACCGAGGACGCGCACGAGATGCTGCAGTCGTTCGGAGCCGAGGAGTCCGGGCTCGACCAGCTGGCCCGGGTCGGCTTCCACACCCTCGGGCTGCAGACGTACCTCACCGCGGGGCCGAAGGAGTCACGCGCCTGGACGATCCACAAGGGGTGGACCGCGCCACAGGCAGCCGGCGTCATCCACACCGACTTCCAGCGGGGGTTCATCAAGGCCGAGGTCGTGTCGTTCAACGACCTGGATGCCGCTGGCTCGATGGCCGCCGCGAGGGCAGTCGGCCGGGTGCGGATGGAGGGCAAGGACTACGTGATGCGAGACGGTGACGTCGTCGAGTTCCGACACTCTGCAACAACTCGCTGAGGGCCTCGGCCGCCCAAGGGAGGCACCAGCGATGAGCACCAACAGGATCCCAGGCCGCCGATGAGCACCACAGCAACCGCTGCCCGGCGCCTCCGACTTGAGCCGTATGGGGAAGAGACGGGTCACCACAATTGCCATCCGCTCCCCTTGCGGGTGGACTCGGTCCTCGCTACCAGCTGAACGCTGCGTAGCGTCAGACCCAGGACCACGTCGTCCGGGCCGGGAACGGTCCGGCCCGCGAGGTCGGCGGCTGACCAGGTGACGCGGTGGTCTGTCAAAAGGTCTAGCACGTCGATCTAAGAGCTTGAGTCGACGGCAGTCTCTGCCCGCTGGGTTGAGTGTGCGCATCCGCCGACGACCCAGCATGAAGCCTATCCGTGTTGCAACACCGATGGGTGGGCCGGACGCCTGCTGGGCCGGAGAAAGAGCAACCGGATCCCCTGGCAGCGTGACGAAGCGTCTGAGTAGACGAGGGTCAAGGCAGTGTGACGGTAGGCACGCAGGGCTAGCCTTGATCCATGTCGAGTGCCGGGGACCGGGCGACCATCCAAGCAGCGCGTTTTGCTTTGATAGGAGCGATCGCAGGGGCCGCAATCGGCGTCGGTGGCTCATACGTCGGGGCATACTTAACAATTCAAAACCAAACGCGGCAGGAACTTGTTGAAGAGCGGCGGTTGGCGTACTTGAAGTTGGCCACCGAGGCCGAACAGTATCGGCGGACGCTAACCGACGCGAGGGATGCAATTGGCAGCGGTGACCAGGAGTCGTGGACTCAATTGCGGGCGCTCCTGCTCAAGCAATCCTCGACGCTATATGCCGCGGCGACCCAGGCATACTTCGCGATGGACGAGGGTGAAACTGCGGTCGCCAACGGTATAACGAGGGCCTTCTTCAGACTTAGTACCCCTACTTCTGTGAAAGATTGCGATCTGGAGGATTTTAACGAAGCGCTGGGGGCGGGATCTCAAGCCATAAACCACTTCGTTGGTTTTGCTAGATCTGACCTTCGTGAATTGCAGCGAAATAGTTGAGCCAGGGCTCCTGAACCAATTGCGCGAACAGTTGCCACCAGCAACCGGGACGGAAGCTAGACGCGCCCTAACAGGAGCAAACAATTGCCGCCGCTTTCCTTCCGGGCGCATCTAGGGTACGAGCATAACCACTTCACTACACCTACTGCCGTGGTCGTGAGCGGACCAAGGGCGCATGCAGGGACGACGCAGCGCCCAACGTCGCACGCGGCGACCGTTCACCGTGACCCAGAGCCGGACGAGTGCTAGGTGCGCCAGCCTTCGGCCGCCACGGCACGCGCCCACTCCTCCTCGTCGCCGTCCATCGTGGGGTCCTAGTCCAAGGTCGTGTGCTGCCAACCGCTCATGCCGGCTCAGGTTAGGCGGACGTGCCGACGTTGGTGCCGCGGCCCGCGCCAGTTGGCTCTGACGGGGCCGCGGCGGATGGCGCTGGCAGGTCATAGCGCGAAGGAACACCCCAATGGCGCGCTCGCTGCCATCGTTCGACTCCACCGACGTTGCAACTGGCCGGCTGGTCGTGACGGTGACGCCAGTCAAGGGGGTCTACATGCCCAGCTCGCCAACTGCTCCAGGCGCGCCTGCATCGCCTGCCACGCCTCCCCGCTCGACCTGCCGGCCAGCCTCCACCGCGGCCTCGGTCTCGGGCAGGAGCCCGGTCAGGCGGGCGCCGCCGCACGTAGTCCAACTGGACCGGGCCGGCGAGCTGAACGGCTGACCCCCATGCGCCCCGCCCCATGCTGGACTTAGCTCATGACGCCAGCGAACTCCGCCGAGTGGCAGGCGTGGCTTGTGATCGCGGGGGCTGTCGTGGCGGTCGGTGTCCTGAGCGCATCAACTCCGCTGCTGACTGCAGGGCTTCTCTTCGGGGGCGTGTGCCTGGTGGGGGTGTTCTGGCCGGCGAGCTGGCGAACGACCATCCTGCGCGTTCGGGCGGCACTCACGCAGCGTCCCGGTCAGCGTGGGTGACCCCCGGTGGCACACTCGACGCTGAGTCCATGGGAATCGCACCTCGACGGCGTGGGCTTCGCGCCCCGGGTTGAGGCCCGCCGTCTCCCCGGGGCGCGCCACAGGAAGGTCTACCTCTTCGCAGGCTCCAGCGGTGCACGCGGCACTCAACGAGCGTGATCCACGAGCCTGGGCCGGGCCCCACATCCGCCACTCCTGCGCTCCAGCCTCGCGGCCCACGCCTCTTCGTCGCCGTCGCGCTCGGGGTCGTAGTCGTGGAGGGCGTACATGAGCATCCGGCCATGCTGGCACTCGGCGACGACAGCCGCATCCCGGGGCCGCACGACCTTGCCACGGCGAATCGTCCAAGCTGCGAGACCCTCGAGGGAACGCCCGATACGGCTGCCTGACGGCCTCACAGGATCGCCCCCACCTCACCGGAGGTCGGGGCGGTTGTCGCCTCCGCAAGGCGGGCGGCCGCTGCACGAGCCACCGTGAGGGAACTGGACACAATCACCATCGACCCCATGCCGTCCAGGGCACAGCAGAGCCTCCTGAGGGCCAGGCAAACAGCCCTGTCGCGGGGTCCCTGCACCCACGTCACAATCGGATCGCGTCTGACAAGGGGCGTGGGGACTGAAGGCATGGGGCCAACCTCCAGCGTGCGCGTGTCAGCCGATGAACTCGACGAGGTCGGCGCAGAAGTCTCGACCGTCGGTCTGCCGCAGGCCCGCCTCCTTGTCGAGGCCCAGGTCTTCGATGAACTCGTCGTCGTCGGGGTTGTTCGGCGTGCCGCCGTGGTCAATAAGGAAGCTGAACCGGGTCATCCCGGTGTCGATGAACATCAGGGTGCCGTCCACGTACCACCGGCCGGGCCCGGTCAGCTGCACCTGGATGGTGAGGGTGCCGTCGCCGTTGTCGGTGATCACCTGGTCGCGGTCGGTGCCCGAGAACTCCACCCGGTACTCCCCCCCGGTCTCCGGATTGGTAAAACTGTTGGTGCCGGTGAAGCGGTCACCGAAGTACCAGATGCCCTCGCGACCCCGGCGCGTACCAACGAAGACCCCCTTGATCTCGAAGTGCTCGACCACATCGAAGCCCAGGTCGCCACAGAAGTCCTCCGACCCGTCGAGATGGGTCACCGTCCACTCGTCGACGAAGTGCTCGACGAAGCCCCGACCCGCGGACGCAGTCGTCGCAGTGACTGCAAGGAGCAGCGGGATGCAGCAGGCCGCGAGTGCGAGGCTGAGCGGCCGGCGTGTCTTGGGGCGCTCATGGCGGGCTCGAGTCTGGACGGAACGAGTGAACATGGGAACCTCCGCTTCCCGGCCGAGACCGGCTGTCCCGGCTGGCAATCGCCCGAGTCTCGCAGTCCCGACTCGTCCGTGTCTGTGGCCCGAAATGACCATCTTGCGCGGTCGCCCACGCCCCTGGTGCGCGCTGCCTCGGGCTATGGCGTTCCCGTGTCCGGCGTCTCCCGACGCAGGCTTCAGCGGCGAAGCCGACGCCCCTCGTGGCGTTGCGCCGATGCGCCTCTGCTTCGCCCTGACATCCCACCACTTCCCAGTGAAGTGTGTCCCACTGGCCACCCGCCAGGTCATCAGCCGATGGAATCGATGCACAGTCGCAACGCGCCAGGCGCGCATCTCTTGCCCGTGTCGACGGGACTTCGCCCCGGCGCGGCAGATGTGTGAATGTCCAACGCCAGCCTCGAAGACGGCCGAGGATGTGAACGTGCTGAAGGTTCTGCGCGGCGTTGGACTAGCCCTGATCGTTGTTGGCTTGGCGCTCATACCGCTTCCAGGCCCCAGATCCGTCGTCCTCCAGGTGGCGTCATCGTTGCCGCTGTCGTGGCGGTCCTGCTGCGAAGGCGCCACGAACTCACCTAGCGCGGCATAGGAAGACGTTGCGTCTTCTGGAGCATCAAGACCTGGCGCCCGCCCCACCCGCGCAATCGGCACCTCGAGAAGAACGCCTGTAGGAACACCCGCTGCGACGGTCCGTGAGCGTCGCTATGCAGAGGCTCTCAGGGGCTCGAGCGCGGCCAGGACGAGGTCGAGGCCGAAGATGAACTCATCTGCCGGGTCGTAGCCGGCAGCGACGAGCGCCGCGGCGGACTCGTTGAGGTAGGGGAACTCGTCAGGAGGAAGCTGGGGCAGGAAGACGTCCTCGGCCATGTCCGCGAACTCATCGGCGGTGTCGAACGGCAGGCTGGCTTCCTGCAGGGCGAACCCGTAGACGTAGACGTCGAGCAACCAGTTGGCGTGCGTCGCCATCAGAACCGAGAAGCCAGCCCTCCGCAGGCAGGCGGTGACCGCTTCGCGGTGGCGGAGGTGCGCGGGCCCCGGCGATGTCCGCGACTCCATCAGGCCGATCGCCCACGGGTGGCGTGCGAGAACCTGTCGGGCGGATTCCGACCGCCGTCGCATCGCCGACTGCCAGTCGGTCTCCTCGGGGGGGAGCTCGATCTCCTCGAACACAACGTCGATCATTGCGTCCAGCAACTCCTCCTTGCTCGCGACGTA
>JAQSWV010000048.1 GCA_029266455.1 Nocardioidaceae bacterium
CGCACGGCTGTGATCACCTCGCGACGATCCTCCGGCAGCCCGGCGAGGTACTCCTGCACGGTCGCAGCAGTGCTCTGCATGGGTCCATCGTGGACCCACGGCATCTGGTCCGTACAGGCTCGAACCCGGGGCAGGGCCAGGGCCATGGGATACGCGTGGCCAGCGGATACGGGCAGGCGTACGTGCCCGTCGACCAGGTCTGTTCTTAACTCGGGCTCCCCGGATCATCGGGAGGAGTCCTGCGCCTGCTTGTCGCCGTTGGGCCGGAGGCGCTGGGGGCATTCTGACCTCATGGCCGGCGAACGGAGGGTGGGCTGAGCCCGCCGGCAGGGTCGAGATGCACGGTCGCATCGTGGACCCGGCGCGGCCGCAACACCATCCTCGACGAGCCGGAGCCTGGCGAAGCCAGACCAAGGCACCGTCCAAAAACCCTCAAACACGCGGACAGTAGTTCGCCTACCGCAGCGCCTCGTACGCCAACAGCTCCGTGCCGTCGCCCTCGTCGCCATCGTCGGGCGCGGCGAGCAGGCGCACCGTGTCGCCCTCGACCTCGAGCGCGACCGGGTTGCGCGTGGCGACGTGGCCCGACGCTGAGAAGTACGGGAACGGCACCTCGTAGCGCAGAGAGTCGTCACGCAGCCGAAGGAGTGCCAGACCACCGAGCTCGTAGATGCCGTCGCCGGCGGTCGGCAGCTCGGCGACACCGCTGCAGATCTGCTTGCCTCGATCGACGTACGCGCAGTCCTGGTAGTCGACGAAGTGGCTGCTATTGGCCGTCGCATCCTGCAGTTTGCCACCGACACCCCACCGGAAGAAGTCGCGAGAACCCCAGCTGACACCGTGGATGCGCCCGGTCACCCGGTCCCGAACGACGCCGCCCACGTGGTCGGCGTACTGGAACCGCTGCTGAACGCCGTACGTCCGCGGGTCGATCGTGTAGACGATGGCCCGACTGTCGGGGCGGTACTGCGCTACCGGAACCCAGACCCGCCGGCCATCGAAGTCGATGCCGCCGGGGTGATACATGTGGCCGCGCCCGAGCTCGATGTCTTTCAGGAGCCTGCCCTCGCGGTTCAGCACCAGCACGTGACCGACGCCCTTGCCCGGCGAGCGGTCATAGCCGTCGCGCGGCTCGTCATAGGGCACCGGCGCCTTGATGATCTCCACCGTCGACATGAAGATCCGCCGTCCTACCAGGGCAAATCCCTGCGGGTGGTGAGTCGGGAAGTCGAGAGCGATGCGCTCAGTCAGCTCCCACTCGGTGTCGCGGTCCAGTTGCCGGAACGTACGGGTGAGCGGCTCGTCGACGTGCCGGTCCGCCACCCCGGCGGCCAGCGGGCCTGCAGAGCTGCTGACCAGCCCGGCGGCGAGTAACGACACGGTGACGAGAGCAGCGAGACGCATAGGTACCCCCAAATCCGGGACATCGTGCCTGCAGTCGTCACACTCGCACCCAGAACCGGTACAAGGGCCTCGACCCGCACGGAGTCATCGACCTCGTTGCTCGCAACCAGCGCCCACGCGGCCTGCCGTCCGGGTTCAAGGGCGGGATCGCACTGGCCGACGGCACGATCCGCCACCAAGACATCCGGCGAGCCCTCGGCCTGAACGCACCATCCCCGAGCACCGTCTCGTGCCCGCCCTCCCCTTCTCACTGCGCTCATGGCTGTCGCTGGTCGGCCCGACGCGTTGGACGAGTTGGACGGCCCGCGCCTGGGCACACTCCACGACCGCGTCGCCTAGGCCAGCGACCAAGATCAGCAAGGTTCCCAAGCCCACGCCCAGCGAGCGTGTCGTGCCTCAAGCAGCACCGTCAGTACTTCGGTACTCCCAGGCGGCGTGGACCTGCACGACCCATGACGTCGTCGGGCGGCGTCGTCCGCGAGGTGACATCCACCTGGTCATTCTGATGTTCGTTGGAATGACATAGGGTGTGGCCATGGGCATCACAGTCATCCCGGTCGTGGATGAAGGCCTCGGGAACTCTTCCTACCTGGTGGACCTTGCCGATGGGCGGGCGCTCGCCGTCGATGCGAGCCGCGATCTGCGGGCGTTACAAGCCGCGGCCGAGCGCCGCGGCTTGCGGATCGCCTACGCAGCCGACACTCATCTACACGCCGACTTCCTCAGCGGCGCGGTTCAGTTGGCGGCGGACAGCGGAGCGATGGTGCTGGCCTCTCGTGCCGGCGGGCGAGAATTCCCGCACCGGGGCTTGGCGGACGGGGACGAGGTCGACCTTGGGGGGCTGAAACTGCGGACGCTGGCGACGCCTGGACACACGCATGAGCACATCGCGCTCGAGCTTCTCGACGATCAACGAGTGGTGGGGGTGTTCACCGGTGGCTCGCTGATCGTCGGGTCAGCGGCGCGCACCGACCTCGTGGCGCCTGAGCGGACAGAGCAGCTGGCCCGTGCCCAGTACCGGTCACTTCGCCGCGTCGCCGAGCTCGACGACGACGTCGAGGTCTGGCCGACCCACGGGGTGGGCTCGTTCTGCTCCGCTCCCCCCGGCTCGGACCGGACCTCGACCATCGGCATCGAGCGCGCCACCAATGCCCTGCTCCGCGCTGAGTCCGAGGACGCGTTCGTCAAGCAGCTGCTCGACTCGTTGGGCAGCTTCCCGCCGTACTTCTTGTCCCTGGGGGAGGTCAACCGGCGTGGCCCCGAGCTGGTGCGGGGTGACTCGCTCCTCGGGATCTCGACGGGCGAGGTGATCCGGCTGCGTGTGGCGGGTGCCGAGGTGGTCGATGTGCGACCCGTTGCGGACTTCGCTGCTGCACATGTGCCGGGGTCGACCTCGATCCCGCTGCGGTCGGTGTTCGCGACCTGGCTTGGCTGGCTGCTTCCGTCGGCCAGTTCGTTGGTCATCGTCCGCAACCCCGACCAGGACCCTGCTGAGATCGTCTGGCAGGCCCGCAAGATCGGCTTCGACCACCTCGCCGGTGAGCTCGAGGGCGGCATGGCCTCCTGGTCCGGTGCGGGCCACTCCACGGGTTCCGTTCCCTTGGTCACCGCTGACCAGGTCGAGGGGGCCGGGGTCCTGGACATCCGGCAACACGGCGAGTTCACGGCGGCGCACGTCCCGGGCGCCGCCCACATCGAGCTGGGGGAGCTTGCCGAGAACTCGGCTGGCGGCACACTTGCGCAGGGGCCGACCGTGGTGATGTGTGGTCATGGCGAGCGCGCTATGGGCGCTGCCAGCCTGCTGGCTCGCGCCGGGCGTCGCGATCTCTCCGTCCTGGTCGGCGGACCCGACGAGTGGGCCGCCGTCACCGGCCGATCCCTCGAGGAGGGGGCGTGACCGGGCTCCACGCAAAGGACCTGAACAGCCAGCCGAGCCTCGGGCTCCGGGCCAACGCCGCCCAGTTCACCATTCTGGTGGCGATCAACGCCCTCGTCGGTGGCATGGTCGGCCAGCAGCAAACGGTGCTGCCCCTGCTCGCCGAGCGCGAGTTCGGGTTGACCGGCTACACGTTCATCTTCACCTACGTGATCGCCTTCGGGATCACCAAGGCCGCCGCCAACTACTTCGCTGGAACCTGGTCGGACCGCTACGGCCGGAAACCTGTGCTGATCGTCGGATGGCTCGCCGCGATCCCGGTGCCCTTGATGCTGATCTGGGCACCCAACTGGAGTTGGGTGGTGGTTGCCAACGTGCTGCTGGGCGTCAATCAGGGCCTGACCTGGTCCATCACCGTGATCATGAAGATCGACCTCGTCGGGCCCAAACAACGCGGCCTGGCGATGGGACTCAACGAGGCCGCTGGATACGGTGCTGTTGCTGTCACCTCGATGGCCGCGGGCTACCTCGCCGCACGACACGGCCTCCGACCGGCGCCGTTCCTGCTCGGACTCTCGTACACGGCGCTTGCGCTAGGACTGTCGACACTGGCGGTCAAGGAGACGCGGGACCACGCCCGAGCAGAGGCCACCGTCCACGTCCCCCGCGCCGACGGGATACACGACCACCTCCACGCCGAGCTCAGCAACCGCGACGTGTTCCTCCAGACCAGTTTCCGCGAGCCCGCACTCTCATCTGCTTGCCAGGCCGGCATGGTCAACAACCTCAACTTCGGACTGTCGTGGGGACTCCTCCCACTGCTGTTCGCGGGCTCAGGACTGCGCGTAGGCCAGATCGGGACCCTGTTCGCGCTCTACCCAGCGGTGTGGGGCATCGGCCAACTGTTCACCGGCGCCCTGTCGGACCGGTGGGGCCGCAAGCACCTGATCACCACCGGGATGTTCACCCAGGCCGCCGCCCTCGCCGTGATCGCCACGGCCGACTCGTTCGTGCCTTGGGCGGCAGGCACCATCGTCCTCGGCGCTGGCACCGCGCTGGTCTACCCCACCCTGCTTGCTGCGATCGGAGACGTCGCACACCCGGCATGGCGCGGCCGCGCCATCGGCATCTACCGAGTCTGGCGCGACCTGGGTTACGCGGTCGGCGCCGTCATGGGCGGCGTCGTCGCCGACCTGTGGAGTCTGCGCACCGCGGTCTGGGCAGCAGCGGCGATCAGCGTCGTCTCCGCACTCATCGTTGCCTTCAGGATGTACGAGACTCACCACCGTGACACCACGTCTGCCTCGTCAGGAGCCGAATATGGGTGACCGCGCCGCCAAAGATGCCCTCTATGCGGAGTTCGCCGCAGTCGGCAAAGCACTGGGCAGCCACAAGCGCCTCGAGATGCTCGACCTGCTCGCTCAGGGCCCGCGCAGTGTCGAAGCCCTCGCCTCTGCCGCAGACCTCGGGATCAGCACCTGCTCGGCCCACCTGCAGACCCTTCGCGAGGCCGGGCTCGTCGAGACCCGCCGCGACGGCAGGCGCATCTACTACTCCCTGGCAGCCGACGACGTCGCCAAGCTCTGGGACAACCTTCGACGGGTCGCCCTACGGCACCGTCCGCACACACAGCTGGCACGCGCCGCCTATCTGGGACCCGACGACACCGAGGCCGTCACCACCGAAGCCCTGCTCCAGCGCATCCACGATGGCGACGTCGTCGTCGTCGACGTCCGCCCCACCCCGGAGTTCGCCGGTGGACACCTCCCCGGCGCCGTCCACATCCCAGTCGAAGAGCTCGCCGGCCGGCTCGCCGAGCTACCGGTCGACCGCGAGATCATCGCCTACTGCCGAGGCCAGTACTGCGTCCTCGCACATGACGCCGTGCGGCTCCTCACCATGCGTGGCTACCGGGCCAGCCGTGCCAGAGACGGAGCACTCGAGTGGCGGCTCTCAGGCCTGCTCGCACACGACGGTGCCGCGTGAGACGGCCCCACACCACCGAGGCGACACCGTCGTCCCGACGTACGCCCACTGGGCAAGCGAGGACGCGCGTCGCCGCCTCTACCGCGGGGTCCTGATCGTCGTCGTTGGCTGGCAGATCTTCGGCGGCCGCCTACCTGGTCAGCCGGCTGTCCCAAGCCGCCGGCCGGAGACCGGGCGATCGTCGGATCACCTGTCCGACAGAACGCCCGTGAGCAGGGCTATGAGTGCCTCCACCTGGATGTCGTCGGCACCAGCGGCTTCCTGGCTTGACCCGTCAAGAGCCCGAGCCGCAAGCCCTGCCTTCGCGTCGATCAGCTCGGCGACCTTCGCGTCGATCGTCTGCGCAGCGATGATCCTCCATGCGGTGACGGGCTCGCGCTGGCCGATGCGGTGCACACGGTCGATCGCCTGGGTCTGCTCGGCGTTGGTCCAGGAGAGTTCAGCCAGGACGACGTTCGAAGCGACCTGCAGGTTGATCCCCACTCCAGCGGCTGTCAGCGAGCAGATGATGACGGCGACATCGGGGTTGCTGACGAACGCGTCGAGGGCATCTTGCCGTGCTGCTGAAGTCTGGTTGCCTCGGATCGTCCGAAAAGAGATGTCACGCTTGGCGAAGGCTTCCTCGGCGGCGTCCATGACGTCGAGGTGCTTGGCGAAGAAGACGACCTTCCCCGCGCTGCGGGCCAGTTGCGCGGCATAGTCGGCCGCCAGCTCGGCCTTGGCCTGGCCGATCCTTCGCAGCATCGAGAACACGTTGTCTCCAGTGCTCGCGGTGCCCTCGGCGACCTCGCGCTCGGCCACGCGACGGACCAGCGCGTGGTCGATGCCCTCGGCGACAGGGCCCCCGCGCCGATGCTCCAACGCCGCTCGATAGCGGCCGAGCAGGCGCTCGGCAAGCTGCTTCTCGGCCTCGCGGATGGAGCGGCCGGCCACACCCTCCAGGTCGACCGGCAAGTCAGCGATCCGACGGGCGGGGATGTCTGCGGCCACGTCGACCTTGCGCCGGCGGACGATGCCCAGATCGACGACCGCGGCCCGAGCGGCCGGGTAGAACGCGTGGTCGGCAGGCGTCAGACCAGTGCGTTCCAGCGCCGCCGTCAGGGCATCCCCCGGCTTGCGCGCGTCGATCCATCCGAGGAACTGCCAGATCGCTCGGAAATCCTCTATGTCGTTGATCAACGGCGTGCCGGTCAGCGCCATCAAAAGAGGACGCGGGTGTCGTTTCCGGATTCGTTCGGACACCTCTATGACGTGCTGGGACCGCTGCGACTTCTTGTTCTTGATGTAGTGCGCCTCGTCAACCACCATGCCACGGAAGCCGTGCTCACCGATCCAGTCGACGTGCCGGTCGAGCACCTCGTAGTTGACCACGACGATGTCGGCGAACCCGTCGACAGTCTCCCCGTCTCCGTGAATCACCGTCACGGACCGGCCGGGCGTCCATTGCTCGGCCTCGCGCGCCCAGTTCGTCTTGACCACGTTGGGGACCACAGCGAGCAGTGGGTATGCCCCGGCGACCTGAGCGGCCAACAGAGCCTGCGCAGTCTTGCCCAGCCCTGGCTCGTCGGCCAGGAGGACGGTTCGGTGCCCCGCGGACACCGCGGCCAGCAGACGCGCCTGGTGCGGCATCAGATCCAGGCCCTTCGGCGCCACCGTCGTCGCTGGGGACTCCGGGAGCGCCATGCAGGCCGAGGCGCCCGGGGCGGGATGCTCGAACGCGTTGAGCAGCGGCCCAATCAGCTCCCATCCCGCCAGGCGGCCCTTGGCCTGGGGTCGTGCCTGGGAGAAGTCGGGCGCACGGAACGGGTTGGCCAACTGAGCTGCAACCACCGACGGCGGCGCAGATTTCCGTTTGGTGCGTACGGCGGTCTCCGCGACGGGGCGGTCGACATCCGGCTCCGACTCTGCGTCAACACCAGCCGCGACGCGCAGCTCGCGCTGTATCCGGCGCGTGGCGTCGCTGACCTCGGCATCCTCCCCGAGCAGGTAGAACAAGGACGGCTCACGCGTCGCGATGCGCGCCAGGATCGTGGCCACGCCGTCCAGGCGCTTGAGGTCAGTGTTGCGCTGTGCCTCGGTGCGGGTCACGTCGGCCCGTATCCTTGCGCGCTCCGTCCGCGCGAGCAGCGCAACAGCCTGGAAGCGGGAGTGCTGCGCCGACGTCAACTGATCACGATCGACGGCCGTCTCGACCGCCCGCACCGCTTTGGCAAGAATGGGAAGGATGCCGTTGTTGTCCTTTCTGCGGCCCCGTCCACGCTGCTTCGATGCCGCGCCGCCGGAACTGCTCTTACGCCTCTTCGCCAACCGATGGGCCCCTTCCTTCCGCACGCGCCCTCCGTCACCGGCGCAGTCGCCGTGCCACTTGCGGCGGGACCCCGCCCTCAGTAGCTCGTGCCCTCCGGCAGAGCCGGCGGCCACGCCCGTCCGCGCGGGAGCTCGATGACGTCACTCGACCGATGGTGCCGGGCACTCGCCAGTCTAACGATCGTCGAGGTCGATGCTCGTAAGCCTGCCTTCCACATGCCGTTCACGACCAGCACGACCATGCCCAGCAATGCGCCCGACGACCTCGTCGAGGTGAGGTGATCGCCATCGCTGACCCAGTGTCAGCACAGTGTCAGCCCCGGGTCAGCCAGCCGCGGCCCGGTCGATCAGCCCGGCAAGCTCGGCTGGCCGCGACCACATGGGCCAGTGCCCGGTGGGCAGGTCGACGTAGGCGAGGGCAGTGTGGTCGAGCAGTCCGGCGAGGAAGCCTGCACCCTGATCGGCGTACGCGCGGTAGTCCGCGCTCGAGAAGGCGGTGCAGACCACGGTGGCGGGCACCGCGAGCCGGGCCTCGTTGTACAGCCGCACCTGGCCACTGACGGTCTGCCCCGGCTGCGGTACGGCGTGATCCTCAAACGTGCGCAACTGGTCGCCGGTGAGGTCACGCATGCTGCCCTCGGCCATCTCGTCGTCCCATGCCGCTGAGAGGGGAAATACGGGGCCCTCGAGCTGCGCGTTCATGGCATAGCCGTCGCGGACCGGCGCGGTGTCAACGAACACGATGTGGTCGACCAGGTCGGGATGGCGGTCGAGCACCATCGTGCCTGGCAGCGCCGCACCACTGTGCACGACAAGCACCCGCCGCTCGGCGCCGCGGTCGAGCGCGGCAACGATCGTGTCGGCGTGGTCGTTCAGGGTGACCCCGCCGCGGTCGGAATGGCCAGGCTCGAGACCGGGCAAGGTCAGCGGAACGACGGCGTACCCGCGGTCGGCGAGCAGCGGCGCCACGTCATCCCATGCCCATGCCCCCAGCCAGAAGCCGGGAACGAGGACGATCTGAGTAGCCATGCGGACAGCATGGCTGGCCTCCGGCGCGGCGTCGAGGAACACCCCCGCCCACGCCACGATCGACGGTGCCAGCCGGCGGCTTCAGGCCCTCGCGCCCCTGGGGACCGGCGACGTGATGGGCATCGTCAGGACCTGTTCGGCGGCGGCGAGGGAGGTCAGCGCCTCTCGCGCGTACAACTCCTCCGGAGCGTTGACCGTTGTGCCTATACGATCCGACATCCACCCGGCGTCACGCTCGGCGCCGCCCTGACTCGGGTCGATACCCACGCTATCGGTCAGGTTGGAGGCGAAGATGCCCGCTGCTGAGCGGGGCAGGAAGTCCTCGTAGACGATCGGCTGCGGGTGGAGCACGCCGGCGCGCACGAGAGCCGTCACTTCACCGTGTTCGAGCGCGGCACGCTGTCCCGGCGAGATGTGTCCCGCGGCGACCCTGTCGTCGACAGCGAAGGCGAAGAAGGCGAGGCCCTCGATGCACAGGTCCCGCTCGGTGGCCGGGAGGCCCTCTCTCCACACCTGCGGTGCCACGTCGGCGCGACACAGGTCCGGTTGCTCAGCAAGGCGCCGGTCCACCGCTGCGACCAGCTCGTCGAAGCGGTCCCGGCCCGCGGGCGTGAGCGCGATGCCTCGCGCCTCGACCTCACCGAACCTGACCCGCAGCGTTCCCTCGGTCACTGTCCCGTCGACCTCGCGGAAGGTGCGTGGCTCGGCCAGGGCGCGGAAGGAGGTCTGGCGCAACAGCAGATCTGGACCGTCCCACCGTGGCGGCCCCTGGATCTCGTCGATCATCTCGATCCCCCGCGCCTGCATCGAGCCGTACAGGTCGTCGATGTCCAGCACCCGGGGGGTGAGGTGGTTGACGTGAGTCGTCGTCACGCCACCGATGTCTGCGGCGACAGCCGAGACGCGTTCAAGCTCGGTGTACCAGGCGCGGTCGACCGGCTCCCTGGACAACGCGAACGACGCGGTCGCCAGGTGCAGATACCTGTCCGCGTCTACCGTCGTGAGCCCCCCGCGCTCTATCGCGACATCGGCCAGCGTGAGCAGCTCTGGGGGAAACAGCTGTCGAGCATCCACGTAGCTCCGCAGCCGGGCTTCGAGATCCGCATCGAAGAAGCGCCGGTCCTCGGGAACCAGCATCGAGGTGAACACGCGGAACGGGTTGGCCGCGAGCTCGTCACGGTCGAGGGGACGAAATGCAGTGCTCACGACCGGGACAGGCGCCGGCGCAGCGTCGCGGAGGTCATAGAACCCGCAGGGGTACATGCCGAGAGCGCCGAAGACTCGCGCTACCTGTGCGAGCTCGCGTGGGGAACCCACGCGGATCGCCCCGTGTCTTTCCGCGGTCACCCGGTCGATGCTGCCCAGTCGCTCGGCATTCCCTCCCTCCCGAGCAAGGACGCGCCGGTTCACCTCCTGCGCGACCTCCACCAGAGTGGTGTACGCCGGAACCTCAGTGCCGTAGAGAGTCGACAGCCGCGAAGCAAATCGCGTGCGCAGCTCGGTGCTGCTCACCGTCGTGGAAGCGCTCATCGCCAGCCCCTCGCCGGGCCGGAAACCTGTCTGCGCAGGATCATGACTCTCCTCAGTCTTGCGGTCCCCGGCGGTCTCAGACGGTGAAGTCCACGCCTTGAGCGAGAGGAAGCTGACCGGAGTAGTTGATGGTGTTGGTCGCTCGACGCATGTAGGAGCGCCATGCGTCGGACCCGGACTCCCGGCCGCCACCGGTCTCCTTCTCTCCACCGAACGCCCCACCGATCTCGGCCCCCGACGTGCCGATGTTGACGTTGACGATGCCGCAGTCAGACCCCTCCGCGGAGACGAACCTCTCGGCCTCCGCCTGGTCCGAGGTGAAGACGCTCGAGGACAGGCCTTGCGGGACCGCGTTGTTGAGCGCGATGGCCTCGTCGAAGTCGTCGTACGGGAGCACGTAGAGGAGTGGGGCGAACGTCTCCCGCTGCACTACCGGGGTCTGCTCGTCGAGGCGCACGATCGAGGGCCTGGCGTAGAACGCGTTCGACGCCGCCTCCTCGAGCTCACGGCCACCACCGGCGACGATCTTGCCACCCTTGGCCGTGGCCTGCTCCATCGCCGCCTCCATCGCTTCGTAGGCAGCACGGTTGATGAGCGGTCCCACGAGGGTGCCGTCCACCATCGGGTTACCGAGGGGAAGGCGGGCATAGGCAGCGGCGAGACGATCGGTGAGCTCGTCGACCACGCTGGCGTGGGCGATGACCCGCCGCATCGTCGTACACCGCTGCCCCGCCGTCCCCGCCGCGGAGAACACCACACCGCGGGTGGTCAGGTCCAGGTCCGCGGTGCCGCTCACGACGGCCGCGTTGTTCCCGCCGAGCTCGAGGAGGGACCGACCGAAGCGGTCAGCGACCCTCGGGCCCACTGCCCGACCCATCCGAGTGGAGCCGGTCGCGCTCAGCAGGGCGATACCTGAGTGGGCCGCGAGTTTCTGTCCGAGCTCGGCTGGTCCGACCAGCACCTGGTTGAGGTCGGCCGGAGCCCCACACTCGGCGGCCGCCCGGGACAGCAGGGCGTTGCTGGCGAGTGCGGTCAGTGGCGCCAGCTCCGACGGCTTCCAGATGACGGGGTCGCCACAGACCAGCGCGATGGCGGTGTTCCAGGACCACACTGCGGCGGGGAAGTTGAACGCGCTGATCACACCGACGACACCCAGCGGGTGCCACGTCTCCATCAGTCGGTGATCCGGGCGTTCGGACGTCATGGTGCGGCCGTAGAGCTGGCGGGAGAGCCCGACTGCGAAGTCGCAGATGTCGATCATCTCCTGCACCTCGCCACCTGCCTCGGACGTGATCTTCCCGACCTCGAGGCTGATCAGCGTTGCCAGGTCGTCCTTGTGCTGGGCCAGCAGCTCTCCCAGCCGCTTGACCAGCGCGCCGCGGGCAGGAGCGGGGACCGCGCGCCACTTCAAGAACGCAGCCTGGCCACGAACCACGGCATCGTCGACGGTCGACCCGTCGACCCACCCGATCTCGAGGAGCCGTTCGCCGTTCACGGGTGACGTGGTCACCTCCTGCCCCGCAACGGCCTCGACGTCGACGCCACAGCGACCGGCGGTGTCGAGGGCGAGCCGGTTGAGGGTCGAGCCGCTGGGGATCCGGTGCATGGGGCTGGTCATGGAGGCGACTCTTCCTCGTGGTGGCGCCAAGTAGGCGCGTCGGGTTGCCGGTCTCTGGTTTGCGGGTGCTACACGATATTGAGCTCGGTCCTGCGGCTGTCACCGGTGAACCGGGTCGCTGTCAGCGAGCTGACGTCGACAACCGGTGTCCGGCCGAGATAGAGGTCGCGCACGACCTCGCCGATCGCGGGACCCATCAGGAAGCCGTGCCCCGAGAACCCCGTGGCGTACAGGAACCGCGATACGTCCACGGCCTCCCCGACCAGCCCGTTGTGGTCCGGAGTCATCTCGTAGAGCCCGGCCCAACCGCCAGCCAGCCCGACGTCACTGATGGAGGGAGCACGCCGCTCGATCGCGTCGCTCAGGCCGGCGAGCCACTTGTCGGACTCGGTGAGGAGGAATCCCGGTGTCTCAGACGGATCCGACATACCGAGCAGGAGGCCGAGTCCCTCGCCATGGAAATAGAAGGAGGTGGAGAAGTCGATGGTGAACGGAGTGCCCGGCTCCAGCCCGGGCATCGGCGCTGTAGTGAGGATCTGGCGGCGCAGAGGCTCCACCGGAAGGTCGACGCCCACCATCGCACCCAAGCGCTGGGACCAGGCCCCTGCAGCGCAGATCACCGTGTCGGTCGCGATGGTGCCCCTCGTGGTCACGACCCCGCTGACCACTCCCCCACTCGAGTCGATCGCCGTCACCGCACAGTCGCGCACAAGGCGCGCACCGGCTCGCCGTGCAGCACGCGCGTACCCAGCGACGACGCTCTCGGGGGTGCAGTGCCCATCCGTCGGCGAGTATGCCGCCGCCAGAAGCCCCTCCGTGCTGATCAGCGGCGAGAGCGACTGCGCGTCCGAGACTTCCAGCATGCGGCTGGGGACGCCGAGCTCGTTCTGCAGGGCGACGGACTTCTCGAACGCCTCGACGTCCGCCGGCCTCTCGAGAAGAAACAGGTAGCCCACCTGGTGCAGGTCGATCTCCTGGCCGAACGTCTCGTGGAACCTCTCGAACGTCCTCAGGCTGCGCAGGCCCAGCTCGATGTTCACCGCGTCAGAGAACTGCGCACGCACACCCCCCGCCGCCTTGGAGGTCGATCCGGAGCCGAACTCGCCGATCTCGACCAGGACGACGTCAGAGACTCCCGCGGCAGCCAGGTGGTAGGCGGTACTGAGCCCCACAACGCCGCCACCGATGATGACGACGGAGGCATGTGACGGGACGTCTGCGGACACCTGGTGCCTCATCTCACTCGGCGGCAGCAGTCTTACATGTACGTCGCCCCGTGCTGCTCGGCGAGCCTGTCCTGTCGCGGCCGGAGCCCCGTCGGAGCGCGCAGGCCCCTGCGCCACAGAAGGACTTCTCTCGCGCATCCGGGGAATCCGTGCGTCGGCGACCGCACTTAGTGTACTGTCCCGCTAGACATAATAGAGATCGAGTGTGCGCAACAGCGTGCGGACGTGGGAGACAGAATGCGGAACCTAGTCATTCTCGGGGTGGTGGGGCTCATCGCCCAGCTCGTCGACGGCTCGTTGGGCATGGGCTTCGGTGTGACCTCGTCGACATTGCTGATCGCGGCCGGGATCGCGCCCGCTATGGCGTCGGCCTCCATCCACTTCGCCGAGGTCGGCACCACCCTCATCTCGGGCGTCTCCCACCACCAGATGGGCAACGTCGACTGGCGCACGGTCGGCATTCTCGCGGTGCCGGGTGGGGTGGGTGCCTTCTTCGGCGCGCACTTCCTGGTCAGCCTGCCTGCCGAGGTGGCCAAGCCATGGGTGGGTGGCCTCTTGTTCTGCCTCGGTCTGTACGTGATCTGGCGCTTCCTGGTTCTTGGTGGCCGCCGGCCGTCGTTCACCGGCAAGCTCTCCGCCGCCTTCCTCATGCCGGTGGGGTTGGTCGGCGGCACCCTCGACGCCATCGGTGGTGGCGGTTGGGGGCCGGTGGGGACCACCTCGCTGCTGTCCTCGGGCCGGCTCTCCCCGCGCAAGGTCATCGGCTCCGTCTCGGCTTCCGAGTTCGTTGTCGCGGTCGGCGGCTCCCTCGGATTTCTCATGGCGCTGGGCAGCGCCGGCATCAACATCGGCTTCGTGGCCGCCCTCCTTGCGGGTGGCATGGTCGCCGCACCGCTGGCTGCATGGCTCGTCAAGCACCTGAGGGCGCGCGTGCTCGGCGTCGCGGCTGGCGGGTTGATCCTGGTGACCAACAGCCAGACCGTTCTCGAGTCGCTCGGAGCGCCCGGGACCGTGATCGCGATGACTGCGCTCGTGCTGGCGATGGTCTGGGTGGCGCTGATCGGCTGGGCGGTGGTCCAGGAGCGTCGTGCTGACACGCCGGACGAGGAGCTGGCCACGACCGGATGACTCCTCGGCGGCGATCCGCCGCACATGCCCGTGGCAGTGGTCGAGCCGAGCGCTCTGCGAGACTTGCCGTATGCGAGTCTCCACCAAGTCCGACTACGCGGTGCGCGCGCTGATCGAGCTCGTGGCCACCGCGGAGACCGGGCCGGTGAGTGCGGAGGAGCTCGGCCGTCGGCAGGACATCCCCCACGGGTTCCTCCAGGCCATCCTCGCCGACCTCCGCCGCGCAGGCGTCGTCGTCAGCCTGCGGGGCCAAGCGGGTGGCTGGCGGCTGGCGCGCGACCCGGAGGACATCACGGTGGCCGACGTGATCCGCGCCGTCGACGGGCCGCTGGTCAGCGTCTACGGGCTGCGGCCGGAGTCGGTGACCTACAACGAGATCGCCGAGGTGCTGCAGCCGGTGTGGATCGCCGCCCGCAGTGCCCTACGAGAGGTCTTCGAGGCGGTGACCATCCGTCATCTCGCGGACCGGTCGCTGCCCGAGGCCGTTCAGGCACGCGTCCGCGTCGAGGAAGCGTGGAGGCCGCACTGACGCCAGAAAGCGCCCGATCTGCGGCCGCGTCGAACTGTTGGGCGCTGTTGTCCGCCGAACGGGCCATTCGGCGCGCAGGACCTCCGTTCGAGCGAATGCTCGACAATAGGGTTCTCGACGTGATGGAGATGTCTGGCTCACGGCCTGCTGCCCGCTGCCCTGCCGCCATGATCCTGTGCGGCGTGAGTGCGTCATGAGCAGCTGGGGGTGGCGGGACGGACCCCGCGACGGCGGGACGGAGGGGCCGGCTCGCGTCAGCCAGGAGGAGAACGACCGTCGCAACGACCGGCTCGTGAAGGAGCTGCTCGGACTGGTCCTCTTCGCGGCTGCCTTCACCCCAGCTGTGGTCATGGTGAAGACAGCGGCCTGAGCACATGACCGCCGTATCAGGCCGAGCCTCGACGCACGCGCGACGTCACGACGCGCATGGCGCGCCTGGTGGCTGCCCAGTACGCCACGCCCGCAGCGACAGAGCAGATGACCGCCAGCGGGGGGTGGCTCATCTCGAGATGGGGGTAGACCTGCCAGTGGGTCAGGTAGATCGCCAGCGAGGCGCTCGCGATCACCCCGGCCGTCATCGCCAGCACCCTCGGTGCGCGCACCTCGCGAAGCCACAGCAGCGCCAGCAGTCCGAGGAGCACCACAGCCTCGCGCTGCAGGTCACCGAAGAAACCGGGGATCGTCACCAGTGCGACTGCGGACACGAGCCAGCGTTCTCCGGCGCCGGTCGCCTTGGCGGCGGCCCAGCCCAGCGCGAAGCACCAGAAGACGATCGCCGGTGTGTACCGCTCGGTCGGACCCGCCTCGACACCGACCAGGCCGTAGCGCACCACGAGACCCGCCGCCAGCACACCGGATGCCACCATGAACGGGGCCTTGCGTTCGGCCGCGTCGACCCTGGGGATGGCGATGACGGCGATAGCAGCCGCCATCGTCCACACCCACGCTTCGAGGAACCAGAACTGCCACTGGACCGTCCAGTCGTCGCTCCCGAGCAGGCCGTTCAGGAACATCACCGTCGCGGGCTCGTACGTTCCCACGAAGAGCGCCACGAGACCGATCCACAGCGCGCTGGGCAACGCGACCTGGGTGAGTGCCGCGCACCCGCTTCGCAGGCGTGCCACCCTGGGGACGTCGCCGAGCTGGAAGCGGGCGAAGTTGTAGCCGGCGACGGCCAGCAGGATGTGCGCCCCGCCGTAGACGGTGAAGAGGTTGGCGTGAGTGCCGACGACGAGCAGGATCGCGATCGATCGCAGCAGCACCGTCGGCTCGAGCAGGACGCCCCACCGGCGTCGAGGGGCCGAGTGTTCCGCAAGCTCGCGAATGGTCCGGGTGTGCCAGTCAGGAGGAACCCGGTCGAGCACGTCCCCGAGGGCCACCGAGAGCTCCACGAACGACAGGGAGTCACCCCCGAGGCTGACGAAGCTGCTGTCGACGGTCACGTCGGGTCGGCCCAGCGCGGCGGCATACAGATCGCGAACCGCTGTGACGGAACCTGCGCCGGCCCTCGCCCCGGCTGGCGCCGCCTGCGAGGCGAGGGCGGCTGCGTGCCGCTCCAGCGCAGCGTGGTCGGGCTTGCCGGCGCCGGTGGTCGGCAGCCTCTCCACGTACGCCGCGCAGATCGCGCCGAGGGGCAGTCCGCAGAGCTCAGCTGCAGCGCGCCGGGCGGGCGAGACGTCGCGATGCCGGGTCACGAAGACGTGCAGGCGGTCGGCGCGGGCGACGCACCGCACCGGCTGCCCGAGCTCCGTGGTGACCGCGTTCTCGACCTCGTCGAGGTTGATCCGCAGACCGAAGACCTTGGCATGCCTGCTCAGCCGGCCGACGATCTCGAAGAGTCCGTCCGGGTGCCGTCGAGCGAGGTCACCGGTGCGCAGCGCGGCGACAGCCGGACCCTGGCCGAGGTCGGCGGGGGCGTCGGCGTACCCCATCATCACGTTGGGCCCGCGGTAGACCAGCTCCCCGACGCCGGGTGCGGTCAGCTCCGGCACCGGCTCGAGCTCGAGCCCCCCACCGGGCACCGCGACCCCGATGGTCTCCGGGCGGGACTCCGCCAGATGGGGCGGCAGATGCGCCATCCGTGCGGTGGCCTCCGTCTGCCCGTACATGACGTGGAAGTGCCATCCCCGCTCACGGCCCAGCCGCGCGTAGCGCGCGACCCGCTCGGGCGCGAGCCGGCCGCCGGCCTGGGTGACGTAGCGCAGGTCGGGGAGATCCATCTCCGCGAACCCGGAGCGATCGAGCAGGTCGAACGTGTAGGGCACACCGGCGAGCGAGGTGGCGCCCGCGGAGTCGAAGAGGTCCCAGAAGCACGCGTCCACGACCGAGAGATCAGTGAGTGCCAGCCCGGCTCCGACGGCCAGATGGCTGTTGACGACCGACAGCCCGTAGCAGTAGTGCATGGGCAACGTGGTCGGCGCCCGATCGTCGCCGGTGAGACCCAGGAACTCGGCGATGCTCAAGGCATTGCTCCTGAGGTTGTCGCGCGAGAGCCGCACCATCTTCGGCGACCCCGTCGATCCTGAGGTGCTCAGGAGCAGCGCCAGATCGGGATGCAGGTCGTGCGCCGACTCGACCCGACGCTCGGCCAGCTGCCATTCGCCGGCCGAGCGTGCGAACACGACGTCGGGGTCGTACGCCGCCGTGACCGCCTCGAGATGTGCAGGGTGGTCGCCGGGCAGCAGCAGCGCGGGGTTGCCGCTGCTCAACGCCGCGAGGTACGTCACCAGCGGCTCGACGTGGTTGCTGCCCTCGATGAGGACCAGCCGCCGCTGGGAGCCGAGCCTCTCGACGCGCTCCGCGACCCGGTCGGACAGTGCGGCGTACGACAGCGTGCCGTCGGAGGTCAGCAGGGCGGGGCGGTCACCGAACTCGTGCAGCGGAAAGAGTCCGGCGGTTCGGAAGGCCGGCACGTCCCGGGAGACGGCGAGAGTCACAGGCGGGACAATATTTGGTTAGCCTTACCTTTGCAAATGCCACCCGCGACTAGTCGAGGGGACGTGGCGGCAGGCCGAAGGCGGTGACCTGTCCGCTCACCTCGAGGCTGACGACCGCGCCGCGTGCGGGCACCTGCACCCCGAAGATGCGGGCGACGACCGCAGGGCCGGACGGCAGCACCTCGAGGTGCACGGCTGTGTCATGACCGTAGAACGTCACGTCCGCGACCCTCGCCTCGACCAGGCCGTCGCGAGGGGACGACATCGTGATCTGCTCGGGCCGCACCACGACGAGCGCGTCGCCTCGCACGTCGCTGCTCCCCACGACCACCTCACCCAGCGCGCACTGCGCGAACCCGTCCGTCACGTGACCCGGAAGAACGGCGGCTCGTCCGACGAAGGTGGCCACCTCGGTGTCGGCCGGTGAGCGGTAGAGCTCGGGAGGCGCCGCCACCTGAGCAAGGCGGCCGGCTCGCATGACCGCCACCTGGTCGGCCAGGGACAGCGCCTCCCCCTGGTCGTGGGTGACCAGGATGGCAGTCGCTCCGGCAGCATGCAGCGCTCGGGCGACCGCACGGCCGGTACCCTCCCGGAGGCTGGCGTCGAGCGACGAGAACGGCTCGTCGAGCAGCACGACCGCGGGGTCCGGCGCGAGGGCACGGGCGAGCGCGACCCGCTGCTGCTGGCCGCCGGACAGCTCGTGCGGGTACCGGGACGCGACCCCCCGCGGTAGCTCGACCAAGTCCAGCATGTCGGCGAGACGGGGTCCGCGTCGCAGTCCCCGCGGCAGGCCGAACGTGATGTTGGCGCGCACGTCCAGGTGCGGGAACAGGGCCCCCTCCTGCGGTACGTAGCCGACGCGCCGCCGTTGGGGCGGCAGCGTACGGTGGCCGGCGCCCACCACCGGGAGCCCGCCCAGCCGCACGACGCCGGCATCGGGGTGGACGAACCCGGCGATGATCCGCAGCAGCGTGGTCTTGCCGCAGCCCGACGGCCCGAGCACAGCGGTGAGGTTGCCCTGCGGCACCTCGAGATCGATGCCCTCGAGGACCTGGCGGCCGCCGAAGCTCTTGGCGACGCCCTGCACGGTCACGGAGGTCACGAGGCCACCGGCTCCGTGGGCCGCCGGCTGAGCAGATACGTCGCCGGCAGCGAGATGAGGATCATCAGCAGCGCGTACGGAGCCGCCGCCCCGTAGGACGCTGCTGAGGAGTGGGACCAGAAGCGCGTCGCGAGCGTCGTCGTCTCGATCGGTGCCAGCAGCAGCGTCGCCGTCAGCTCCGTGGTCACTGCCAGGAAGACCAGTGCGGCCCCGGCACCCATCGAGGGGAGGAGCAGGGGCAGGGTCACCCGGCGCGCAGTCGCCAGCGGACCCACGCCGAGCGAGTGCGAGACGTCCTCGAGCATCGGCGGCGCCTGCTCGAGGCCCGCGCGGACGATGACCACCGCCCGGGGAAGGAACATGATCGCGTAGGCGAGCAGCAACAGCACGAAGGTCTGGTAGATGGGTTGCGCGACGTTGATCGACACCGTCACCAGCGCGAGGGCCACGACGATCCCGGGCAGCGAGCTCGCCACATAGGTGCTGCGCTCGATCACAGTGCTCACGAGGTCACGCTGGCGCACCGCCAGCCACGCAACCGGGAGCGCGAGCAGCACTGTCAGGGCGGCCGCTGCGCCTCCGAGGGTGAGGCTTGTCGATGCCGCGGCCGTGAGCTCGTCCATCGGGAAGGCCGTGGACGAACCGACCACGAGCCAGCGGGCGAGGCTGCTGAGCGGGACACCCAGCGCCAGTGCCACCAGGCCCGCGAGAGCCGGCACGGCGAGCAGGTTGAGCCGGCCGAGCTCGTGCCGCGGCACGGACCTCGGCACTCCGGCGCCGACCCGTGCGTAGCGCCTGCGCCCACGCAGGCGCAGCTCGGCGTACAGCAGGAGAACACAGCACGCGACCAGGACACTCGCGAGCATGGTGGCTGCGGGGCCGTTGAACGACGAGCGGTACTGGTCGTAGATCGCGGTCGTGAAGGTGGGGAACCGCAACATCTGCAAGGCCCCGAACTCGGCGAGCAGGTGCAGCCCCACCAGCAGCGAGCCCCCGAGGAGAGCCGGGCGCAGCTGAGGCAGAACCACTCGGCAGAAGGTCCACCACCGGCTGTGGTCCAGCGAGTAGGAGGCCTCCTCCAGCGCGGGGTCGAGCCCGCGCAGCGAGGCCGACACCGGCAGGTACACGAGCGGGAAATAGGACAAGGTCACGATGAGGACGGCACCGGCGAACCCCTCGACGCGCGGTGTCAGCGATACCCAGCCGTAGCTGTTCACGAACGCGGGGACAGCGAGCGGGGCCACCAGCAGCAGGTGCCAGACACGGCCGAACGGTACTCGGGTGCGCTCCACCAGCCAGGCGCATCCGAGGCCCAGCATGACGCTGAGCGCGATCCCGGCCACAACGAGGCGGACGGTGTTGACCAACAGCTCCCCCACCCGGGGACGAAGCAGCAGCTCGCGGGCTTCGTCCGGCCCGACGGTGACGGTGTAGACCGCGATGAACCCGAGGGGGAGCAGGGCCAGGGCGGCAACCCCTGCACCCACCAGGCGGAGCAGCCAGGAGGAGGTACGAGTGGTGGGACCGTGCCCGGCCGGGCGGGGGGTCCGCGTCAGTGTGCTCAGAGGAACCCGGCGTTCTGCATCAGGTCGATCACCTGGGGCCCGTTGAGCGCGGCCAGATCGACCCGTGGCGGCTCGAGCTCCTCGAACGGCTTGACCGAGTCGTCCAGCTGCACCGCGGGGTTCAGCGGGTACTCGAGCGCGTAACTGTCGGCGATGTCCTGCTGGCCCGCCTCGCTGGCGAGGTACGCCACGAACTGCTCGGCGTCGTCGGGTGTGTCGCTCGACTCGAGCACCCCTGCGCCCGAGACGCTGACGAACGCGCCGGGATCCCGGTCGTCGAAGAAGTGCAGCTGGCTGTTCGAGCTGTTGTCACCGGCCTCCTGCTGGTCGCGGTACCAGTAGTAGTGGTAGATGACACCGGCGTCGACCTCCCCCGAGTTCACCGACTCCATGACCACGTCGTTGCCGTCGTAGACGGTGCCGTTGGCCGCCAGTCCCTCGAGCCACTGCTCGGTGACCCGTTCGCCCTCGAGCTCGAGCACGGCGCTCACGATCGCCTGGAAGTCGGCCCCGGTCGGGGAGAACGCGATCCGGTCACGCCACTGCGGCTCCGCGAGCTCGAGTATCGACTCGGGGAGCTCGGCGTCGCTGACCAGGTCGGTGTTGTACACCAGCACGGTCGAGCGCGCGGCGAACCCCATCCAGTGACCATTGTCCGGCGCGTACTGGTCGGGCACCTGTCGCAACGTCTGCCCGTCGAGCGGCGCGAACAGGCCCTCGCTGTCGACCAAGGACATGGCCGGCGAGTTCTCGGTCAGGAAGACGTCCGCCGGCGAGTCCGGCCCCTCCTGCACCAGCTGGTTGGCAAGCTCGAAGTCATCACCGTGGCGCAGCTCGACGTCGATGCCCGTCTCCTCGGTGAACCCGGGAGCGATCTCGGTGAGCAGCTCCTCGTGCTGGGCGTTGTAGACGGTGATGGACGGGCCGTCGTCCTCCTCGCTGCAGCTGCTCAGCGTCAGCACGAGCGCGACCGCCGTGGCGGTTCCGACAAGCAGCGGTCTCGTACGCGGCATCCCGACCTCCATCCTTAGGTTCGGCTTACCTTACGAGATCGCGTCGAGGCGCCGCGAGTCGGGACGGACGCTGGTGGCGTAGGGGCCGGTTGCGGCGTGCAGCCGCCGACCGGTGCTACCTTCACCGGATCCTGGCGAGGAGGCACGGCGAATGAGCGACCACCAGACGTCGACAGACACGAAGTTCACCAGGGTCCTGGGCCGATGGGACGTCCTTGCGGTCGCCTTCGGTGCGATGATCGGCTTCGGCTGGATCGTGCTGACCGGCGGCTTCCTCCAGGACGCCGGAACACTCGGGGCGGTCCTCGCCTTCGCCATCGGTGGCGTGATCATGTCCCTGGTCGGCCTCACCTACGCCGAGCTGGTCGCGGCGATGCCCACAGCCGGAGGTGAGCACAACTATGTGCTCCGGGGTCTCGGCTCGCGCCCGGCGTTCATCACGTCATGGAGCCTGGTCTTCGGCTACGTGTCCGTCGTGGCCTTCGAGGCAGTCGCCTTGCCGCAGACGCTGCTGTACCTGGCACCGGACATGCTCGCCGGAAGGCTGTGGACCGTCGCCGACTACGACGTCTACGCGTCGTGGGCAGCGGTCGGGATCGCCGGCGCGGTGGGGATCACCCTGCTGAACTACGTGGGCATCCGACCGGCCGCGGTCTTCCAGGGCCTTGCCGTGCTGTTCCTCCTCGGGGTGGGGGCGCTGCTGGTGATCGGCTCCGCAATAGGCGGGAGCTCCGAGCACTTGCAGCCGCTCTTCGCCGGTGGTGTCGGCGGCATCATCGCGGTGCTCGTGGCCGTGCCGTTCCTGTTCGTCGGCTTCGACGTGATCCCTCAGTCAGCGGAGGAGATCAATCTGCCGTTCAAGCTGATCGGCAAGCTCGTCGTCGTCTCCGTCATCTCGGCCGCGGTCTTCTACATGATCGTGATGTTCACGGTCGGTTCCGCGCTGCCCAAGGCGGAGCTTGCGAAGTCGGACCTCTCGGCCGCGGACGGCATGGCGGCACTGTGGGACAGCCAGACGTTCGGCGACATCCTGGTGCTCGGGGGTGTCGCCGGAATCCTGACCAGCTGGAACGGGTTCCTCCTCGGAGCGAGCCGACTGCTCTACGCGATGGCCACGTCCGGGATGGTGCCGCGCTGGTTCGCGAAGCTCCACCCGAAGTACCGCACCCCCAGCAATGCGATCCTCTTCATCGGCGGGCTGTCCGTACTCTCGCCGCTGTTCGGCGAGCAGATGCTGGTGTGGCTCGTCGATGCCGGTGGCATCTCGATCGTGGTCGCCTTCTTCCTGGTCGCAGTGACGTTCCTCCTGCTCCGCCAGAAGGAGCCGGACATGGAGCGACCGTTCCGTGTCTCCAGCGGGCGGGCCGTCGGCGCCCTGGCCGCTGTGCTGTCCCTGGGGCTGGCGGTGCTCTACCTGCCCGGCATGCCCGCTGCGCTCATCTGGCCGTACGAGTGGATCATTCTCGGCGTGTGGTGGCTGGCCGGCGTGGTGCTGGTCCTGCGGCTCCCCAACATCGGAGCCGGTCACGACGCGGAGGAGAGGCTCGTCGCCGCGACGCACGGCACGCGAAACCGTACCTGACCCCCGCCTACTCGCAGTCCGCTGCCTTGCAGTCCATCAGCCGGCGCATCTCGGCATCGAGCCTTGCCTGCACCTTCGCGTAGCGTCGCTTGTCTGACAGGTTCCTCAGCTCGTGCGGATCCTTGTCGAGGTTGTACATCTCGACCTCGTTGACACCCTCCGTGGTGAACTCGACATACTTCCACCCGTCCTGCCGCACGATGCCGTGGTAGGCGTATCCGCCGAGGTTGTCGCTCATCTCCAGCACGACGGAGCGCTTCCGGTCCGGTGGGCGCTGCCCCCTCAGCTGCGGGGTGAAGTCCTTACCGTCGATGGGGAATCCGCCGGACGCATCCTGCATGCCGGCGAGCTCCAGTATCGTGGGGGCAAGGTCGTGTAGGCCCACGAGACCCTCGACCTGCCCCTTCTCGACGCCCGGACCGCGGATCATCAGCGGAAGGTGGTTGGACGGCTCGTAGGGCAGCTTCTTACCCACTTGCACCCGATGCTCGCCCAGCAGGTAGCCGTTGTCCGACAGCAGGACGACGTAGGTGTTGTCCAGCTCCCCAGTGGCAGCAAGCACGCGGATCGTGTTCTTGACCTTCTCGTCGACCGAGCGCAACGACTCACGCCGCTGGGCGTTCACCTCGGTGATGCGCCGCTTCTCCTCCACGGTGAAACGCGGATTGTTCCTGACACTCGGCCGCTTGTCGGACATGTTCTTCTCGTTGAACGCAGGACTCTGTCGAGGGGAGGGCCCCGCATAGGAGTCGCGGTAGCGCCGCTCCACGTGTGGCGTCCTGAGACCGGGGGGGTCGTCCGACTCGCGCGGGAGGCCTGTGTGTGGCGCCAGGTAGCTCGCGACGACGAAGAACGGACGACTGCCTCCGGCGCGCTCGCGGATGAACCGATGGGTCAGCGCCGCGTGCAGGTCTGCCGAGTAGACGCCACGGTTGCGGACCCGTTCGCCGTCGATGTTCAGCGTGTGATCCTTGTACTGCCACACACCCTGTATCGGGGCTGCCCAGTGAGTCCACCCGGGCGGGATGTAGTCGTCGTTGTCGGAGCCGCTGGCATAGCCGTTGAGGTACTTCCCGATCCATGCGGTGGCATAGGTCGGATGCAACCAGGTGGCCAGCGTCGAGTCGTCGGCGAAGGACTCGAAGCCTCCGTACTTCGGATTGTTCGACAGCACGCCGGTGTTGTGCCCGTATTGCCCGGTCAGAAATGCCGCACGAGCCGGACAGCACAGCGGGGTGGGGGCATAGGCCTTGGTGAAGGTTGCACCCTTGTCGCCGACCAGTCGACGGGACTTGTGCATGTACTCGACATCGTCCCGTCTGGCGTCGTCGACCATGATGACAACGAAGTTGGGACGCGAGCTCTTGTCGTCGTCGGCCTTCGACGCAGTCGATGCCGTCGGGGCGGGAAGTACGAGAACCATCAGCAGGCCGACAACGCCGGCTCCGATGCGCCTTGTGCGGCTCAGTATCCGCGCTTTTCGCTCCCGGTAGTCCGGGCGGGTCATGAGACCACGATCTTT
>JAQSWV010000049.1 GCA_029266455.1 Nocardioidaceae bacterium
CTTCAGTCCGAGGGGCACGCCGCCGATGTTGTCTGTGGCGTTGCGGGGGAGGCCGTCGAAGCGCCAGTGCACGCCCAGGTATACGCGGCTGAGGGCGTTCTCCCTGATCGGCGTGGCCAGGTCGGTGAATCGGCGTAGGTCCCGTGGGCGAAGGTGGCCGCTGGAGCTGGTGGTGGTGCCGTTGAGCTCGTCGGAGACGAAGTCGAACGCGTTGGCGGTCTCGGCCGGCGGGTTGCTCGCCAGCACGTCGGCCACGGTGATCGGGGATCCGCCGTAGAACATCGAGCAAGAGTGGGTGCTGACGTCCGCCTCCGAGCTGGGTCAGTCGCTCATCAGCTCGGCACCGGGGTGGGCATCGTGCCAGGCAGCTATCGACTCATCCCAGTCGCGTCCCGACATAGTGGTCAACGAGGCGGGAAAGAGCCCGTCCTCCTCTTTGCTGATGTGCTCATGCAGCTCGGTGACCGCAAGCCGGATCCGTCGTTGATCTATCGCATCGCCGACGTCGACCGTGGCGAGCAGGTCGGCGAGCTCCCGGTGCTCCTCGACCAGGGGAGCGATGTAGTCGGCGAACTCCGGCTCCCGCTGCATGACCCGGAAGATCCCGTTCTCCTCACCTTGCCAATGGGCGGCAAGGAGAACGGCCATCTCCTCGATGCACCGCCGCGCCTTCTCCACGTCGCCCACGTCGAGAGCGCGGACCGCGTCCCCGCCAAGATCGGTGACGTGCTCGTGCTCGGCGATGTAGTCCCGGATCAAGGAGACATGGCGACATCCGCAGTAATGGCACATTCGGTTCTCGGTCCTTCCTTTGTCAGCCACGGTAGGCCACCGTCAGCCCGCGCCATGGCGCAGCGGTCGCTGGGTACGCGTCTCGAACTGCGATGCACACGCCAGGCATCCGAGATGCAGAGGGAGAAGGGTTGGTCAGACTCCGATGAATGTGCTGCGCTCTGACACGGCTCCGTCCGCGTGCGAGCCGCCGCTGGTTCAGCGACGAGGGGCTAGGGTTCGAGGGTGGCGCACATAGCACCACCCCTATTTCGCATCGTTGCGGAGCTCCCATGACCGAGTACGACTTCCCCGCGTGGCTTCGGGTCAGCCATCTGCTCAACTTCTTCCTTATAGGCTTGCTGATTCGCTCGGGATGGCAGATCATCGCCACTCATCCCCGCTTCTATTGGCGCAACGACTGTGGCCCGGGTACTGACTGGATCAGGTTCACCAGACGCGTGGTTCCGCGCGAGGAGGGCGCCTACATGGCGCGCGACGACGAGTCGTCGCTGCCCAGCTGGCTTGCGTTGCCCGGCGGCAAGAACATCGGGCTCGGGCGACATTGGCACGGGCTGGTGACGGTGTTGTGGGTGGCCAACGGCTTCTTCTATGTCGGGCTGCTGTTCCTGACCGGTCAGTGGGGACGTATCGTCCCGACGTCCTGGGACGTGATCCCGTCGGCGTGGGAGTCGCTGACGGTGTACGCCGGGTTCGGCATCCCCGGAATCGAGCACTTCACTCCGTACGACTCGCTGCAGCAGCTGATGTACTTCACAGTCGTCTTCATCGCCGCACCACTGATGTTGGTCACCGGCCCCGCGATGTCTCCTGCGCTGATCGGCAGGCACCCCTGGTACGCCAAGATGCTCGGCGGCCGTCAGGCGGCCCGCTCACTTCATTTCCTGGGTATGGCGTTCTTGACCTTCTTCACTGTCATGCACATCGCGTTGGTGTTCGTGGTGCATCCCGACCACAACCTGCCGCAGATGATGTTCGGGGTCGACGACCCGGCCCGGTTCGCTCAGGCCCTGACGGTCTGCCTGATCGGCATCGCGCTGGTCGTCGCTGCGTGGTTGGCGATCAGCTACCTGAGCCTGGTCGATGTGCGCAAGACCCAACGACTCCTCTTCGCCCTGCTGGAGCCGATCCGCGCGGTCACAGTGAATCGGATGGTGTCCCGCACACGCCGGGCCAGCACCTATACAGACAAGGACATCTCGCCCTACCACTGGAGCAACGGTCGCCACCCCACCTCCGAGGAGTCGCCCGAGTGGACCGCTCTGGCGGAGGGCGGCTTCGAGGACTTCGCCATGGAGATCGGGGGGCTCACCTCACACCCGGTGCGGGTGACGCTCGATGAGCTCAAGGCACTGCCCCAGCAAGAGCAGATCGCCATGCACACCTGCATGCAGGGCTGGACCGGCATCGCCAAGTGGAAGGGTCCCAAGGTGATGGACGTGATGGCGCTGGCCGGTCAGCGTGACCCAGCGGCAAGGTTCCTCATGGTGACCTCCTTCGGTCTCGCACAGAAGATGCACGACGGTCGTCCGTTGGAGCCCTACTACTCCTGTATCCCCCTGGCGGACTGCCTCGAGGACGAGTCGATCTTCGCCTGGTCGATGAACGACAGACCATTGCCCCTGACCTTCGGTGCCCCCCTGCGCCTGCGCGTCGAGTCCATCCACGGCTACAAGATGGTCAAGTACATCCACGCCCTGGAGTGGATCAAGGACTACCGGGAGGTCGGAGACGGGATGGGGGGCACCCGCGAGGACTCGGGCTACCAGGCCATCAATGCCCGCATCTGACCAGGCGCAACCCCGAGGCGGGCGCCGTCAATGCCCCGCTCAGGCGCCGCTTTCGGCTCGGCACCGGAGTTCACGGGCGCTGGCGACGGTTGGAGCGTTCCTCGCCCTCGTTGCTGCGGTGGGCTGCTCTGCCGACAAGGCGCGATCGCAGGACCGTGACGCCTCGGCCTCCGACACAGACACCGGTGCCACAGCGGACCGCCCGCCGGGAAGCGGTGATGACGCAGCCGGGTCGAGGCCCGGCTCTGCAGACGACCACGGGCACCCCGAGTTCGATGCTGACATCCAGCGGATCGGGCCGGAGGTGCGCGCCCGCATGCGGTTCAGCCACGCGCCCGGATGCCCCGTCGCGCTGCGCGATCTGCGCTTCCTGACCATGCGCTATGTGGGGTTCGACGGCGACCCCCACGTCGGTGAGATGGTCGTCCACCGCACCAAGGTTCGCGACGTGGTCGACGTCTTCCGCACCCTGTACGAGCGTCGCTGGCCGATTCGCCGGATGCGGCTCGTCGACGACTACCGGGGCGACGACGACCGGTCGATGGCGGCCAACAACACATCCGGCTACAACTGCCGGCTCACCGGGAGTGGGGACCGCTGGTCCGAGCACGCCTACGGTCGCGCCATCGACATCAATCCCGTGCAGAACCCGTACGTGGTCGGCTCGGCCGTGGCGCCCGCGGAGGGTCGCCGGTACGCGTCGCTGGACCGCTCCGCGGACGCCACCCCGCCGCGGGGCGTGATCGTGGCAGACGACGTCGTCGTGTCCGCGTTCGAGCGCCGGGGCTGGGTCTGGGGCGGCGACTGGGTCAACTCCAAGGACTACCAGCACTTCTCGAGCACGGGCCTCTAGCCTGCGCGGCCCAGTCGGCCGGGGTCAGCCGGGCGGGTCAGTCAACCGGGGTCGACCGGGCGGCTCAGTCGGGCGGGTCAGTCGGGCGGGCTCAGTCGGGCGGGGTCGCGGCCAGGTCTGTGCACCGCCGCAGTCGTCGCCAGTCGTCGACCGCTGCCTGACGCCGGGTCCCGGACACCAGCCGCGGCCGTCCGTCCGCCCCGATGCGCGCCGGCGTGAAGGCGTCAGCGACGACACGGTGGCCGCGGACCCGAAGGGTGAGGATGCCGGTCCTGACGGAGTTCTGGTTGTACCAGACGAAGTTGCCCATCCCGTAGCCGACGTAGGTGCCGTCGGACCGCCAGCCGGCGCCCCGCAGCACATGGGAATGACTGCCCACCACGACGTCGGCCCCCGCCCTGCTCAGTTCCCGGGCGTACTGGCGGACCCGCCGGTTGGGGCAGGACTCGTACTCCTGACCCCAGTGCAGGTAGACCACAACCACGTCGGAGCGGCTGGCGGCGGCGCGCACCGTGCGCAGCAGCCGGGGCACCGGGTCGACGGCCGCCGCCACGCCCGGCTTGTCCCTGCCGGCGCCCCACACTCGGGCGGTCCGCTCCGACTTGGTGGTGGCCGCGAGGACCGACACCCTGGTGCCGCGCAGCGACACCTCGAGCGGCCGGAAGGCAGCGGTGGCGTCCCGGCCGATTCCCACCACGGGCACCGGGCTGCGACGTACGGCGCGCAGGGTGTCCCGCAGCCCGACCAGGCCGTAGTCGACGGCGTGGTTGTTGGCCAGGCTGACCACGTCGACCCCGGCCCGGTCGAGCGCCCGCAGCGTCCGCGGAGAGGACCGGAAGGTGTATCGCTTCGGCTCGGGGCTGCCCCGTCTCGTGACGGCGGCCTCGAGGTTGAGCATCATCAGGTCCGGCCGCCGGAGCGCTGCCGCGACCGGCTGCAGAGCGGTACCCGGGCGGCGGAGGAGGGCGGCCAGGTCGCCCTCGAAGTGCACGTCGCCGGCGAAGCCCAGCGTCACGGGCCGGCGGTTGCCGTGCGACGGTCGAGGCTCGGAGTCGCTGGTACTGCTCCGGGGGCCGGGTCGCTCCGGGCCTGGTTCGGATGGTCCCGCGCCCTGGGCTGCCGACGCGGGCGGGTCGGCGGGCTGCTCCGTCGAGCCGGCGCAGGCCCCGGCGGCGGTGACCAGCGCGGCCACCACCGCAGCCAGCAGGGCACGGGTCCGGCCGCCATCCGGCCGTCGGGACGACCCAGCAGCGGCCGGCACGTCCTAGGTGCCGAACCGTGCCGCGCTGCGGGCCCGTGCCTTGGCCGCCTCGACCTCACGGTCCCGTGGGGGAGCCTTGATGACGAGAGCATCGAGCAGTTCTTCTGTGGCCGCGCGCACGGCGGCGACCGCGGTGTCGAAGGCCTCGCGGTTGGCAGCGGACGGCTTGCTGGTGCCACTGATCTTGCGTACGTACTGCAGGGCTGCTGCCTCGACCTCGTCGGCGCTCGCCGGGGGCGCGAAGTTGGACAGGGTGCGGATGTTGCGACACATGGCGCAAGCCTCACACGACGGCCGCACCAGACGGTAGGGGCGCTGTGTCGAGCCGTGTCTGTGCCGCGTCCGCACGCCACCGGCGTGTCGAGCCGTGCCTGTGCCGCGTCCGCACGCCATCGGCGGTCATCCGCGCACTACGACGCCCGGGCGGTCATGGCCGGTCACGTCTTCCCTACCGCCGGCACTCCCAGCAGCCGCAGGACCGCCTGTGCCGCACGCCGGCCGGAGACCATCGCCCCCTGCTGCGATGCCGTGTCCCGGTGATCGCCCGCGACGAAGCGGCCGTCACCGAGGTCCACCTCCTGCGCAAGGGTCAGCGGCGGGAGCATGGCCGGCAGAGCCTCGGCGACGGCGTACGTGGCGACGTGTTCCCAGGAGCGGGTCGACTGCCCGTAGACCAGCGCGAGCTGCCGTCGCACCTCGTCGAGGGTCGCGGCATCATCGCGATCGCCCAGGACGGTGGCGGCGACGAGCGCACCACCCGAGGAGTAGGTCGGTGCCGCGTCGGACAGGACCGCGGTGTTCACCACCGGGCCGCGGCGGTCGCCGTCGAGGTGCAGCAGCGGACTCCGGCCGTGCGCCGGCGAGGTGGCTGCGCGCAGGTAGAAGGTGGTCAGCCCACGCATCACCGGCATCGGCAGACCCGACAGCCGAGCGGCGGTGGCGGGGTCGGCGGCAACGACCACCGCTCGGGCGGTCCAGGTCCCGTCGTCGGTGTGGACCGACGTGCCCTGCACCGCCCGTGCGGGCGTGGTCAGCCGGACCGTCCCGGCGGGCAGCCCCGCGGCCAGCTGATCGGGCAGGGCGCGGACCCCGGCCGCCGGCAGCGACGGGTTCCCCAGCACGAAGCAGCGCAGCAGGAGATCGACGAACCTCCGGGAGGACTCCTGGCGGTCCTCGCCGAGGACACCGGCAAGGAAGGGCTCGAGCAGGGCGTGCCGCAGGTCCCCTCGCACACCGGCGCGGTCGAGCGCCACCCCCCACGAGACGTCCGCGCGGCGCCGGGTGCGGGCCACCGGCTGGACGACGACCGGGGCGACGTACCGGGCCAGCCGGATCTTCTCGGCGAGGGTGCCGGTGGCGAGAGCGTCGCGGGCGCTCGCCGGCCGGCGCAGCGGGTTCTCGATCACCGTCCGCCCGTCTCCTCGGGCGAGTACCAGGCCGGTGCCGAACGGCCGCAGCCGCAAGGAATCCAGGTCGACGCGCCGACGCAGCTCCGGGTAGGCGGGGTTGACGAGCTGGAAGCCGCGGTCGAGCAGCATGCCGTCGACTGCGTCCGTGCGCACCCGCCCGCCGACGGCGTCGGACGCCTCGAGAACCGCGACGTGGACACCGCGCGACGCCAGCACTCGTGCCGCGGACAGGCCCGCGAGTCCTGCGCCCACCACCACGACGTCCGCGGTGCCGCCCACCGCCTACCTCCGCCGGGCTCGTTGGCTGGCGCGCGGCGAGTGGGTCAGCAGCCGCAGCACCGCGCGCTCCATCGCACCGTGGGTGGCCGGGCCAGGAGCGGCCTGGTCGCCGAGGCGGACCAGTGCGTGCTCGATCGTGTGCCCGTCCTCGAACAGGTCGATGATCCGCGGGTCGACGTAGGACGCACGCGCCACCGTCGGTGTGTTGCCCAGGTAGTCGGCCACCTCGCGCATCGCCCGGGCCACCGCGCGCTTGCGCGCTGTCGGGCTCTCCACCGTGTTGGCCGAGACCGCCAGCGCGATCGCGGCCAGCACGGTGGCGTGCCAGGTACGGAAGTCCTTGGCCGACACGTCGCCACCGATGACCTGCTTGACGTACGCGTTGATGTCGTCGGACGTGACATCCCGCCACCGCCTACCGACCCGGTACGCCAGCAGCTCATCACCACCGCTGCGACGTCGGCGGAGGGTCTCGATGGCGCTGCGCACCTGGTCGTCGACGAGCGTGACGAGCTGTTCCTTGCCCGACTTCGCGACGAAGTGGAACTGCAGGCGGGGACCGGAGATCCGCACCTCTCCTCTGGTCAGCGTGGCGAGCCCATGGCTTCCGTTCTCCTCGGCGTACGTCTCGCCGCCGATGCGGAAGAAGCCGAGGTCGAGCAGCCGGAACGCGGTGGCCAGTGCCTTCTCCCGCGGCATCCCCGGCAGCGTCAGGTGCTGCTCGACGTGCTCACGCGCACGGGGCAGTCGCTTGGCCACCTTCAGCACGCGGTCGTGCTTGTCCGCGTCACGGCGACGGCGCCAGTCGTCGTGGTAGAGGTACTGCCGCCGCCCGGCCGCATCGGTGCCGACCGCCTGGATGTGGCCGTTGTCGGCCGGGCAGATCCAGACGTCCTGCCAGGCGGGAGGGATCACGAGGCGGCGACAGCGCTCGAGGTCCGGACCGCTCAGCCGTTGCTTGTCGAGATCGAGATAGACGAAGCCGCGCCCGGCCCGGCGCCGCACCCAGCCTGGCTGGTTGGGTGACACCGTGCGTAGCCGGACCATGGCGACATGGTCACCTGCGACGGGCCTGAGTGCACGGCGGAGTGGCCAGCCGGCCGCACCGAGCGGCCCGGTCGGGGTCGTCCGTACGGGTGGTGCCGTCCGGCCGACTGGCGGCGCCAGCCAGCCGGTCCGCCCGGAATGCTGCAGAGCACAGGTCCGGGCGGCACCTGGGTGATGTGATGGCTGGATGACGAATGTCAGCACGCTGGCGACCGCTGGACCCCAGCCTTCGTCCACGATCGAGCACTGTCTCGAGCAGGGACTGGTACGCACCGTCTTCCAGCCGATAGTGCACCTCGACAGCGGAGACGTGGTGGCCTATGAGGCACTGTCGCGTGGCCCGGCAGGGCCGTTGGAGCGTCCCGACCAGCTCTTCGACGCCGCCCGCCGATCGGGTCGCCTGGCCGAGCTGGACGAACTGTGCCGCCGGACGGCGCTGCTCAGCGCGATCGAGAGCCGCATCGTCACTCCGCAGCGGCTGTTCATCAACGTCGAGCCGGAGATCGTCGACGTCGGCTCCCTGCGCGAGCTGCTCGAGGTGGCTCGCGCCGCTCGAGGTGATGTGGACGTGGTGCTCGAGGTCACCGAGCGGGCGCTGGCTGCCCGCCCGGCCGAGCTGCTCGCGACGGTCGACCGCCTGCGGGCCGACGGCTGGAAGGTGGCGCTCGACGACGTCGGCGCCGAGGACATGTCGCTGGCGTTCATGGAGCTGTTGCGTCCCGAGGTGGTGAAGCTCGATCTGCGGCTCGTGCAGGAGCGCCCTACCCCCGACATTGCGCGGATCATGAACGACGTCAACGCGTACGCGGAGCGATCCGGTGCCGTGATCCTCGCCGAGGGGATAGAGACGGCCGAGCACGTCGCCATCGCCAGGTCCCTGGGCGCCACGATAGGGCAGGGCTGGCTGCTGGGACGCCCGGCGAGTCAGCCCGTCGACGACGCCGTCGAGGGAACGCTGCACCTGCCCGGCGTCGTGTCGACCCAGCGCGCGCACGACTCACCGTTCGGCTGTCTGCCGGCGGGGACGACGGTGCGCCCGGCGGCCAAGCCGCTGCTGATCGAGGTCAGCAAGCACCTGGAGAGAGAGGCGCTGCGCCAGGGGTCGACCTGCGTGGTGCTGGCGACGTTCCAGGCCGCGCACCACTTCACCGCCCACACCTCGCTGCGCTACCGGATGCTCGCGAAGAGCGTCGCCTTCGTCGCCGCGATCGGAGCGGGCATTCCCGTCGCGCCCGTCGCCGGGGTGCGGGGCGCGACGCTGGCTCCTACCGACCCGCTGCGTGCGGAATGGGACATCGTGGTGCTCGCACCCCACTTCGCCGCCGCCCTGCTGGCGCGGGACGTCTCCGCCGAGGGTGTGCCGGACCGCCGGCGGGTCTTCGACTTCGCGCTCACCTACGACCGCCCCGCTGTGGTCGCCGCCGCGCGCGTCCTCATGTCACGCGTCACGGCGCTCCCGCCGGCCCCCTGACGCACCCCCCCCAAGTGATCATCCGCGCACTACCACCCCCACTACGTGGATCATCCGCGCACTACGTCGCCGTAGTGCGCGGATGATCGGGTGAGGCGGGGGGTCAGGCCGAGCGGGACTGGCCCTCGTGCTCGCCCTCGGCGATCTCCTCGACCATCTTGTCGCAGAAGGCCGGCAGGTCGTCGGGCTTGCGGCTGGTGACCAGGCCCTGGTCGACCACGACCTCCTCGTCGACCCAGGTGGCTCCGGCGTTGCGGAGGTCGGTCTGCAGGCTCGGCCACGACGTCAGGGTCCGGCCCTTGACCACGTCGGCCTCGATCAGCGTCCACGGCGCATGGCAGATCGCGGCCACCGGCTTGGCGGCGGTGAAGAAGGCGCGGATGAAGTCCACCGCCCCCTTGTCCATGCGCAGCGCGTCCGGGTTGGCCACGCCGCCGGGCAGCACGAGCCCGTCGTAGTCGTCGGGGCTCGCGTCGTCGAAGGTCGCGTCCACGCCGAACGTGTCGCCCTTGTCCAGGTGGTGGAACGCCTGCACTGTCCCGGACGACGTCGACAGCAGCTTCGGCGTGCCGCCGGCCTGTTCGACCGCCTTCCACGGCTCGGTCAGCTCGACCTGCTCGATGCCCTCGGGGGCGACGGCGAACGCCACGGTCTTGCCTTGGAGCGGTCCACTCATTGCTGGGTTCCTCCTGAGATGTCGGTTCTTCCGTCACCTCCTGGGTACCTCGCCGACGGCGCCCGGGCAACTCGTGGGGGTCAGGTGCGCGGGTGCCGGGCCCAGCCGAAGCAGTAGGCGCCGAACGCCGCGAGCCCGACGCCCACGGCGCTCAGCAGGTACTTTCCGTACGGCTGGTTGAGGAGCGTGCGAAGGGCGGCGTCGAGCCCGCCGGCCTTCTGGGGGTCGAAGGTGATGGCGGCCCACACGAACAGGGCGCCCACGACCGCCAGGGCCAGTCCCTTGGCGATGTATCCGACCTGACCGAGCCGGAGCAGGGTCCGACCGGAGTCCCCCCTCGTCGCCTCCGGCGCGAGATCCTCGGTGAACGTCTTCTTGACGCCCTTGACGACCTTGCGGGCGGCCACGGCGATGATGCCGAGTCCCACCGCGGCGACCAGCCACTGCCCGCCGGGGGCCTTCATCAGCCGGGCGGTCAGGCTGTCCTCGCTGCTCCCGCCCCCGCTGAGGCCGGCGGCATGGCTGATCGCCAGCCACGCCAGAGCAAGGTAGATGACGGTCCGGCCTGCCGACTGCACGCGCTTCCGCGTCCGGGTGCGGCCCTCCTGGTACGTGTACCCGGCAGCTGCCTCTGCGCCCTGCCAGACGGCCAGCAGCACCAGTCCCAGCCCGGCGGTCCAGAGCACGACCTGACCCAAGGTGTCCTCGGCGAGGTTGCTGATAGCGCCGCTCGAGCTGGTGCTCTGGTCTGTCCAGGACAGCTGCAGGGCGATGAACGCGAACAGCAGGTGCATCGCGCCGTAGGCGATGAGCCCGACCCGCATCCCCACGTCGAGCGCCGTGCTGTCCCGTACCTCTGCGGCAGACTCGGGCATTGATGGGGTGTTGGTCACGTCGACACTGTGACGGGTCGGAGCAGGGCGCGCATACGGAACAATGCTTTCCGTGTCCGATACCAAGCCCGTCCTGTCCTGGCTCACCGACATGGACGGCGTGCTCGTCCACGAGGAGCGCCCGATCCCCGGTGCCGCCGAGTTCCTCGAACGGCTGCGGTCGTCCGGTCTGCGGTTTCTCGTCCTGACCAACAACTCGATCTTCACACCCCGCGATCTGCGGGCCCGGCTGCTGAGCAGCGGTCTGGACGTCCCCGAGGCGTCGATCTGGACCTCGGCGCTGGCGACGGCCCAGTTCCTCGACGACCAGCGCCCCGGCGGCAGTGCGTACACGATCGGGGAGGCCGGTCTCACCACTGCGCTGCACGAGGTCGGCTACGTGCTCACCGGCCGCAACCCCGACTACGTGGTTCTCGGCGAGACCAGGACGTACTCGTTCGAGGCGATCACCACCGCGATCCGCCTGATCGAGGGCGGGGCCCGGTTCATCGCGACCAACCCGGATGCGACCGGCCCGTCCCCGGAGGGCTCGCTCCCGGCCTGCGGGTCGGTGGCCGCACTGATCACGCGGGCGACCGGGAAGGCGCCGTACTTCATCGGCAAGCCGAACCCGCTGATGATGCGCAGCGCCCTCAACCGCATCGAGGCCCACTCGGAGTCGACGGTGATGATCGGCGACCGGATGGACACCGACGTGATCTCCGGTCTGGAGGCGGGTCTGCGCAGCCTGCTGGTGCTGTCGGGATCGACCTCGACCACGGACGTGGAGAGGTTCCCCTACCGCGCCCACCAGGTGTTCGACTCGATCGCCGACCTCGTCGACCTGGTGGGCACCGACGCGACCTTCGACTGACCTGGCTCAGAGCGGCCGCACCCCCCCACTGTCAGACTGCCGGCATGGATGTCCTGGACCAGTACGTACCGGCAGCCGACCGCTACGAGCAGATGACCTACCGCCGGTGCGGGCACAGTGGGCTGCAGCTGCCGGCTGTCTCGCTGGGCCTGTGGCACAACTTCGGTGACGACAAGCCGCTGGCCACGCAGCGCGCGATCCTGCGCCGTGCGTTCGACCGGGGCGTGACGCACTTCGACCTGGCCAACAACTACGGCCCGCCCTACGGCAGCGCGGAGAAGAACTTCGGCCGGATCCTCGCCGAGGACTTCGCCCCGTTGCGCGACGAGATCGTCATCTCCACCAAGGCCGGCTGGGACATGTGGCCGGGACCGTACGGCTTCCTCGGCTCGCGCAAGTACGTCCTCGGGAGCCTGGACCAGTCACTGACCCGGATGGGCCTCGACCACGTCGACATCTTCTACAGTCACCGGCCCGATCCTGACACCCCGCTCGAGGAGACCATGGGGGCGCTGCACACCGCCGTGCAGCAGGGCAAGGCCCGGTACGTGGGCATCAGCTCGTACGGCCCGGACCGCACCCGCAGGGCGGCGGCCATCCTGCGCGACCTCGGCACTCCGCTGCTGATCCACCAGCCGTCGTACTCCATGCTCAACCGCTGGACAGAGGACGAGCTGCTCGACGTCCTGGCGGCGGAGGGAGCCGGCTGCATCGCGTTCTCGCCCCTCGCCCAGGGCCTGCTCACCGACCGCTACCTCGACGGCGTCCCCGCCGACTCCCGTGCGGCGCAGGGGAAGTCCCTCGACCAGGAGATGCTCAGCGAGGAGAACCTGGCACACGTCCGTGCCCTCAACGACATCGCCAAGGCCCGCGGCCAGTCGCTGGCGCAGCTTGCGCTGGCCTGGGCGCTGCGGGACGAGCGGGTGACCAGCGTGCTGGTCGGAGCGAGCAGCGTGCGCCAGCTGGACGACAACCTCGCCGCCCTGGACAACCTCGACTTCGCCGCTGACGAGCTCGGCGCCATCGACGAGCACGCCGTGAGCGTCGGCATCAACCTGTGGGAACCTCCCAGCCTCGAGGCATGACGACCGTGCAGCCGGCGGTCCGGCGGGCGGGTGGCCGGCTGCGTGACCGTCTCGTCGACCCTGTCTGGTGGGTCGACGTGGTGCACCTGCTCAAGACGGCGCTGGCGGCGGTGCTCGCGTGGGTGGCCGCCCATCACGTCCTCGGGCTCGACCAGTCGTTCCTGGCCCCGTGGTCGGCGATCCTGGTGGTGCACGCCACGGTCTTCCGCACCGCCTGGCGGGCCGTTCAGCAGGTGGCGATGACCGTGATGGGCGTGCTGCTGGCCTTCCTGGCGGCGGCCGCACTGGGTGTGGGGACCACCTCGCTGGCGGTCGTGACCGTGGCGGCGCTGGCGCTCGGGGTCCCCAGGCTGTTCCGGGCGGTCAGCACCACCGCCGCGGCCACGGCCGTGGTCGTCCTGCTCACCGGAGCGGCTGACGACCAGGCGGCACTGGTCGAGCGCCTGGTCGACACTGCCCTGGGCATCGGCTTCGGCTTCGCGGTCACGTTGCTCGTGTGGCCTCCGCTTCGCGACCGCGCGATGGTGCGCCGCGTGGCCGGGCTGCGCAGCGCGCTCGGGGAGCTGATGGTCGACATGGCGCGCGGCATCACCGACGGCGCCGGTGACGAGCAGACCGAGGACTGGGTCGAACGCACCCGCCTGCTGGATGACGACGTCGAGGTCGCCGAGGCGATGGCGCGTCAGGCCTCCGAGAGCGGGCGGATGAACCCCCGGAGCCTGCGCGCTCGTCGTCGCGTCGCGGGGCTGGCGTCGTGGTCGGCCGTCGTCGACCGCGTCGAGCAGGCGGTGGCGGACTGTCGCAGCATGGCCCGCACGGTCCAGCGCGACCTCTCGACGCCCTCGCAGTGGGACACCACCTTCACCCGGCGGTGGACCACGCTGCTGTCGTCCGCCGGCGCGGCGGTCGTCGACGACGACGCCGGCCGGCTCGGGGACGTGCGCGCGCGACTCGACGAGCTGGTGCGCGAGCTGTATGAGCAGTCCGACTCCACGCCGCCACAGCCGTTGTACGGCGCGCTCATCCTGAACCTGCGCAACATCGTCGGCTCCATGGAGGACGTGGCACTGGCGCGGTTCGACACGTGAGCGCCGTCAGGTGCTGACGTCGGCTCTGCCTACCCGGTCCAGCACCCAGGCATGGATGGCGGCCTCGTAGGCCAGCTCGGCGTACCGACCAGAGGGGCCGGAGTGCGCCCCCTCGCCCAGCTCGACGCGGAACAGGCAGCGCGGCGACCACGCCGGGTCGGTCGCCCGCAGCGCCGCGACCCACTTGGCCGGCTCCCACACCATCACCCGGGCGTCGTGCAGCGCCCCGGTCACCAGCAGGTCCGGGCGGGTCCCGGCGGGTGGCAGGTTGTCGTACGGCGAGTAGGCGAGCATCCAGGCGAAGTCCTCGGGACGGCGGGGATCGCCCCACTCGTCCCACTCCTCCACGGTCAACGGGATCGACGGGTCGAGCATGGTGGTGACCACGTCGACGAAGGGGACCTCGGCCACCACCGCCCGCCAGCGGTCCGGGCGCTGGCTGAACATCGCTGCCTGCAACAGGCCGCCGGCCGACAGTCCCCGGGTGGCGACCCGCTCGCCGTCGACCCACCCCTGCACCACCAGGTGCTCGGCCACGGTGAGGTGGTCGTCGAACGTGTGCTGCTTGGCCTCGAGCCGCCCGTCCAGCCACCAGCGCCGCCCGCACTCGCCGCCGCCCCGCGGGTGGGTCTGGACGAACACCACGCCGCGGTCGAGCAGGCTCGGCAGAGCGACCTGGAACTCCGGGTCGTCGCACGACTCGTACGCCCCGTAACCCCACATCAGCACCGGCGCCGACCCGTCCAGCGGAGTGTCCCGGTGGCGGACCAGTGTCGCGGGCACGAGCACGTCGCTTGCGGCCGGGTCGGAGGACTGAGCCGGCACCTGGAGGCGCTCGGTGACGTAGCGGGCCGGGTCGTGCCCGGGTACCAGCTGACGGTGCCGCTCGACGCGGGTCCCGCTGCGCAGGTCGACGTCGATCCAGACCGGCGGCTGGACGTACGACTCCTCGACCACCGTGACGGCGTCGGTCCCGAACAGCTCGTTACGCGCAAGCCGGATCGTGCCGGCGGTCAGCGAGCAGGCGATGTCGTGCAGCGGAGTGCCGTCCAGTCCCAGCACACGCAGCAGGGGTACTCCGCCGCGGCGCAGCGACACGACCAGGTACGACGCGAAGGCGTCGACCCGGTGCAGCCGCTCGAGCGGGTCCTCGGCCACCAGCTCCCGCCATCGCCGCGGCTCCGCGACCGTCCCGTCCGCCGGTGCGAGCAGCAGGCGGAACTCGGTGGCCCCGTCGTTGGTGAGCACCACGAGGGCGCCGCCGTCGGGCGTACGGGCGTGCTCGACCTGGTACAGCACTCCATGCCGCCGCGGTTGCACCAGGAGCGGTGCCTGGCCGGGCTGATGGGCGTCCACCATCCAGACCTCGCTGGTCTCGTAGCTCGCGCTCCGGAGCACCACCCAGTCGCCGCTGCGGGTGGTCCGTACCGTGAGGGAGAACCGCGCGTCGGGCTCGGCGAGCACCACCTCGTCGGTCGACGCCGGTGAGCCAAGGCGGTGTCGGCGTACCTCGTGGGCGCGGCCGGCCTCGTCAGGGACGAGGTAGAAGAACGTGGACGAATCGGCGCTCCACGCTCCGCCGGCGTAGCTGCGCGTGACCCGGTCGGGCAGGTCGGTCATGGCGTCGAGGTCTCGGAACGCCAGCTCGTACACCTCGTCCCCGGTCCGGTCCACCGAGTACGCCAGCAGCCGCTCGTCGGCACTGACCAGGCTGACACCGAGGTCGAGGTAGGCCGAGCCGTCGACCAGTGTGGCCGGGTCGAGAAGGACCTGGGTCTGCGGGGAGCCACCCCGGACGTCATGTGGTGGATCGTCAAGATCGCGACACAACTGCGCGTACTCACTCCCTTCTGGCGTCAGGTTGTAGTAGGAAGACAACACGCGACGCCAACTGACCGACCGGTCAGCAGGCGGGACCCTCGACGACATCTCCGCCGTCAGGGCAGAGGCGAGGGAGCAAAGATGTTCGGTGGCCGACTCGTACCACGAGCGTTCCGCGGTCAGGTGCAGCAGCGTCGTCTCCGACGTGGTGTCACGCATCCAGGCGTAGTCGTCGACTCGACGGACGCCATGAAGGTCGCGAACGACGGGACTTCGCGGGGCAACGGGGGGCGCCGGCTCGGTGGTCACGGGCGAGACGCTACCGCCGGCCTGGCCGTCGCCGGGCTCGTCGCCGTCGCCGGGGCAGTGGGCGCCGGTGTCGCTCCCGCTTCCGCCGACGAGACCTCCGGCAGCGACGACGAGCTGATCTTCCGTGTCGGGGTGTTGCAGGACATCGACAACTTCAACCCCTTCAAGGGCATCACCGCTGCGGCCTACGAGGCATGGGCGCTGAGCTACGACCAGCTCACCGGCTTCTCCGCCGAGGACTTCTCCCCTGAGCCGCGGCTGGCCGAGTCGTGGGAGCAGAGCGACGACGGGCTCACCTGGACCTACACGATCCGCGACGACGCCGTCTTCTCCGACGGGGAGCCGCTGACCGCCGACGACGTCGAGTACACGTTCAACCGGATCCTCGACGGCCAGGTCGAGAAGACCAACTACGGCAGCTACGTCGCCCAGATCGACACCGTCAAGGCGACCGACGACACCACCGTGGTGATGACGCTGAAGAAGCCCACCCCGATCATGGAACGCCTGTCCGTCCCGATCCTGCCCGAGCACATCTGGTCCAAGATCGACGACGCCGAGCTCCGCGACTATGCCAACGAGCCCGACTCCAAGCCGGTCGGAATGATCGGCAGCGGGCCGTTCGTGCTCGAGGAGGCCCGCGAGGGCGAGTTCTACCGGTTCGGCCGCAATCCCGAGTACTGGGGCAAGCAGCCGACGATCGACGGCGTCGAGTACCGGCTCTACCGCAACGCAGACGCGCTGGTGCAGGCGCTCAAGAACGGTGAGGTGGACTTCGCCGACGACCTGGACGCCAACGTCTTCGCGGCCCTCGAGGGCGAAGAGAACATCGAGGCCAGGTCGTCGGACTACTACGGCTTCAACTACCTCACCTTCAATGCCGGCGCAGAGCTGGTCGACGGCACCCCGATCGGCACCGGCCACCCCTCACTCAAGGACCCGGAGGTGCGCCTCGCGATCCACCACGCCGTCGACAAGGAGGCGCTCGTCGACCGCACCCTCGACGGCAGAGGCACGCCGGGCACGACGATCATCCCGCCGCTGTATCCCGAGCACGCCGAGCCGGAGGAGCCGGTCACCTTCGACCCCGAGGAGGCCAACCGCATCCTCGACGAGGCGGGCTACACCCGTGGCTCGGACGACATCCGCACCATGCCCAACGGCAGCAACCCGCTGGTCTACCAGCTGTACGCCCGGCAGAACTCGGAGACGTCGCAGACGACGATCGAGTTCCTGGCGGGCTGGCTGCGCGACATCGGCATCGACTCGACCGTGGAGACGGTGTCCGAGGGACGGCTGTACGAGATCGCCGGTGAGGGAACGTTCGACATGTACGAGTGGGGGTGGGTCGTCGAGCCCGACCCCGACTACCAGCTGTCCACCTTCACCTGCGACCAGTTCAGCTACGAGGTCGCCAACGGCACGATCTACGCCGGACTCAACGACGCGTTCTACTGCGACCCCGAGTACGACCGGCTCTACGAGCAGCAGGCGACCGAGCTCGACCGCGACAAGCGCACCGAGATCGCCCAGCAGATGCAGCTGATGGCCTATGACGCGAACGCCTACATCGTGACCGAGTACTACGACTACCTGCAGGCGTGGCGCACGGACAGGTTCACCGGCTTCGTCCCGCAGCCCGACCCGGGCGGGGCCGTGCTGTTCCAGTACGGGATCTTCTCGTACCTCAACATCGAGCCCCCCGATGAAGGGAGCGCCTCCGGCTCCGGCACGGAGAGCTCGAGCACGCCGATGGTGGTCGGTGGGGTCGCGGCGGCCGCCGTCCTGGTCGGGCTGGGTGCGTGGCTGGTGGTCCGCCGACGGAACTCCTCAGCGGACGTGGAGTGACCAGGTGGCGGTGACGTCACCTGTTGCCACGGAGCTCTCCGACGATTCGACGCCCGGCGGAGGTTCCGGAGGGCTGGGCCGCTTCATCGGCTTACGGCTGCTCTCCGGCCTCGGCACGCTCCTGTTCGTGCTGCTGTTCAACTTCTTCCTCTTCCGGCTGCTCCCTGGTGACCCCGCCGCGCGTTACCGGGCGGTCAAGAACATCAGCGCTCAGGACCTGGCGAGGATCCGCGACGAGCTGAACGCCCCGGTCATGGAGCAGTTCTGGGCTTACCTACGCGACCCGCTCGCCCTGCAGGGCATCTCTGCCTGGAAGGGTCAGCCGGTCTGGGACCTGGTGGGCGGGCGCGCCTGGCCGACCCTGGTGCTGCTGGGGACCTCCACACTGCTGGCGACATTGATAGGGATCCGGGTCGGCATCCGGGCGGGGTGGCGGCGCGGCGGCTCCTTCGACAAGGTGTCGACCGGCGTCACGTTGCTGTTCTACGCGACTCCGGAGTTCTGGCTCGGGCTGCTACTGATCCTCACGTTCTCGAGCGGCATCGGGCCGTTCCCGTCGCTGTTCCCGAGCGGGGGTGTCATCGACTCGGGGATAGAGCCTCTGTCCATGGCCGGCGTGGTGAGCGTCGCCGAGCACACCGTCCTCCCCGCCGTGGCGCTCGCGGCGGTCTACCTGGCCGAGTACTCGCTGATCATGCGGGCGTCGATCGTCGACGAGCTGAGCCAGGAGTACCTCACGACCGCGCGTGCCAAGGGCCTGATGGACCACGTGGTGCGCAGGCGGCACGCCGTGCCGAACGCCTCGCTCCCGACCATCACCCTGATCTTCCTCAACATCGGGTTCATCATCGGCGGCGCCATCACGGTGGAGACCGTCTTCTCCTACCCCGGCCTCGGGCTGCTCACATTCGAGGCGATCACCGAGCAGGACTTCGTGCTGATGCAGGCCCTGTTCCTGGTGTTCACCGTGTCGGTGATCGTGTGCAACATCCTCGCCGACGTGGCCGTCGCTGTGCTCGACCCCAGGATCCGCACGTGAGCACGGAGCCGCCATCGGTGATGCTGTCGTCGCGGGCCGCCGCCCGTGCGCGGCGCGGCGCCGCGCTGAGGCGGTTCGCCCGCAGCTATGCCGCGCACCGCTCCGGCATGGCGGGGCTGGTGATCCTGGGCCTCTTCGCGCTCATCGCCCTGCTGGCGCCGGTGCTCTTCCCCGCCGACATGCTCGACATCACCAAGACCGTGCAGAACGAGACGCTGGAGCCGCCGAGCGGCGAGTTCTGGCTGGGCACCGATGAGGGCGGCCGCTCGATCCTGGCGGTGCTCGCCTGGGCGGCCAGGGCGTCGCTCACCGTCGGCGTGGCCGCATCGGCCATCTCGATGGTGCTGGGCACGTTGGTCGGAATCGGCAGCGGTCACTACCGGGGGTTGCTGGGCAGCCTGCTGCAGCGGCTCACCGACTGGTTCCTGGTCATCCCCTTCATCCCGCTGGTGGTGGTTCTCGCCGCCGTCCTCGGTCAGCGCGGTCTCGGCACGATCGTGCTGGTGCTGGGCGTCACCTCGTGGCCGGGCACGGCACGGCTCGTCCGGGCCCAGACGCTCAGCGTCGAGGGACGCCCGTACCTGGAGCGGGCGAAGGCGCTCGGCGGCAGCGACTGGCACCAGATGGTGCGACACGTGCTCCCCAACGTGATGCCCCTCGTGCTGGCCAACACGACTCTCACGGTGGCGTTGGTCATCCTCTCCGAGACCACCCTCGCCTTCCTCGGCCTCGGCGACCCCTACCTCGACTCCTGGGGGACCATGCTCGACAAGGCCAATGGCGCCGGAGCCGCGTCGACGGGTGCCTGGTGGTACCTGCTGCCGCCGGGGATCTGCGTGATCCTCGTGGTGCTGGCGTTCACGCTGATCGGCCGGGCGCTCGAGTCGGTGCTCGACCCGCGGCTGGGACGGGACTGACATGAGCGTGCTGGAGCTGCGGGACGTCCACCTGACGTACCGGACGGCCGCGGGGCCGGTCCCGGCCGTACGCGGAGTCGACCTGACCGTCGATGCCGGCCAGGTGGTCGGGCTCGCGGGGGAGTCCGGGTGCGGCAAGTCGAGCCTGATCTCGACGGTCCTCCGGTTGCAGCCGAAGTCGGCGACCGTGGCCGGTCAGGTCCTGGTCGGCGGCAAGGACGTGCAGACCCTGTCCTGGAGTGCGCTTCGCGCGGTGCGCTGGGGCGAGGCCGCAGTGGTGTTCCAGGGGGCACTGCACTCGCTCAACCCGATCCAGCGCATCGGTGCCCAGCTGGTGGAGCCGATCCTGGTACATGACCGGGAGGCGACCCCGCGTACCGCCGGCGCGCGGGTCGGCGAGCTGCTGTCCCAGGTGGGGCTTCCGGCCCGGTACGCCGACCAGTACCCGCACCAGCTGTCCGGCGGGCAGAAGCAGCGGGTCATGATCGCCCTGGCTCTGACCTGCGACCCGCAGGTGCTGCTGGCCGACGAGCCCACCACGGCACTGGATGTGATGGTCCAGGCGCAGGTACTCGAGCTGCTGACCGGCGTCGCGGCCGAGCGGGGCATGGGGGTGCTGATCATCAGCCACGACCTGTCGGTGCTGGCCACCACCTGCCATAAGGTCGCCGTCATGTACGCCGGGCGGGTGGTCGAGGAGGGGCCGGCCCGCGAGGTCTTCGAGCATCCTCGCCACCCGTACGTCCGCGCCCTCGCGCGGGCCTTCCCGACCATCGGCGACACGACCTCGCGCTACGCGCCGGCCGGCCTCCCGGGCGACCCGCCGTTCCCCGACCATCTGCCGAGCGGCTGCCCGTTTCACCCCCGGTGCCCGGAGGCGGTGGCGCAGTGCCCGAGCGTCGACGTGCGACTGTGGCCGGCCGGACCCGGACGCGCCGCGGCCTGCGTGCACGTCGACGGGGCCGAGGTCCACGGGGCCGGCCTCCGGTGAGCACTCTGGCGACCGCCGCCACGGCAGCGGAGGAACGTTCCGGCCAGCCCCTGGTGGAGGTGTCGGACCTGCGGGTCCGCTTCCGCGGGTACGCGGGCCGCGAGGCTCGAGCGCTCGACGGGGTGTCGATGAGCGTGGGGAGTGGCGAGATCGTCGCCGTGGTCGGGGAGTCGGGATGCGGCAAGACCACGCTGGCCAGGTCGATCCTCGGTCTCGTGCGCCCCTCGTCCGGGGTGGTGCGCTTCCGCGGCGAGGAGCTGTCGTACGGTGCCCGGGCGCTGCGGCGCTACCGACGCGAGGTCCAGCTGGTCCTCCAGGACCCGACCGGCTCGCTGAACCCACGGCACTCGGTCTACGAGGCGGTGGCGGAGGGACCCCGCGTGCACCGCCTCAAGGACGAGTCCGGCCGGGTCGCCCGGGCCCTCTCGCAGGCCGGACTGCGCCCGCCCGAGCGCTTCGCCCTGCGCTATCCGCACGAGCTGTCCGGCGGGCAGCGTCAACGGGTCGTCATCGCCGGGGCGCTGGCCCTGGACCCCAGGCTCATCATCGCCGACGAGCCGGTGAGCAGCCTGGACGCCTCGGTGCGGGGGGAGATCCTGTCGCTGCTGCTCCAGCTGCGCGACGAGCTCGGCGTGTCGTTGCTGGTCGTCACGCACGACCTCGGGCTCGCCTGGAACATCGCCGACCGGATCGTGGTGATGTATCTCGGCCGGGTGGTCGAGCAGGGCACGACCGAGGAGGTCCTCCACCGGCCCAAGCACCCGTACACGAGGGCGCTGCTGTCGGTCGTTCCCGAGATAGACCAGCGGGAGCCGGTCGTGCTGGCCGGTGAGACGCCGGACCCGTGCCGCGTCCCGGCCGGCTGCCGCTTCCACCCCCGCTGCCCGGCGCTGGCCTCCGGCGCCGCGGCCGCGGCCGGAGTCGCCGACGACTGCGTCGGCACCCCGCTCGCCGTGCTCCCGGCCGCCGGCGGCCACTCCGCCGCCTGCCACCTCCACCCCTGATCATCTCCACCCCTGATCATCCGCGCACTACGACGACCCCCGCCCGCGATCATCCGCGCACTACGACGTTCACCCTTGATCATCCGCGCACTGCGGAGGCTGTAAGCCCTGCGTAAGTCGCGGATCGCGGCTGGAGCGGCGCTGTGGACCGTCGCAGGCACCTGCGTAAGTCGCGGATCGCGGCTGGAGCGGCGCTGCGGACGTCGCAGGCACCTGCACAAGTCGCGGATCGTCGATGGGGGGTGGGCCGCTTCGGTTCACTTCCGCCGGTATGGCCGGGTGTGAGACGCTGGACCAGCAGATACTGACCCGCGGGTCAGCAAGAGCTGGAGGTGACCGCATGACGCAGAGCGCCACCGGGCGTCCGGGCGCGGCGGTCGAGCAGCTCGCGGCGAGCGACCGGCTGCAGCCGGCGCTGCCGAAGCAGATGTACGTCGACCCCGCGCACTGGGAGGTCGAACGCGAGCGGGTGCTGCTCGACTCGTGGTTCTGCGTCGGCCGCCGGGACGCGCTCGGGCTCGACGGCCCGCAGCGGCTGGCCGTGGTCGACGTGGTCGGCGAGTCGGTGCTCGTCACGACCGACGAGAGCGGAACGCTGCACGCCGCCTACAACGTCTGCCGCCACCGGGGCTCGCAGCTGGTGCCGGTCGAGGACAACGCCCCGCCGGCGCCCTGTGCCGCGAGGTCGCTGCGCTGCCCGTACCACTCCTGGACCTACGGCCTGGACGGCCGGCTGCTCAAGGCCCCGCACACCGAGGGGATCACCGGGTTCGATCCCACGGAGTTCGGCCTGCAGCCGGCCGGGGTCGGCACCTGGGGCGGCTTCGTGTTCTGCCACCCCACCCCGGCACACGCCCGGCCACTGGCCGACGAGACCGCGGACGTCGGCGCCCGGCTGGCCCGCTATCCGCTGACGTCGCTGGTGAGCGGTCGGCGGTTCACCTACGACGTACGCGCGAACTACAAGGTCCTGCTGGAGAACTACAACGAGTGCTATCACTGCGGGCCGGTGCATCCCGAGCTGACCCGCCTGGTGCCGTCGTTCGCCGGAGGCGGCACCGATCTCGACTGGGACAACGGGGTCGCCCACCGCGAAGGCGCCTGGACCTTCACCATGACCGGCACCACCAGTCGCCGGCCGTTCCCCGACCTGGACGAGCACGAGCGATCGCGGCACAAGGGCGAGCTGGTCTACCCCAACCTGTTCGTCTCCTGCTCCGCCGACCATGTGGCGGCGTTCGTGCTGCGCCCGCTGGGCGCCCACCGCACCCGGGTCGAGTGCGACCTGCTGTTCGCGCCCGACGAGGTCGACCGGCCGAACTTCGACCCCGACGACGCCGGCGACCTCTGGGACCTGGTCAACCGCCAGGACTGGGCGGTCTGCGAGTCGGTGCAGCGGGGCATGAGCTCCCGCGCCTACACGCAGGGCTGGTTCGCGCCCATGGAGGACTGGAGCCTCGACATCCGGCGCTGGCTGCTGCCCCGGCTCGACCCCGGGAGGGTCGGTCCCGATGAGTGAGTCGTTCGAATACGTCGTCGTCGGTCTCGGCGCGCTGGGGAGCGCCGCTGCGTACCACCTGGCCCGGCAGGGGGAGTCGGTGCTCGGCCTCGAGCAGTTCGCGCTCGGGCACGTCCATGGCGCCTCCCACGACACCAGCCGGATCCTGCGGCACAGCTACCACACCCCCGGGTACGTCTCCCTCACGTTCGAGGCGTACGACGACTGGGCCGCCCTGGAGGCCGACAGCGGTGAGCAGCTGGTGAGCGTTGTCGGCGGGCTCGACCTCTTCCCACCCGATCCGGCGATCCCGATGGCCGACTACACCACGTCGATGGCGGCCTGCGGTGTTCCCTTCGACGAGCTCGACCGGGACGAGGTGGCGCACCGGTGGCCGCAGCTGTCCCTGCCCGAGGGCACCGTGGCCGTGCACCAGCCCAGGGCGGCGGTCGTGCCGGCCGGGCGCGGCACCCGGGTCATGCAGGACCGCGCCCGCGCCCACGGGGCCGTGCTGCGCGACCGGAGCCCGGTGACCGGGGTCCGCGACCTGGGTGCCGGCGGCGTCGAGGTGCAGGCGGGGGGGACGACGTACCGGTGCCGACGGCTGGTGGTCTGCGCGGACGCCTGGACGAACCGGGTGCTGGCCGGACTCGGGCACCAGGTGCCGCTCACCGTGACGCTGGAGCAGGTGACCTACTTCCGCCCGGACCGGCCCGAGCGGTTCGCCCCCGCGGTGATGCCGCTCTGGTTGTGGATGGACGACCCGTGCTTCTACGCCTTCCCGTGCTACGGCGAGGCGACGGTCAAAGCAGCCCAGGACTGCGGCGGCCCCGAGGTGTCGGTGGACGACCGTTCGTACGACGTCGACGAGCCGATGCAGCAGCGGCTGGCGGACTTCATGGCGACCACGTTGCCGGGCTCGGGGGCGCCGGTGCGGTCGGTGCGGTGCCTGTACACGCTGGTCCCCGACCGCGACTTCGTGCTCGGTCCCGTGCCGGGTCACGAGGCGGTGACGGTGGGGATGGGGGCGGCACACGGCTTCAAGTTCGCTCCCACCTTCGGGCGGTTGCTGGCCGAGCTGGCCGTCCGGGGGACCAGCAGCACCGACCTGACACCGTTCCGCCTCGACCGTCCCGCCCTCACCGATGCCGGCTACCCGGCGCACTGGCTGGTGTGAGGGGCATGCGCAGACGGTGCGGCACCATCCGGAAGTCGCTCGAACCGCGGCCGGTCGAGCAGCGGTCGGTCGAGCAGCGGCCAGTCGAGCAG
>JAQSWV010000050.1 GCA_029266455.1 Nocardioidaceae bacterium
CCTAGTACGAGAGGACCGGGATGGACGAACCTCTGGTGTGCCAGTTGTTCTGCCAAGAGCACGGCTGGTTGGCTACGTTCGGAAGTGATAACCGCTGAAGGCATCTAAGCGGGAAGCATGTCTCAAGATGAGGTCTCCCACAGGGTCAACCTGGTAAGGCCCCCAGTAGATGACTGGGTTGATAGGCCGGAAGTAGAAGGCAGTAATGCACGGAGCTGACCGGTACTAATAGGCCGAGGGCTTGTCCCACACCACAAAGATCAAGCGCGTCCACTGTGCGGTTCCCGAGATATGGTCGGGCAACCACATCTCCATAGAGTTTCGGCGACCATGGCGAAGGGGAAACACCCGGTCCCATTCCGAACCCGGAAGTTAAGCCCTTCAGCGCCGATGGTACTGCGTGGGAGACTGCGTGGGAGAGTAGGACGTCGCCGGACAACCTTCCGCACGAGGCCACCTGACTCCAGGTGGCCTCGTTGCGTTGGGGAGTCCGGGGATGCCCGGGGTCGGGTCAGACGAGAGAGTGGCCAGGAGGCTTCGCGATGGCGGAGGACGAGTTCGTCCGGCGGCCCGCGTCCGGTGGTCGTCGTGGGCAACCGCCGCGCCGCGGCGGACAGCCGGGTCCCGCTCGCCGCGGCGCCGGCCCGGCTCGCCGTGGCCGAGAGGACGGCTCGGGTCGACCACCGTTGGAGGGGCGCGGTCGACGCCCGACCGGCGGACGCGACACACCAGGGTCCGGGGTGGACGTTCCCGGCCGGGCCTCGCCGGAGGGATCAGGCAGTCGCCGTCGCCTGAGCCAGGAGGACTACGACGGTCCTCCGCTGCCCGACTCGATCACCGGTCGCGAGCTCGACCGGCAGACCCGCGACCAGCTGAGCAGTCTCCCGGATCGGCTGGCCGTCCGAGTGGCCCGGCACCTGGTGGCCGCCGGCCAGCAGATGGACGACGACCCCGAGACGGCATTCGCGCACGTGCGGGCCGCGCGAGCCCGTGCCGCCCGGGTGCCGGTCGTGCGCGAGGCGTACGCCGAGCTGGCCTACCTCACCGAGCGGTGGGACGAGGCCCTGCGCGAGCTGCGGACAGTGCGTCGGATGACCGGTGCACCCGACTCGCTTCCGCTCATCGCGGACTGCGAGCGAGCGCTCGGTCGACCCGAGCGTGCGGTGGCTCTGGCTCGTGACCCTGGTGTTCGGGCGCTCGATGCGGCCGGTCAGGCCGAGATGGCCATCGTGGTGGCCGGTGCCCGCCGTGACCGGGGCCAAGTCGATGCAGCGCTCAGTGTGCTCGAGGCGGCGGATCTGCACACCCGCTCACGGGCGCCGTGGGTCGCCCGGCTCAGGTACGCGTACGCGGACGCCTTGGAGGCAGCCGGTCGGGCCGCGGCGGCGCTGGAGTGGTTCCATCGCGCAGCCGGCGTGGACGGGCAGGGCGACACCGATGCGCTCGAGCGCGCCGAGGAGCTCCAGGCCAGGCTCGACCGGCAGGGCGACGCCGGCAGATAGGACACCTCGAGTCCACAGCCTCCAGACCGCAGGCCGTCACGGCGACCAGACTTCGGCCGGAGGTGGGGACAGCCATGACGAGCACGACACGACCCCCGGCAGGAGCCACCGACGCGGACTCCGACCACGTCAACGAGGTGTGCCTGCGCGGCCGGGTGTCCGGAGTCCCGGCGGAGCGGGAGCTGCCCAGTGGCGACCGGGTGGTCAGCGCCCGGCTGATCGTGGCGCGGCCGCCGGGCCTCGCGCGCCAGCGCCAACGCGTCGACGTGCTGGACTGCGTGGCGTGGACGCCGAAGCTGCGGCAGGTGCTCGGCAGGTGGCAGCCAGGCGCTGTTGTCGAGGTGCGCGGGGCCATCAGGCGGCGGTTCAGGCGCGGCCCGGTCGGTCTGACCAGCCGGGTGGAGATCGAGGTCGCGAGCGCCCGCCGCGTCCGCGCTGCTCCTCGGCCGGCTCGGGTCAGAACCCCACCAGGCCGTCGCCGAGCATGAGCAGCCCCGCACGAGGCTTCGGAGCGATCGAGGTCGCCTTGTGCGGCAGCAGCGTGCCCGAACGAGCAGCGGCCATGACCTCGCGCAGCTGCGGCGGCCGACCGGCCACCGCCAGTCCTCGTCTGGCGCCGGCGTCTGTTCGCGCTGAGTCCCAGGAGTGGGCATAGTGCACCCGCTCGGGGGGCACCCCCCACCACGGCAGCAGATGAGCATGCAGCGAGCAGATGTCGGCGGAGATCGGTCCGCACGGCTCAGACCGTCCCGGTCCCAGGGCGGCGGCCGCGCCGGGCGTCATCTCGAGGCCGACCGTCCGGGTCGGATCGCCCAGCACCCAGCGCAGACGCCCCGACGGGCCTTCCGCCAGGAAGTCGGCCTCCGTGTCCTCGGCCAGCTCCACCAGACGCGCACCCGGGGTGGACCAGACCTTCTCCCAGTCCACGTCGCCGGCGACACGTGGGATCGGCCCGACGGTGAGCTCGGAGCGGGGCTGGTCCACCACCAGCACGAACGCGCGCGTTCGGGGGCGGCCGCGACCACCGAGCAGGGCGAAGCGATGATGCCCGTCGGCGACCACCAGCGACGAGCCGGCGAGAGCCGCGTTCACCGCCGCGACCGACTCTGGCTCGGTGATGGCGCTGACCTGGTGGGAGCCCGATGGAGCCTGCACCTCGACGAGCGGAGGCGAGTCGTCCTCCGGGGTGCCGTCGAGCAGTGGTTGCCAGCCGTCGTACAGCAGCAGGATCGGCTCCGCCTGCACCGCGCCGCTGCCGAGCTCGGTGGCGCGCTCGGCCAGCAGCCCCGGGCGTACCTGCTCGTGCGGCCACACGTCCGGTGCCGGCAGCGGCAGAGCGCCGGCGACTCCCACCACCGACCGGCCCTGCGACGACCAGCGCCAGGCATAGAGTCCCGGCGACCGCTCGGCGGTCAGTGCGCCACTGGCCAGCCAGCCGGCCGCGGTCTCCGGCGCGGACGAACCGCCGGTGAGCGAGGGTGCGAGCAGCCGCAGCACGTGGTGGTCCGAGCTGGCCGCGAGCCCTGACATCGCGGCGAAGTCCCACAGGGCGGGGGGGTCGAGGGTGACGTCGGCCAGGTCACGCCCGGTCACGGCCGGAGACAGGTGCAGGCCGCGGAACGGCTGCAGCTGAAGCGCCCCGAGCTCACGATCCGGGGGAGGAGACGTCACCGGCGCATCCTAGGTCAGCCCAGACCCGGACCTGGGCGTCACGATCTAGGCTGGCGCCGTGCCCTCCTCACGCGTCGCGCTGCCTCCCCTGGGCGCGTCCGAAGCAGCCCTGGTCGCCGAGCACGACCTGGTGTTACTCGACCTGGACGGGGTCGTCTATGCCGGCCGGGCAGCCGTCCCCGGCGCGGTCTGCCATCTGTCCCGGTGCCGGGAGGCCGGCAGCCGCCTCGGCTTCGTGACCAACAACGCCTCCCGCCCGCCGGCGAGCGTGGCCGAGCACCTTCGCGACCTCGGAGTCGACGCCGCCGACACCGATGTCGTGACCTCCGCGCAGGCAGCGGCCCGGCTGGTGGCCGACGCCGTACCGGCGGGTTCCGCGGTGTTGGTCGTGGGCGGCGAGGGGCTCGAGGCCGCCCTTGCCGAGTACGACCTGAGGGCCGTGTGGTCGGCCCGCGAGGCTCCCGCGGCGGTCGTCCAGGGACTCCATTCCACCGTGGGGTGGACGCTGCTGGCCGAGGGGGCGTACGCGCTGGCCGACGGCATCCCGTGGATCGCGAGCAACATGGACCCGACGGTGCCGACCGATCGCGGTCGGGCGCCCGGCAACGGGGCACTGGTCGACGTCCTGCGTGCCACCTCCGGGCGGGACCCCCAGGTGGCGGGCAAACCCGAGCCGGCGCTGTTCGCCGAGGCGCAGCGTCGCCTCGGCGGCGACAGGACGCTGGTGGTGGGGGACCGCCTGGACACCGACATCGCCGGCGCCACGCGTGCTGGCCTGCCCAGCCTCCTGGTCCTCACCGGGGTGTCGGGTGTGGCCGAGCTGTGCGCCGCCGAGGGCGACGACCGACCGACGTACGTCGCTCCTGATCTGAGCGGCCTGCTGGTCAGCCATCCCGAGGTCGAGCAGACCGACGGCGGTGCACGGTGCGGCCACTGGGATGCCACCGTGGTCGACGGCGCTCTGCAGCTTGCGGGGCAGGACGACGGCTCCGGGCGTGGCCCCGACAGCGCCGTCGCCGCGCTCCGGGCGGTGGTGGCCGCATGCTGGGCCTACGGCGACACCCGATCGGACAGCGAGTCGGACACGAGCAGCTTGGATCCGCAACAATCACGCGACACGGTGGACGTGGGCGAGGTCGAGCGACGGCTGAACGACATGATGGCCTGACCTGGCGAGGAGGCCACCATGGACGACGCGAGCCCACCCGACGAGTCCCCGGTCCCGGGTGACCCCATCGACGACCTCACCGCGGGGACCACTGGCGACCGCAGCTCCGAGTCCACCCGTGCTCCCGGCGGGCACGGGGACGGCGGCGATCCGCTCCCTGACCCCCGGGTGCAGGCTGCGCTCGCCCACCTTGCTCGACTCGACCATCTCGATGTCGACGAGCACGTCGAGGTCTACGACGCCGTCCACCGTGACCTTCGCGACGCCCTCGCCGGGGCAGCCAGCCGGGGCCCGTCCGTCTCGGGATGACCCGCCGGGTGCGTCTCGACGCCGAGCTGGTCCGTCGCGGGCTGGCACGCTCGCGGGACCAGGCTGCCGACCTCATCGCGCAGGGGCGGGTGACTGTCGGTGGCGGGGTGGCCCGCAAGGTCTCGACGGCGGTGGGGACCGATGCCGCGGTCGTGGTGCTGGCGGCCGATGACGACGAGCCCGACTACGTCTCGCGGGGCGCACACAAGCTGGCAGGTGCGCTGACGGCTCTCGGCGGTCCGGCCACGTCCGGACGACGCTGCCTGGATGCCGGCGCCTCGACCGGAGGCTTCACCGACGTGCTGCTCCGCCGAGGTGCACGCCAGGTGGTGGCGGTCGACGTGGGGTACGGCCAGCTCGCGTGGCGGCTGCAGCAGGATCCGAGGGTCATGGTCGTCGACCGCACCAATGTCCGCGACCTGGCACCGGAGCAGATCGGGGGAGAGGTCGACCTGGTCGTCGCCGACCTGTCGTTCATCTCCCTGCGGCTGGTGCTCCACGCCCTCGTTCGCGTGAGCAAGCCCGACGGCGACATCGTGTGCATGGTCAAGCCCCAGTTCGAGGTCGGTCGGGAGCGCCTCGGCCGCGGTGGTGTCGTCCGCGACCCCGCGCTCAGGGCCGGAGCGGTGCTGGAGGTTGTCGGTGCAGCGCACGCTCTCGGCTGGGGCACCGTCGGAGTGACGGCGAGCCCCCTGCCGGGGCCCGCGGGCAACGTGGAGTACTTCTGCTGGCTGCGCCGCGACGCCCCACCACCCCGCGCCGAGGCCGTGGACGGTGCCGTGGCAGCGGGGCCGACGGGTGAGAGGCTGACCCGGTGAGCGAGCCCCAGGCGTCGGACGACCGCACGGTTCTGCTCGTGGCTCACACCGGCCGCAAGGCGGCGCGCGAGGCGGCCCAGCTGCTGTGCTCGGAGCTCGCCGACGCCGGGGTCGCTCTTCGCCTGCTCGACACCGAGGCTGCCGAGCTCGGACTCGACCCCGCCGTCCCGATGGAGTGCGTCCCCGCCTCGGCCGACGCCGCCGCCGGCTGCGAGCTGGTCGTCGTGCTCGGCGGCGACGGCACCATCCTGCGCGGGGCTGAGCTGTCCCGGCCGACCCGGACCCCGCTGCTCGGGGTGAACCTCGGCCATGTCGGCTTTCTGGCGGAGGCCGAGTCCGACGACCTCGCGACGACGGTGAGACAGGTGGTGCACCGGCAGTGGACGGTCGAGGAGCGGTTGACCGTCGACATCCGGGTTCTCTCGGACGGTGAGCTCCTGCACGGCTGCTGGGCGCTCAACGAGGCAAGTGTCGAGAAGGCCGCCCGGCAGCGGATGCTCGAGGTGCTGGTCGAGGTCGACGACCGGCCGTTGTCGCGCTGGTCCGGCGACGGGGTGGTGTGTGCCACGCCGACCGGCTCGACCGCTTATGCCTTCAGCGCGGGCGGGCCCGTGGTGTGGCCGGATCTGGCCGCCCTGCTGCTGGTGCCGCTCAGCGCCCACGCGCTCTTCGCCCGCCCGCTCGTGGTGTCTCCGACGTCGGTGGTCGCCGTCACGCTGCTGCGGAACCAGCGTGGCAAAGCGGTGCTGTGGTGCGACGGTCGGCGGACGTACGACCTGCCGCCCGGGGCCCGGATCGAGGTACGTCGGGGCGACCCGCCGGTGCTGCTGGCCCGGCTGCACCAGGCGCCCTTCACCGACCGGCTGGTCCGCAAGTTCGGGCTGCCCACGGCCGGGTGGCGCGGCATCCACGACCCGGACGCCTGAACGGGCGCGCGGATGTTCGAGGAGATCCGGCTGCGCCGTCTCGGCGTCATCGACGAGGCGTCGCTCACGCTCGGCCCCGGATTCACCGCCGTCACCGGTGAGACCGGCGCCGGAAAGACCATGGTCGTCACGGCGCTGGCGCTGCTGCAGGGGGGACGCGCCGACACCGGGCTGGTCCGCGACGGGACCGGACAGGCCCGCGTCGAGGGCACCGTGTCACTGTCCGGTCTCCCCGATGTGGCCTCGATGGTGGAGGCCGCCGGAGGGGAACACGAGGACGGCTCGGCCATCCTCGCCCGCACGCTCAGCGCCGAGGGCGCAGGGCGCTCGCGCGCGTTCCTGGGCGGCGCCGCCGTACCCGCCTCGGTGCTCGCCCCGGTCGGCGACCGTCTGGTCACCGTGCACGGGCAGTCGGAGCAGCACCGGCTGCGTCAGCCGGCCGCTCAGCGCGCGGCTCTCGACCGCTTCGCGGGCGAGCCGGCATCCCGTCTGCTGGCCGCCTACCGCCCCGCCCACCGCCGGCTGACCGCGGCCCGGGCCGACCTCACCGACCTCGTCGACCGGGAGCAGGAACGGGCCCGCGAGATCGACGCTCTGCAGCACGGCCTCGACGAGATCGCCGCGGTGGCGCCACAGCCTGGCGAGGACGACATGCTGCGCGCCGAGGAGGACCGGCTCGCCCACGCGGAGTCGCTGCTGGCCGCGGCCGGGCGCGCCCATGCGGCGCTGACCGGGAGCGCCGAGCAGGCCGAGCAGGCTCCCGATGTCACCGGCCTCACCGCAACGGCGCGCGCGGCCCTGGACGCTGTACGCCACCACGACTCCGAGCTCGCGGGGCTGGCCGACCGCGCAGCCGAGCTCTCCTATGCCGCCGCGGACCTGGCGCTGGATCTGGCCGCCTACACCCAAAGCGTGGGGGTCGACCCTGCCCGGCTGGCCGCGGTGCAGGCGCGACGGTCCCAGCTGGCCGCCCTCACCCGCAAGTACGGTCCGACGGCCGACGACGTCGTGTCGTGGGCCGAGCAGGCCGGCGCCCGGCTCTCACACCTGCAGGGGGCCGGCGATGCCATCGATGCCTTGCGCGCCGAGGTCGCCGAGCTCGCCACCCGGGTGACCGAGCTGGCCGGCCGGCTCACCGCGGTCCGGGTCGAGGCGGCATCGACGCTGTCCCAGCGGGTCTCCTCGGAGCTGGCCGAGCTCGCGATGCCGGACGCACGGCTGGTCGTGGCAGTGCGACCGGCCGGCGACCTCGGCCCGGACGGAGCCGACGAGGTCGAGCTGCAGCTGGCGGCCAGCGCCGGGACGCCCGCCCGCCGCCTGGCGCAGGGCGCCAGCGGTGGTGAGCTCTCCCGGGTGATGCTCGCCCTCGAGGTCGTGCTCGCGGACACAGATCCCGTGCCGACGTTCGTGTTCGACGAGATCGACGCGGGAATCGGCGGGCGTGCGGCCGTCGAGGTCGGCCGCCGGCTGGCCAGGCTCGCCCGCCGAGCCCAGGTCCTGGTGGTGACCCACCTGCCGCAGGTGGCGGCGTTCGCCGATCGCCACTACGTGGTGGCCAAGTCCGACGACGGCACCGTCTCGACCAGCGGGGTCCGCGCACTCGACTCGGCCGGCCGGGTCCGGGAGCTGTCGCGAATGCTCGCGGGGCTGGAGAACTCCGCCACCGCGGCCGCACACGCCGAGGAGCTCCTGGCGCTGGCCACACAGGACCGCGGCTCCCACTGATCGGGCGGCGCGCCCGGGGAGCTGATCGGGCGGCGCGCCCGGCCTCCGCAATGCCGGGCCGCAACCAGGTACCGTGACAGGCTCGGAAACGATATGAGGCTGAGCACCCTGCGACCCCGTGGACCCAGCTCCCGACGGCGGCTGCCAGGTCCCGCGCGCCGCCTGACCCGGCGTTCGCGTCGAGACGAGTTGCCCGGCGTCACCGGGACCGCCCGGGTGGACCGTCGGAGCACAGCGCTGATCCGCCGGCTGCGCCCTGGTGACATCGCGGTGATCGAGCACGTGGACCTCGACCGGCCCACCGCTGAGGCACTGGCAGGGGCCGGGGTCGCTGCCGTCGTCAATGCCGCCGCGTCGGTCTCAGGCCGGTACCCCGCGCTCGGCGCGGGAGTGCTCGCCGCCGCCGGCATCCCGCTGGTGGACGTGGAAGCCTCGACGCTCAGCAGGGTCTCCGACGGTGACCGGCTCCGGGTGCACGAGGGCACCGTGTGGCATGGCGACGAGCAGATCGCCGAGGGCGACCTGCTGGGCGCCGACCGGGTGGTCGAGCTGACCGAGCATGCGCGCTCCGGCCTCGGCGCCCGGCTCGAGGCCTTCACCCTCGACTCCGCGGAGTACCTGCGGCGCGAGCACGAGCTCTTGCTGGACGACGTCGGCATCCCGGATCTCTCCACCAGGGTGCGTGGACGCGAGGTGCTCGTCGTCTCCACCGTGCGCGACCACCGGGGCGACCTACGCGCCCTGCGGTCCTTCGTGAAGGACCGACACCCCGTGCTGGTCGGCGTCGACGCTGGTGCCGACGCGCTGCTCCAGGCCGGTCTGACACCCGATGTGGTCGTCGGAGACCTGGACGCAGCGTCCGAGACCGTCCTGCGCTGCGGCGCCGAGATGGTCGCGCACCGGCCCCGTGGCGGCAGCCCTCCCGCGCGGGAGCGCCTGGACACGTTCGGCGTGGAGCCCGTCCCGTTCGCTGTCTCGGGCACTGCGGAGGACGCCGCCCTGCTGCTCGTCGACGCCGGCGGTGCCGACGTCATCGTGCTGGCAGGCGCGCACGCCGACCTGATGGACTTCCTCGACCGCGGCCGCTCAGCCATGGCCAGCGCATTCCTCACGCGGCTACGGGTCGCTCCCCGGCTGCTCGACGCGAGGACGGCCGCCCGCCTCCACCGCAGCCAGCTTGCCCCGTGGCACCTCGTCCTGCTGATGCTGGCGGCCGTGCTCGCCGTCGCGGTGGCGGTCGCCACCACCCCGGTCGGCCAGGAGTGGTTCGGTGCCGGCGCCGATGCCGTCACCTCGGTATGGGACGACACCGTCACGTTCGTCCGGGGGCTCACCTGATGGTCGACATCCGCTACCACCTCATCTCGTTGGCGGCGATCTTCCTCGCGCTGGCGGGAGGCATCGCGCTCGGCGCCGGACCGCTCCAGGACCCGGTCGGAGGTCAGCTGGCGGCGGCAAGCCCCGACGACGACAGCGACCAGGAGCTCGAGGAGGAGCTACGGAGCGCACGCGAGTTCAGCGACTTCTCCAGCGCGTACAGCGCCGGGACAGCGGGCCTCGTGATCGGCGACCGTCTGGACGGCAGGTCGGTCTCGCTGATCCTGCTGCCGGGCGCGGATCCGGCGGTCGCGGATGAGCTGGTCAAGAACCTCGGAACCGCCGGGGCGCAGATCACCTCCACGGTGACACTCACCAAGGCTGTGCTCGACCCCGCACAGCGCCAGCTGGCCGAGAGCCTGGTCGAAGGGTTGCTCGACAGCGTCGACGGGGTTCAGATCCCTCAGGCCGCGAGTGGGTACGAGCGGGTGGGCAGCGCTCTCGGCCACGCGCTGGTCACCGACTCGCCCGCAGACGCCGAGGTCGGCGGAGCCGCGGACAGCATCCTCGCGGCCTTCGAGGAGGCCGGCTTCCTCGACGTCGAGGGCAGCATCGAGCGACGCGCGTCGCTCGCCCGGCTGGTCGCCGGTGACCCTCCCCGCGACGCGCCCGAGGGGCAGGCCGAGGTCGTGTCCGAGCTGGCGACGGGCATCAACGGGGTCGGCGGTGGCACCGTGGTGGCGGGCACGACCGGCTCAGCCGTCACCGGAGCCGTGGCCGCGCTGCGGGCGTCCGACGCCCGTACCGGCGTGTCGACGGTCGACGGGATCGAGATCATCACCGGCCGGCTGGTCGCCGTGCTCGCCCTGGTGGAGCAGTCGGCGGGCGGCACCGGCGACTATGGGCCGTCGGGAGCCGACGGCGCCGTGCCACCCCTGGGCAGCCTCGGCGCGCGCGCCGGTGGCGGTGCGGACCAGTAGGAACGCCGGACGCTGATACGGTGGAATCCCGTGGGCGGATGTTGGGTCGTTCACCTCGACCACGGGAGTCCTCTTGGCTGGTAGTGGGTCCACCACGCACCTGTTCGTCACGGGCGGCGTCGCCTCGTCGCTGGGCAAGGGCCTGACCGCCTCCAGCCTCGGCCAGCTGCTGAAGGCCCGTGGGCTCCGGGTCACGATGCAGAAGCTCGACCCGTACCTCAACGTCGACCCCGGCACCATGAACCCGTTCCAGCACGGCGAGGTCTTCGTCACCAACGACGGGGCCGAGACGGACCTGGACATCGGGCACTACGAGCGCTTCCTCGACGTCGACCTGTCCGGTCGCGCCAACGTCACCACGGGCCAGGTCTACTCCGACGTGATCGCCAAGGAGCGACGGGGCGACTACCTCGGCGACACGGTCCAGGTGATCCCGCACATCACCAACGAGATCAAGGACCGCATCCGAGCCATGGCCGGCCCGGACGTCGACGTGGTGATCACCGAGATCGGCGGCACGGTCGGTGACATCGAGTCCCTGCCCTTTCTCGAGGCGGCGCGCCAGGTCCGCCACGACATCGGGCGCGACCGGTGCTTCTTCCTGCACGTGTCGCTGGTGCCCTACATCGGGCCGTCGGGCGAGCTCAAGACCAAGCCCACCCAGCACTCGGTGGCCGCGCTGCGCTCCATCGGCATCCAGCCGGACGCCGTGGTCTGCCGCGCCGACCGGGAGATCCCGGCGGGGATCAAGCGCAAGATCTCCCTGATGTGCGACGTCGACGAGGAAGCGGTGGTCGCGGCCGTCGACGCGCCGTCGATCTACGACATCCCCAAGGTCCTGCACGCCGAAGGGCTCGACGCGTACGTCGTGCGCCGCCTCAGCCTGCCGTTCCGCGACGTCGACTGGACCCGCTGGGACGACCTGCTGCGGCGGGTGCACTCGCCCGACGAGGACGTGACCGTGGCACTGGTCGGCAAGTACATCGACCTGCCCGACGCCTACCTGTCGGTGGCCGAGGCGCTGCGCGCGGGCGGCTTCGAGCACAGCGCCCGGGTGCACCTGCGCTGGGTCGCCTCCGACACCTGCGGCACGCCGGAGTCCGCGGCCAAGGCGCTCGCCGATGTGGACGCCGTCTGCGTGCCGGGGGGATTCGGTGTCCGCGGCATCGAGGGCAAGGTCGGGGCGCTGCGCCACACGCGGGAGCACCGGATCCCCACGCTCGGGCTCTGTCTCGGCCTGCAGTGCATGGTGATCGAGTACGCCCGCACGGTCGCCGGGATGACGGGCGCCGACTCGTCGGAGTTCGATCCCGACACACCGGCACCGGTGATCGCCACGATGGCCGAGCAGAAGGAGTTCGTCGAGGGTGCCGGGGACCTCGGCGGGACCATGCGTCTCGGCATGTACCCTGCCACGCTCCAGCAGGGCAGCATCGTGGCCGAGCTCTACGGGCGGACATCGGTACACGAGCGGCATCGGCATCGCTACGAGGTCAACAACCGCTACCGCAAGGACCTGGAGGCGGCCGGTCTGGTGGTCAGCGGCACGTCCCCCGACGCGACCCTCGTCGAGTTCACCGAGCTGCCGCGCGAGGTGCACCCGTTCTACCTTGCGACGCAGGCGCACCCCGAGCTCCGCTCCCGCCCCACCCGCCCGCACCCGCTCTTCGCCGGTCTGGTGGGGGCGGCGCTGCGCCGCCAGCGTGAGCTGCGGCTGCCGATCAGCGAGGAAGAGCCCCATCCCGTCCCCGGGCTCGACGTCCGCGCCCCGGCGCAGGCGCCCGCGTGAGGCCACACCCGCAGCTGCCGGGTCGACTCTGGCAGCCGGGTGACGAGCTGGAGGACACCGACGAGCGCTGGCCCGTCGTGGGCAGCCGGCGCCGCTACGACGGTGGGTTCGTCGCGGTCCGCGAGGACACGCTGCAGAGCCCGGACGGTGCGGAGTTCGACCGCGTCGTCGTCGAGCACAAGGGGGCGGTCGGGGTCGTGGCGCTTGATGCCGACGACCGGGTGCTGCTGCTGCGCCAGTTCCGTCACGCGGCGGGCAAGCGGCTGCTCGAGCTGCCCGCCGGCATCCTCGACGTGGACGGCGAGTCGGCGCGCGACGCCATCGCCCGTGAGCTGGTCGAGGAGACGGACGTGGCGGCCGACACGTGGACACCCCTGGTCGAGCTGTGGTCGTCGCCCGGGATGACCGACGAGCACTGGCAGGTCTTCGTCGCCTCGGACCTCACGCCGGCGGCGGCCGGTTCAGTGCCCGAGCGCGAGCACGAGGAAGCGCACATGGAGGTCGTGTGGGTGCCGATGGCCGACGCCGTACGCGCCGTTCTCGAGGGCCGGATCACCGACTCGATGGCGATCGTCGGCCTGCTCGCGGTCTGGGCGGCCAGGAGCGGCTGACGGGTCCTGATGAATGACGCGAGTTGCTGCAGCACAGCAGCGGTTCGTACCGGGTCCGCACGTCGGGAAGATCGTCGTCACCCTGGTCTGACGGCGAGCGCCCGGGGTCGGCGACCGGCGCGACGTTGGGCAGACGCTGACAATGTGCCCTTTCGCCTCATAGCGGCGCGACGCGCCGGCGGCACTAGAGTCGGCTGCGTCGGCGTTCCCGCCGGCAGCCGGTCACGGGTGGGCGTGCCGGGTGACCATGCAGGCGACGAAGGACGTGAGCAGACGTGAAGATCGGCATTCCCCGCGAGGTCAAGAACCACGAGTACCGGGTCGCGATCACGCCGTCCGGCGTCCACGAGCTGGCCGGGCAGGGCCACGAGGTCTTCGTGGAGACAGAGGCCGGGGTCGGGTCGTCGATCCCGGACTCGGCCTATGTCGACGCCGGCGCGAGCATGCTCCCCTCGGCCGATGACGTCTGGGGGAGCGGCGATCTCATCCTCAAGGTGAAGGAGCCGATCGAGTCCGAGTACGACCGGATGCGAGCGGGGCAGACCCTGTTCACGTACCTGCACCTGGCCGCCTCCAAGGCATGCACCGACGCTCTGGTCGAGCGTGGGGTCACGGCGATCGCCTACGAGACCGTGCAGACCCCGGACAAGGCGCTTCCGCTGCTGGCGCCGATGAGCGAGGTGGCCGGCCGGCTGGCGCCCCAGGCCGGCGCGTACCAGCTGATGCGGCAGGGCGGCGGGCGCGGCGTACTGATGGGCGGCGTCTCCGGGACGTACGCCGCCAAGGTCGTCGTGATCGGCGCGGGCGTCTCCGGCATGAACGCCGCCGCGATCGCCCTCGGCATGCAGGCGGAGGTGCTGCTGCTGGACAAGAACATCGAGCGGCTGCGCGAGGCCGACCGCATCTACCAGGGCCACCTCCAGACCGTCGCGTCCAACGCCTACGAGATCGAGCACGCGGTCCTGGACGCGGATCTCGTGATCGGAGCCGTGCTGGTGCCCGGCGCGAAGGCACCCACCCTGATCAACAACGAGCTGGTGTCGCGGATGCTGCCGGGCAGCGTGCTCGTCGACATCTCGATCGACCAGGGTGGGTGCTTCGAGGACTCCCGGCCGACAACGCACGACGAGCCGACCTACCGGGTGCACGACTCGGTCTTCTACTGCGTCGCGAACATGCCGGGCGCCGTGCCGCACACCTCGACCTACGCGCTCACCAACGTGACCCTGCCGTACGTGGCGGCCGTGGCCGGCAAGGGCTGGCAGCAGGCGATGCGCGACGACCACTCGCTGGCCCTGGGGCTCAACACCCACGACGGCGCCATCACCAACGGCCCGGTCGCCGAGGCGCACGGCCGTGACGAGGTCTCCCTCGACGAGGTGCTCGGCTGACGGTGACCTCCACGTCCCCGCCCGCTCCGTCGGGGTCGAGCACGCCCGCCTCGCCGAGCCCGTCGGGCCGGTCAGCGCTGGCCGGAGCCGTCGCCGGCTATCTCGACCACCTGGTGGTCGAGCGCGGGCTGGCGCGCAACAGCGTGCAGTCCTACCGGCGTGACCTGCGCCGCTACGTCGAGTTCCTCGCGGGGCGGGGCATCGACGCTCCCGGCGAGGTGCGCGAGGAGCACGTGTCGGCCTTCCTGGCCCGGCTGCGCAGTGGGGACGACGAGCATCCGGCGTTGTCCGCGGCCAGCGCCGGGCGGGCTGTAGTAGCGGTGCGCGGCCTGCACCGCTTCTGGCTCCGGGAGGGCATCACTGCCGCCGACGTGGCGGCCGCCGTGCACCCGCCGGCGTCCCCCAAGCGGCTGCCCAAGGCGCTCCCGGTCGGTGACATCGAGGCGATCCTGGACGCCGCCGGTGCCGCCGGCACGACCTTGGCGATGCGGGACCGCGCCCTGCTCGAGCTGCTGTACGGAACAGGTGCCCGGATCTCCGAGGCGGTCGGGCTCGACATCGACGACCTCGACCTCGGCGCCAGGTCTCGTGACCGGGCCGCCGTCACAGACGCGGGCAGCGGCGGCAGCGGCGGCAGCGGCAGCGGCGGCGGCGGCGATGGTGACATCGGTGGCGCCATCGGTGATGACATCGGTGCCGAGCCGGGACAGCCGGACGTCGACGCCGGCGCATCGGTGCTGCTGCGTGGCAAGGGTGGCCGCCAACGCGTGGTGCCCGTCGGCTCGTACGCGGCGGCTGCCCTGGAGGCGTACCTCGTGCGCGCCCGGCCCCGCTTGGTCGCCGCCGGGACGGGCGGGCCAGCGGTGTTCCTCAACGCTCGCGGTGGCCGACTGTCCCGGCAGAGCGCCTGGACCGTTCTCGTGAAGGCGACCGAGCGGGCGGGCATCCACGCCGACGTGTCGCCGCACACCCTCAGGCATTCCTTCGCCACCCATCTGCTCGACGGCGGCGCCGACGTACGCGTGGTCCAGGAGCTGCTCGGCCACGCGTCGGTGACGACGACCCAGGTCTACACGCTGGTCACCGTCGACCGCCTCCGCGAGGTCTACGCCACCTCCCACCCCCGCGCCCTGTCGTGACGGCCGACTCGGGGGCGTACGGGGGCGAGTTTTCGCAGGGTGGGCTGCGAAAACTGCACTCCTCGGGCGCTGCAGCGCCATGGGAGTGCCAGTTTCGCTGCGGTAGTGCGGCTGGTATGACGTCCCGCTGGGGCTGGAGCGACTGATGGGGCCGCTGGGGCTGGAGCGGCTGATGGGGCCGCTGTGGCAGTTGAGATGGACTTCGGGGCGACACGCCGGTCCGGCCTGAGCTGGGCTGCAGGCGGCTCCACGTAGCGTCGGGGGCGTCGCTGAATTGTCGACAAGTCACCCGGCTCCCACCGGACGCCCCCTCGGAGGTCAGCATGTCCGACGCACCCGCGGCCCTGACCGACACCGCACCACACGGCACCGCACCACCGGACACTGCACTACCGGACACCGACCCGCCCCGCACCACACCACATGACATCGCACCGCACACCTCCGCACCGGCGGACGGGACCACGGTGGCGGACACCCCGGTCAGCGGGCCCACGGCAGAACAGCCCCGGCTCGGCCCCACCGGCCGCCCGCTGCCGGACCTGCCGGTCCCAGCACCACTGGAGCTACACGGTCCGGCCCGGGTGATCGCGATGTGCAACCAGAAGGGCGGAGTCGGCAAGACCACGACCACCATCAGCCTCGGAGCGTCCCTCGCGGAGTACGGGCGCCGGGTGCTCCTGGTCGACTTCGACCCCCAGGGCTCGTTGTCGGTGGGGCTCGGGTTCAACCCCAGCGCCCTCCAGGGCACCGTCTACAACCTCCTCATGGAGCGCACGACGCGCCTCGAGGATGTGATCTGCAAGACCAACGTCGACGGCATGGACCTGCTGCCCTCCAACATCGACCTGTCCGCCGCCGAGGTGCAGCTGGTCACCGAGGTCGCCCGCGAGCAGGCGCTGGCCCGGGTGCTGCGCCCGGCGCTCGACGACTACGACGTCATCCTGATCGACTGCCAGCCGTCGCTCGGCCTGCTGACCATCAACGCCCTGACCGCCGCCGACGGTGTGGTCGTGCCGCTCGAGTGCGAGTACTTCGCTCTGCGCGGTGTGGCCCTGCTCACCGAGACCATCGCGAAGGTCACCGAGCGCCTCAACCCCCGCCTGCGCATCGACGGGCTGCTCGCCACGATGTACGACAGCCGCACCCTGCACGGCCGCGAGGTCCTCAAGACCCTGGTCGACGGGTGGGGTGACGCGGTGTTCCACACCGTCATCCGCCGTACCGTGAAGTTCTCCGACTCCACCGTCGCCGGCGAGCCGATCACCTCGTACGCTCCCGGCTCGGCCGGTGCCGATGCGTACCGACAGCTCGCCAGGGAGGTGCTCGTCCGGTGCCACGAAGGGTGAGCCTGCCCGGCGCGGACGAGCTGTTCCGCGCCACCCAGGACGAGGACGACCCCACCGCCGCCGGGGCGCCGAAGCCCACCGCTGTCCCCGATCCCGACCCTGACGACGACGAGAAGCGTCGCGGCAGCGGCCGGGTACGCCACGACGAGAAGATGACCGTCTACGTCACCCGCGACGAGCTGTTCGATCTCGAGCACGCCCGGCTGGCGCTGCGCCGCGACTACGGGCTGGCGGTCGACCGCGGTCGGCTGGTGCGCGAGGCGGTGGCGATCGTGTTGGCCGACGTTGCCGAGCGCGGCGACGATTCCGAGCTGGTACGTCGGCTGGGCCGGTCGTGACGGTGACGGTCGACATCGCGGCAGGCCCCTCACGCCCCGAGGCGGACGCAGGCTTCTCGGTACACCTCGACAACTTCGACGGTCCTTTCGACCTGTTGCTCAGCCTCATCGGCAAGCACGAGCTGGACATCTGCGAGATCGCGCTGTCCCAGGTGACCGACGAGTTCCTCAGCCACCTCAAGGCGCTGGGCCCGGACCTCGAGCAGACCACCGAGTTCCTCGTCGTCGCCGCCACCCTGCTCGACCTCAAGACCGCCCGGCTGCTGCCGGCGGCCGAGGTCGACGACGAGGACGACCTCGCGGTGCTGGAGGCGCGCGACCTCCTGTTCGCGCGGCTGCTGCAGTACCGCGCGTTCAAGCAGGTCGCCGGCACGTTCGGCGCCCGGCTCACCGACCAGGCCCGTCGCCATCCCCGCGCCGTCGGGGTCGACCAGCAGTTCGCCGGGCTGCTGCCCGACGTGGTGTTCTCGCTGGGGCCCGAGCAGTTCGCGGCCCTGGCCGCCCGGGCACTCGCCCCGCGCCCCGAGCCCGTGCTGTCACTGGACCACCTGCACGCACCCGCGGTCAGCGTTCGCGAACAGGCATCCACGCTCGTCCACCGACTGCGGCGGATGCGCACCGCGACGTTCCGTACGCTCGTGCAGGACTCGCCCGACACTCCCACCACGGTGGCCCGCTTCCTCGCCCTGCTGGAGCTCTACCGTGAGGGCACGGTCGCCTTCGAGCAGATGAGCCCGCTCGGTGAGCTGTACGTACGGTGGACCGGCGACGACGAGGCTGAGATCACGGTGTCCGAGGAGTTCGACGGCCAGCCCGCGACCGACCCCGCCAGCGACCCAAGAGGAGGGCCATGACCCAGGCGACCGAGCTGTCGGCCGACCCCCTGCCCACTCTCGACCTGCGCCCGGCGCTCGAGGCCGTGCTGCTGGTGGCCGACCAACCGCTCGACGCCGCGACCCTGGCGGCCGCGGTCGGGCACCCCGTCCCCGACGTCGAGGAGGCGCTCGTCGCCCTGGCCGCCTCGTACGACGAGGAGGGCCGCGGCTTCGAGCTCCGCCGGGTCGGCGACGGCTGGCGCTACTTCACTCGCGAGCAGTACGCCGACGCCGTCGAGCGGTTCGTGCTCGACGGCCAGCAGGCGCGGCTGACCCAGGCAGCGCTGGAGACGCTCGCCGTCGTCGCGTACCGGCAACCGGTCAGCCGCGGGCGGGTGTCGGCGATACGCGCCGTCAACGTCGACGGTGTGATGCGCACCCTGCTGACCCGCGGGCTGGTCGAGGAGGCCGGGCTGGAGCCGGTGTCGGGTGCGGTGCTGTACCGGACGACCTCCTACTTTCTGGAGAGGATGGGCCTGACCAGCCTCGGCGAGCTTCCCGACCTGGCCCCCTTCCTTCCCCCCGACGACGAGGCCGCCGAGCTGGTCGACCCCGGTGCCCGGGACTGAGCGTCCCGGCGACGACGGGCAGGTCCGGCTGCACAAGCTGCTGGCGCAGTCGGGGGTCGCCAGCCGGCGCAAGTGCGAGGAGCTCATGCTCGCCGGTCGGGTGGAGGTCGACGGCGAGGTGGTGACCCGGCTCGGCGTCAAAGTCGACCCCACCCGGGCGGTGATCAGGGTCGACGGCCGCCGGCTGCCTCCGGTCAGCCCCCACGTCTACCTGGTGCTCAACAAGCCCCGCGGAGTGGTCAGCACCATGAGCGACCCGGAAGGTCGGCGCAGCATCGGCGACCTCGTGTCCGACCGTCCCGAGCGGCTCTTCCACGTGGGCCGCCTCGACACCGACACCGAGGGACTGCTGCTGCTCACCAACGACGGGGAGCTGGCGCACCGGCTCGCGCACCCGTCGTACGCCGTACCGAAGACGTACGTCGCCGAGGTCGAGGGCCGGGTCCGCCCCGCCACCCGACGGCGACTGCTGGAGGGTGTCGAGCTCGACGACGGCCCGGTGGTCTGCGACGCCGTGACCGTGCGGGACACCGTCTCTGGCCAGGGCCCGCCGCGCACCCTGGTCGAGGTGGTCCTGCACGAGGGCCGCAACCGGGTGGTGCGGCGGATGTTCGACGCGGTCGGCCATCCTGTCCGCAGGCTGACCCGTACTTCGCTGGGAAGCGTACGGGTGGGCACACTGCGCACGGGACAGCTGCGCGAGCTCACCCTGGACGAGCTCGGGCCGCTGCTGGACCTGGTCGGACTGTAGGGAGAGGGCGGCGACGCGATCCGATGGCCGTACGAGCGATCCGCGGGGCGACCCAGCTCGACCGCGACGAGCGTGACCACCTGCTCGACCGCACGACCGAGCTGGTGCGCACGGTGCTCCGCGAGAACACGCTGTCGACCGACGACCTGATCAGCATCGTGTTCACCGCCACCGACGACGTCCGCTCGGAGTTCCCCGCGTACGCCGCCCGGGCGCTGGGGCTCGTCGACGTGCCGCTGATGTGCGCGCGCGAGCTCGAGATCGAGGGCTCGCTCCCGCGGGTGGTTCGGCTGATGATGCACGTCGAGACGTCCCTCACCCGCGCGGAGGTCACGCACGTCTACCTGCACGGAGCCGCCGGGCTGCGCCGCGACCTCACGCACGTGAGCACGGCCGCCGGCAATGCGGACGAGACGGCGGCTGGCGAGTCGGGGGCTGGCGAGTCGGGGGCTGGCGAGTCGGGGGCTGGCGAGTCGGGGGCTGGCGAGTCGGGGGCTGGCGAGTCGGGGGCCCACGAGCACGGGGCGGAGCGGTGACGACAGCGCCGGGAGCCGGTGTTCTCGAGCCGGTGCTGGTGATCGGGACCGGGCTGGTGGGCACGTCCGTCGGCCTCGCCCTCGGCGCCGTAGGGATCCAGGTGCACCTGCGTGACCTCGACCAGGCGGCGTTGGCGGTGGCGGCCTCGCGAGGTGCGGGTCAGGTGGGCGGACTCGGTGCGGGCGGTCGCACCGAGGCCGGTGATCCGGTGCGTCTGGTCGTCGTGGCCGTCCCGCCGGGTCGGGTCCCCGAGGTCGCCGCCGAGGCGTTGACGACGCACCCGGACGCCGTGGTCACCGATGTGGGCAGCGTCAAGAGTGCGCCGCTGCGCGCCTTGTCGGTCCTGGTCGGCGGCGACGACCTGGCGCGGTACGTGGGCGGCCATCCCATGAGTGGCAGTGAGCAGTCCGGCCCCTGGGCCGCCTCCGCCGAGCTGTTCAGCGGCAGGGCCTGGGCGGTGACGCCGCACCGGCGGTCGGCGCCGGCCGCGGTCGCCGCCGTCGAGGCGCTGGCACGGGCCTGTGGCTCCGCCGTGGTCACCATGTCGCCGGACGAGCATGACCTCGCGGTGGCCCGGGTCTCGCATCTGCCGCATCTGCTCTCGGTGCTCACTGCCGCCCAGCTGGTCACGGCGCCACCGGACCATCTCAGCCTGTCGGGCCAGGGGCTGCGCGACGTGACTCGGGTGGCGGCCGGTGACCCGGGGTTGTGGACGCAGATCATCGCGGCGAACGCACCGGCACTGCGCACGCTGCTGCGGGGCGTTCGCGACGACCTGGACGTGCTGCTGGCGGGCCTGGACGCGCCAGCCGGCGACGGGATCGGCGCCATCCTGACGCGCGCCGTGGACGGCACTCGGCGCATCCCGGCCAAGCACGGAGGGCCGGCCCGCGCCGAGGCCGTGGTGGTCGTCAGCGTGCCGGACCGGCCGGGGGAGCTGGCCCGGTTGTTCGCCGATGCGGGACAATCGGGCGTCAACGTCGAGGACCTGCGGATCGACCACGACCCAGGGCGTCCCGTCGGCCTGGTGGAGCTCGTCGTGCAGACCGATGCGGCAGACCGCCTGGTCGAGGCGCTCGCTGCGCGCGGCTGGTCGGCCCACCGCTGAGCCGATGTCCTCGTCGTACCGACCACCGACCGGCCAGGAGCCCTCGTGACGACCGACCGCACCGACGTCGACCACCTGGTGGTGGCGGTCGACGGGCCGTCGGGGACGGGCAAGTCCAGCACCGCCCGGGGGGTCGCGCGGGCCCTGGGGCTCCGCTATCTCGACACCGGCGCGATGTACCGGGCGATGACGTGGGCGCTGCTCCAGCGAGGTGTGGACGTCAGTGATCCCTCCGCGGTGGCGGCAGAGAGCCCAACGGTCGAGCTGGGCTCCGGCACCGACCCCGACAGACCGGTGATCACCGCCGACGGCACCGACGTGTCGCAGCCGATCCGTGGCCCGGACGTCACCCAGGCCGTCAGTGCGGTGAGTGCGGTGCCGGAGGTACGCGCACAGCTGCTGGCGATGCAACGGCGGCTGATCGGTGCGGGAGGAATCGTCGTCGAGGGTCGCGACATCGGCGCGGTGGTCGCTCCGGACGCCGCGGTCAAGGTGTTCCTCACCGCTGCCACCGACGCTCGCGCACGCCGCCGCTCGTCCCAGGACGGCGGGGTGACGGCCAACCTCGGGCTGACCGCCGCTGACCTGGCCCGCCGCGACCGTCTCGACTCCGGGCGCGCCGCGTCGCCTTTCGCGCAAGCCGCCGACGCGGTGGTGCTCGACACCACCGATCTGACCCTGGACGAGGCAGTGGAGGCGGTCGTCGTGCTGGCCCGGCGCGCGCTGGCACCTGACCGGGCGGGGCCGGTTCGGGAGCCGGGCGGCAACGAGGCACACTGAAGGCGCGCAGCCGCGAGAGGTCGACAGGACCGGGGCGCCGGCGAGCGTCCCGTACGTGACGTGATCGGAGCAGGACTGTGAGCGAGCGGTTGCCGGTGCTCGCGGTCGTCGGCCGCCCCAACGTGGGCAAGTCGACGCTGGTCAACCGGATCCTGGGCCGGCGCGAGGCCGTTGTCGAGGACGTCCCAGGCGTGACCCGCGACCGCGTCACGTACGACGCGATGTGGAACGGCCGCGCGTTCGTCGTGGTCGACACCGGCGGCTGGGACCCCGACGCGCGAGGACTCGCCGAACGCATCCGTCAGCAGGCCGAGGTCGCGGTGGAGGCCGCCGACGCGGTGATGTTCGTCGTGGACGCCACCGTCGGCACCACCGACGACGACGAGGCCGTGGTCAAGGTGCTGCGTCGCTCGGGCCGGCCGGTCGTGCTCGCCGCCAACAAGGTGGACGACGCGCGTACGGAGGCCGAGGCGGCGGCGATGTGGAATCTCGGCCTGGGGGAGCCGCACCCGGTCTCGGCGCTGCACGGACGTGGCAGCGGAGATCTGCTCGACGCGGTGCTCGAGGCGCTGCCGGATGCGCCGGCGGAGGTCGACGCCGAGCCTGGTGGTCCCCGCCGGGTGGCGATCGTCGGCAAGCCGAACGTCGGCAAGTCGAGCCTGCTGAACGTCGTGGCCGGCGAGGACCGCGTGGTGGTCGACGCGATGGCCGGCACCACCGTGGACCCAGTCGACGAGCTGATCTCTCTCGGCGGTCGCGAGTGGCGCTTCGTCGACACCGCCGGCGTTCGCCGCCGGGTCAAGGAGGCCTCCGGACACGAGTACTTCGCCAGCCTGCGTACACAGTCCGCGCTGGAGCGGGCGGAGGTCGCCGTCGTGGTGGTGGACGCCAGCGAGCCGCTGACCGAGCAGGACCAGCGCCTGATCGCGATGGTGGCCGACGCCGGCCGAGCCGTCGTGGTCGCCTTCAACAAGTGGGACCTCGTCGACGAGGACCGGCGCTACTACCTCGAGCGCGAGCGGGAGCGCGACCTCGCACGCGTCCGCTGGGCGCCGACCGTGAACTTCTCGGCCAAGACGCGCTGGCACGTGGACCGCCTGGTGCCGGCGCTGGACAAGGCACTGGCCGGCTGGGAGACCCGCGTCGGGACCGGAGCCTTGAACACCTTCCTCGGGCGGCTGGTGGCCGAGCACCCCCACCCGGTGCGCGGCGGCAAGCAGCCCCGAGTGCTTTTCGCCACCCAGGCAGGCAGCGCCCCCCCGACCTTCGTGCTCTTCACGACCGGCCACCTCGAGGACGGCTACCTGCGGTTCATCGAACGTCGCCTGCGCGAGGACTTCGGCTTCGTCGGCACCCCCATCAACCTCACCCAGCGCCCCCGTAAGAAGCGCGCCCGGCGCTGATCCCTTGTCGCAGTTTTCGCAGGGTGGGCTGCGAAAGCGGCACTGCTCGGGCGCTGCAGCGCTGTGGGAGCGAGAGTTTCGCTGTGGTGGTGGCGCGGTTGTGCAGATGCGTCGCGATGTTCGGTCCATCATGGCTGCGCGGCCGGGCGACTCGGGGGTTCAGCCTCAGGTATGGTTCCCGTTGCTCCGTCACGGGTGGGACACCATGCGACGGGGCGGCGGGCTGTAGCGCAGTTTGGTAGCGCACTTGACTGGGGGTCAAGGGGTCGCAGGTTCAAATCCTGTCAGCCCGACCGAGAAAGGCGCAGGTCAGAGGCCGTTTGTAGAGTGTGAATCACGCCCCGAGAACATCCAGGGCGCTCCGGGACACGTCAGGGGGGATGTGCCCGTAGACGTCGGCAGTGGGGGCTGTCAGATTTCCTGTGTAAGGACCTGACCTGCTGGTGGTGATGTTTGGCGTTGTCCAGGCGTGCGGGGAACATGACGTCGAACTGGTTCATGGCGATCTTCCAGTTGTAGTGGGGCGGCCTCCGCGGCCGGCTCTGGCGGTGCGGCCCATCTGTTTGCAGCCGAGGTAGAGCAGCTTGATGAGTGCCTCGTCGGTGGGGAAGTGTCCGCGTGTCTTGGTGATTTTGCGCAGCTGGTAGTTGATCGACTCGATCATGTTGGTGGTGTAGATGACCTTGCGGACCTCGGGTGGGAACGCGAAGAACGGGATGACCTGCTCCCAGGCGGCCTCCCACTGCCGTTTGATGGCGGGGTATTGGCGGCCGGTCTCGGAGTCGGTCCAGGCGTCGAGGGCGTCGCGGGCGGCCTGCTCGGTCGGCGCCCCGTAGATCGTTCCTGCGGCTCAGGTTGGAGGTCACGCCCTTACACAACCGATCTGACACGCCCGTGCTGACAGCGGCGCACCAGCCGCTGACGACCTTCGAAGGACAACGGGGCGTTACGGTGCGACATGAGGGCAGGTCCTCGCGCTGGCTCGACACGGATGAGTCGCTTGGCGCTACCCATCCTCGCCGCGGAGGGCCTGCCCTTCCCGCACCCTTAACCCAGCCGGCCTGTCATCAACGT
>JAQSWV010000051.1 GCA_029266455.1 Nocardioidaceae bacterium
CGAACGCGGCGATCAGTGCCGCAGAGCCCCAGAAGACGTAGGGGTCGATGTCCTTGTGCAAACGTCTCATCGTGCTCCCTCGGGGGAGAGGGGCGGCCCTGGTGACTGACCAGGCCCGACCCGGCGACGCGGCAGCTCCGCGGCTGATCAGTCTGAGTGCCCGGATTCGTCAAGTCGAGCCTTGTGTCCACGTGGCGCTTCGTGCTAAACCCCCGATGCGCATACGTGCGGAAGCCGGCGTGCGGCGACAGCAGGCGATTCGTGAGGTCACCGCGAGGACGACCCAGCCCGCTGGCACGACCATGGAACGGCAGGGCATGCTGAAGGTGCTGTCCTCGGACCGAATGGAGCTACGAGATGGCCGCCCTCGTCCTGGTTCGTCCTCGCGATCGCTGGATCGCCGGTGTGTGCTCCGGGCTCGCCCGCAGATTCGGGATGTCCCCGAACGTCATGCGGCTGATCTTCGTGATCAGCTGCGCGCTGCCCGGGCCCCAGTTCCTGCTGTACATCGCGCTCTGGATCGTGATGCCTTCCGAGTGACGACCATCCCCGTGTCCTCCGACCAGCCGCCGATACTCCTGCTCGACGTCGACGGCGTCCTGAACGCCTTGGACCGGCTTCCGGCTGCTCGCGGCGGCTGGGACGACTGGCAGCACGGCAGCGCCACCGCCGACGGCACTCGCTGGCCGATCACCTGGTCGCCGCAGGTCGTCGGCACGTTGCGTGACTGGCATGAGCGGGGGTGGGTCGAGCTGAGATGGTTGACCACCTGGGGACACGAGGCCAACGACGAGCTGCGGCGGCTGCTGGGACTGCCCCCGCTGGCCGTCGTCGGCACGTACCACGACATCGGCGCCCCGTCGGGCGGGGCGGGGGCCGGCGCATCGCATGCCTCGGTGACACCGGCGGCCCCCGACCCGCTGTCGGGCAGGTGGTGGAAGTACGACCACGTCGTCACGTTGCTGCGGGACGAACCGGAGCGGCGGTTCCTGTGGGTCGACGACGACCTGGACCGCCTGGACGGGGCGTTCGTCCGCTGGGCCGAGACCCAGGCGTCGATCACGGCGATCGTCCCGGACCCGCGTCGCGGCTTGACCGCCGCCGATCTTCAGGCCATCGCGGCCGTGCTGTGAGGCCGGAACGGGCGCAGCCGGCCCCCGTGCTCGCGCCGCTGCGAGCCGGGCGAGCAGGTCACGGCTCCGCGCGCTCGTCGATGATGCGTAGTGCCGTGGTGCGGAGGTCGGTTCCGTCCGTGTTGGCCCGCTGATAGAGCGCGAGCAAGGCTTCCGCGGCCGAGAGGTCGCGTGTCTCCATCACCATGCTCTGTGCCTGTCCGATGAGCCGGATGTCCTCGGCGTGGGTGCTCGGCGGTAGGTCGGACGCACTCTCGGAGCCGACGGCGGGCCGACGGAGGTCCGGAGCCGGTTCGCGCTCATCCCGCCCGGCTCGGTCGCGTGCAGCGGTCGCCGCGTTCTCTTCCGCCGCACGCTGGTCACGCCTGGCAGCGGCCCTGTCGCCGGACTCTGCCTGACCGCTGCTCGTGGCGGCATCGCCGGCGTCGTCAGCCGACTCGGCGGTCCGAGAGGGATGACCGAAATACCTTTGTGCCCACCTATACATCGCTCGGCCCCCAATTGGCTCTCGCGAATCATAAGTGAAAATTGACGGTGAATTACTGCAGACTAAAAAGAGCCCGGAAATTCCGGAATGTCGCCGCGCTGGGCATGCGCGCCACCCGCACCGACGCCGAACTCGATGCACATGATTCCGCGGTATCACTACCGGCGCGCCGGTGCGAGTTTCCAGGCGTCGGGCTCGCGGCCGGACCAGGCGCACGAGAACGCGTACAGGGCAACGTCGATCTCGTCGACCACGTCGGCGATGGCGTCTGTGCTCAGATCGGCGCGGTGGTCCCGGGGGGAGCGGTTGCGCCAGCTGCCGACCCCCCTGGCGGTCGCGGCCGAGCTCCCCCGCCAGGACTCTGTCGTCAGCTCGGGCGAGAAGGAGCAGGACCATCGCCGTCGCGGCCAGGGCCACGTGGCCGCACTGGACGAGGAACCCGGCGGTGCGGCGATGATCACCGCGACGACTGAGTACGCGCACGCACTGCAGCTCGGCGTGCTCGCGGGGTGTGGAGACGAACGTCCAGCACGACAGCCCATCGCGTCCGCGGGTCGGATCAGCCGTGCACCTGCGTGCTGCGCGGGCGTCCCGGATCGGCGTCGACCGGCTCGTGCTCCCCGGCGCGGCATGCCTCCATCTGCGCGCACACCGCAGCGCCGTAGAAGAGCGCTATCGACGACAGCAGTGACCACACCAGCAGGGCGAACATTCCGCCCAGTGGCCCGTAGATGCTCCCGAACGAGTCGCCACGATGTACGTACGCAGCCAACGCGCCGGTGGCCACCATCGTCAGGGCAACCGCGATCGCGGCACCGAGTGCCAGCCAGCTCAGCGAGGGCTGTCGCCGGCGCGGTGCGTGGTTGAGCACCACAGCGATGGTGACGACGAGCAGTGTCACACCCACGGGCCAACGCGCCAGATTCCATAGCTGGGCGGTCTGCTCGCTCCACCCGTAGTCGGAGACCATCGCGTCGGCGAAGGGGCCCCCGGTCACGAGCAGCAGGAAACCGAGCCCGGTTGGTCCTGCGAGCACCAGGGTCATCGCCGCTGCGCGTCCGTACTTGGCAGGGGCGCGGCGATCGCGCCGGATGCCGTAGATCCGGTTGACCCCGCGCTCGACCTGGGCCATCGCCGACGTCATGGACAGCAGTGCGAATCCCAGCCCGAGGCCCAGCGCGAGCTCACCGGCCTCTTCGCTCGACGCGTCGCCGGTCACGGCGCTGGCCAGGGCGTCCTGCTCTCCGGCGCCGGGTGAGACCGCCGAGATGGTCTGGGCGATCACCCGGGCGGGCCGTTCCTGGTCGATGTCCGCGGCAAGTCCAGTCAAGGCGAGCAGGAACGGCACCACAGCGAGCGCCCCTTGCAGCGCCAACGCGCGGCTGTTGGTGAAGCCGTCGCCGAAGCGGAAACGAGCGAAGGAGTCGACCACCAGCCGGGCCAGTCCGACCTTGCGGGCCAGGTGCCAGGCGTCCTCGGCGTCGAGCTCGTCACCGTCCATCTCGGTGGTGACGGGGACCGTCCGGGCAGTCGTCATCGCGTCCCCACGTCGCCCGCGACGGGTGTCAGCCGGTGCCGTGCCAGCCGGACATGCGCTGCTGCACCGGCTGCGCCTGGCGGGCCCAGGGCGGGTGTGCGTTGGCCGCAGCGCGCAGGGAGTCGGCTTCGATCGCACATGCCGCCTGCAGCAGGGCCAGCTCCTGCTCGTCATGACCGGCTGCCTGGAGCAGGCCGTCCGAAAGGCGGGCCGCAGAGGTGCAGACGACCACCGCGCGAGAGCGAGGCCCGGCGAGCTGTGCCGCCTGCCTCGCCCTGTCGGGATGCGCCTCCAGCACCCGGAGCTCACCGTCCACGGACTGCGCCGCAAGCTCCAGTCGGGCCAGGAGTGCGGGCACGTCACCCACCGGCGAGCCCACCGCACGTGCTGCGGCCAGCGCCCGGTGGGCGCCCGCCACGGATCGGGTGAGCTCGCGGCGCAGCCGCGCCACCTCTGCCACCGGTCCCACACCGTACGCGCGAGCCCGCAGCAGCGCCCGGTCGCGGGCGTTGTCGATCGTGCGGCTCAGGGCGCGCGCCGCACGGCGGACGAGCACGAACCCCACGAGCGCACTGGAGGCGATGGCGGCCAGCGTGGTGGCCAGAAATATCTCCATGACGGGAGCCTACGTCCCCTGGGCTCTGGTGACGTTAGGTGAGCGAAGACGGCGTATCAGCGAAAGGCCGCGAATATCCTTTACGCGGCAAGTCTCCCGGGTACAGGCTCAGAAGGTGCCGCGTCGGTGGCCGTCGGGTCATCGGGCGCGACCTGCCAGGGGAGGCGGGCAATGTGACCACACTGGTCAGTGTGACCGAGGCCGCTCAGATGCTCAGCACCACGTCAGCCCACGTCATGGAGCTCTGCCGGACCGGCGAACTCACATGCGGGGACATCGAGGGGGTCATGGTCATCCCCGTCGCGGCGGTCTACGACTACAAGAAGCGGCGAACCGCCACAGGCGATGCCCGGGCGGGTTGACGGGTAGCGCCGGGCGGGCCTGAGCTCGGGGCCCCCTTCGCGTGCCCAGCCTCATGGTCGGCTCAACGGCTCACCTGCTCGAGAACCTCGAGTATGTGCTGGTACTCGTGCCCGGTTGCCCGGCTCATGCCGATCTCACAGGTCCGGTTGCAGGAGACGTACGCATCGGTCGGCCTGCTCGCCACGGTGCCGGCCTCGCGGCGGGTCGCCGAGGCGGTGAGCTCGGGATGCAGCAGGCCGCGGTCGCCGGCGAAGGCGCAGCAGCTCCAGTCGACCGGCACGTGCACCTCGTTCGCGATGGCTCCGGCGATGGCGGCAAGAGCGTCAGTGGAGCCGATCCGCGTCGACGAGCAGGTCGGGTGAACGGTGACGGTGGCGAGCCGCTCCCGCACGCTCAGCCGCGGAACCACGTGCTCCAGCACGAACTGGACGGCGTCGACGACGACGAGTGCGGCATAAGGGCCATCGTCGCCGGTCGCGGTGTCGCCGAGGAGATCGTGCAGCCCCTCGGTGCACGACGAGGCGTCGCAGACCACCGGGAGGACCCCCTCCCGACTGGCTTCCCAGAGGGCGGGCAGCACCCGCTCGCGCATCACGGAGTGCCCGGCCGTCAACCCCTTCGACTTCCACGGCGTACCGCAGCACAGGTCGGACAGCCCCGCGGGCTGAGTGATTGCGACGCCGGCGCGGGCACAGAGCTCGCGGAATGCCGAGCCTGCACCGTGCCCGGACGGGGACGGTCCGAACATCGACCCGATGCAGGCGGAGAAGAACACGGCCTGCGCGTCGACGTGAGCGCCGGCCCCTTCGTGCGAGTCGTCTCGTGGCCGGGCCGGTCCCCCTCGTGGCAGGTCATCGGTCCACAGCGGCACGGTCTCGGTGCCGGCGATCCGGCGTCCCAGCTCGGAGGCGCCAGTGACCAGCGGGGACGGCAGGGACGCAGCGACATCGAGACCGCGGGCAGCGATCCTCGTCGAGGCGCCCCAGTGCCTGGCCGCCGTCCGCCACACCCCCTGCGCTACCGACCCGCTGCCGTCGGCCCGGAGCCGCCGGACCAGGTCCCCGGTGTTGATGTCCACGGGGCAGGCGGTCTGGCACATCCCGTCCACGGCGCACGTCTGCACGGCGTCGTAGTCGTAGTCGCTCTGCAGGTCCCGCAACAGCTCCTCGTCGCCGTCGGCCTTCGCCGACACCATCGCCCGGCGCAGCACGATGCGCTGGCGCGGGGTCGTGGTGAGGTCGCCGCTGGGGCACACGGGCTCGCAGTACCCGCACTCGACGCACCGGTCGACCTCGGGCTCGACCGCGGGAGTGGCCTTGAGGTGACGCACGTGGGCCTGCGGGTCGTCATCGAGGATGATGCCCGGGTTCAGCAGACCGTGCGGATCGCACAGCCGCTTGAGCTCCCGCATCACCTCGTACAGCTCGTCGCCGTACTGACGGCGGACGTACGGCGCCATGATCCGCCCGGTGCCGTGCTCCGCCTTGAGCGAGCCCCCCTCGCCGAGCACCAGGTCGACCATGTCCTCGGTGAAGCGGTGGTAGCGGTCCAAGTTCCCCTCGTCGTCGAAGCGCTCGTTGAGCAGGAAGTGGATGTTGCCGTCCTTGGCGTGCCCGAAGATCACGCTCTCCTCGTATCCGTGCCGCGTGAACAGCGCGGTGAGCTCGTCACAGGTGTTCAACAACGCGGGCACGGGCACCACGACGTCCTCGAGCAGCGCGGTGGTGCCGGTGGGCCGGGCTCCGGCGACAGCGGCATACAGGCCCTTGCGGATGTGCCAGAGCCCGGCGCGCGTCGCCGGGTCGTCGGTCAGCTCGGCAGGGGACGGCAGGGGCAGGCCCTGCAGGACGGGAGCACTGGAGGCGCGCCGGTCGGCCAGTGCCTCGGCGGTGGGCTCCTGGTACTCCACCAGCAGTGCGGCGTGGCGGTCGACCTCGATGGCCCGCAACGCGTCGTCGGCCCGCTTGTCCTTCTGCGCCACCCGCAGCGACACCGCGTCCAGCAGCTCGATCGTGGCGGGACGGGTGCTCACCAGGTCGGCCAGCGACCCGGTGGCGGCAGCCAGTTCGTCGAAGACCAGCAGCCCGGTCGCCACATGGGTGTGCACCGGCACAGTACGGAACGTCGCCTCCGCAACGAAGCCGAGTGTCCCCTCGCTCCCCACCACCAGGTGGGAGAGGACGTCGATCGGCCGGGTGTGGTCGAGGAAGGAGTTGAGGCCGTAGCCCATCGTGTTCTTCATCGCGAACTGGTGCTCGATCGTGCGCACGGATGCGGGGTTGTCACGCACCCGGTCGCGCAGCCGGTCCAGTCCCTCGTACAGATCCGGCTCCATCGAACGCAGACGCTCGTCCGCATCCACCGCACCGGTGTCGATCACAGTGCCGCTCGGCAGGACCAGCACCAGCGACTCGAGCGTCCGGTAGGTGTTGTGCTCGGTGCCGCACGCCATGCCGCTGGAGTTGTTGTTGACCACGCCGCCGACCGTGCACGCAGACTCGCTGGCGGGGTCGGGCCCCAGCTTCCGACCGTACGGAGCCAGCCTGGCGTTGACCTGCCGGATCACCGCCCCGGGCTGCACCCGGACCCGTTCACCGTCGTCGAGGACCTCCACGTCGCGGAAGTACCGACGCGTGTCGACGAGCACTCCGTCGGTGACCGCCTGCCCGCTGAGGCTGGTGCCGCCGGAGCGGAACGTCACCGACACGCCCTGCGCTGCGCTGGCGCGCAGCAGCCTGGCCACCTCGGCGGCTCCCTGCGGCACCACCACGGCCTGGGGGGTCAGCAGGTAGTGCGAGGCGTCATTCGCTCTCGCCAGCCGGTCGATCGCCCGGTGCTTCACGGCGTCCGGAGCCTGGACAGCTCCCCGCAGTGCGCCGAGCAGGTCAGGCGGGGCGGCGGACAGCCCCGTGCGGGTCGCCGTCGAGCTTCGGTCTGCCATGTGGTGCCTCCCCATCGACGCGGTGCCGCCGCCGGACCGGATCCCGTCTTGCCGAACGTACGCGGTTTTCTGGCGGGCAACCGATCGAGCGACGGCGGCTCGCGGAGGAGGACGTCGCCTCCCCCACCACGAGTGGCGCGGCGGCGTCCGGCTAGGGGCCGGCGAGCTGGTCGGTGCCGCAGTCCAGCACCCCGAGATCGGTGCGGACGCGGCGCAGCACCGGCTGGCGCAGCCGACCGGCGGTCGTGATCTCGGAGTACTCGACCTCCACGATCAGCGGCGGCTTCGCCAACCCGGCGAGGAGGTCTCGACGCAGCGGGCCCGACGCGGCGGCCCCCACGCGGCCGATCGGCACGAGGTCGCCGGCACCGTCCACCATGTACAGCTCGAGGGCACGCGGCGGCCCGCGCCGGTGCGCCGGCAGGTCGGCGTCCGGGCCCCAGTCGACCCCGCCCACGAGGCAGCTCACGGTCCGGAGGGCCTTGACCTTGACCCAGTCGGGTGACCGGCCCGCGCGGTACCGGCTGGTGCGGCGCTTGGCCACCACCCCCTCCAGACGGTGCTGCGTCACCACCTCCCAGAGCGGCCACGGGTCGTCGCTGGTGATGGTGATGCTCAGTGGTGCGGCCCAGTGGGCGGCCAGCTCCTCCAGCGCGGTGCGGCGGCGGGAGTACTCCCACGACGTCACCGGCTCGTCACCCAGCTGGAGCAGGTCGAAGACGTAGAGGCGGGCGGGCAACCTGGTGGCCCACTGCGCGGCGCCCGAGCGCTGGGCGGTGCGCTGCTGCGTCAGGGGCCATGACGGCAGGCCATGCTCGTCGGGCACGGCGATCTCGGCGTCCAGCACGCTGCCCGGCGACCGCTCGGCGACGTCCTGCAGCGCCCGCACCAGCTCGGGGAAGCGTACGGTGAGGTCGCTGCCGAGCCGGGTCACCATGGTCAGCGCCGCCGGGCTCGTGGTGACCAGCGCGCGGATGCCGTCGACTTTGAGGTCGAAGGAGTAGCCGCGGTCCCGGAGCACGTCGAGATCCTCGACCCTGCCGCGCTCGGCGAGCATGAAGTCCACGCGTGCTCCCTCGATGTCGAGGCGATTGTGCACCCCGGTGACTCTGGGAACTTTCGCAAGGTGGGCTGCGAAAACGGCACTGTCGTGGCGCTATAGCGCTGTGGAGGCGTCGCTTTCGCTGGGTGGGCTGCGAAAACGACATGGTGCGGCCGGCGATGCAGGGCACCGCCGGCCGCGTGTCGAGGGACTGACAGGTCACCGCAGGACGGGGAACTTCTCCACGAGTGCCTGGCGCTTCCACCAGCCGCCGAGGCCGAGGTACCGGCTGGCGCCGAGCAGGCCCAGGACGAGGACCGCGAGAGCACCGATGAGGTGGTCGTCGGTGATCGGGTTGTTCTCGGGGGGCAGGACGACGGTCCACATCATCACGTACATGACCACGCCACCGAGAGTGCCGAGGAGCTCGAAGACGCCGAACGTCAGCGAGATGCCGATGGCGAGCAGGCCGAGCATGAAGGCCCAGTTGGTCCAGGCATCGCCGGCGATGGCGTGGTAGAAGCCCTCGAACGGACCATCGGCGCCGAACATGAGGAAGCCCTCGGTCGGGGACCCGCCGTTGATCCATGCGGCGTCGCCGAAGCGGTCGACGGCACCGGTCTCCGGGTCGCGGCCGGTGGCGAAGCCGAGGGCGAAGAGCTTGTCGAAAAAGGCCCACAGGAAGGTCCACCCGATGACGATCCGCAACACACCGAGCGCGTAGCCGGCGGTGCTTCCCGAAGCCGGGGTCCCTGCTGCATCGCGGGTGGTGGTGTCACCGGTGGAGACCTGTGACTGGTGGTGGCGCGTGGTCATGATGCTCCTCCTTGGTCGCGAAGCGCTGGTGGTGCTCCGCCTGACTTCAGCGTCCTTCACACCAGGGGCTCGGCGCTGCTGTCGAGAGTCCGGACGTAGGGGGCCGAAGGTCCCGACCTGCCCGGGACGCCCGGCCGCCGGTCGAGGGCTCTGGTCAGGCGGGGTGCCGCGCCGCGTACGGGGGGATCAGGCGCCAGAGGTAAGAAGCCGAAGGGTCGCAGCGATGCTGCCGGTGCCGGTACGGCTCAGACGCTCCACTCAGGGATGTCGTCGCGCATCAGGTCGCGCAGCCTCGCCAGGTCGTCACCCAGATACTCCCGAGCAGCGTCCCGCAGCCGGTCCTCCGCGGCGTCGGCCCCGGTCGGCCGCGCCATCTGTTGCCGGGTCTGCGCCGTGTCCCGCGCCGATCGTGGCCAGCTGTTCGCGTGGGCCGGGTCGGCACCTACGTGGGCGTAGACGGGGCGCAGCTCCCGGGCGGGCGCGGACCACAGGCGCTCCTGCACGACGACCAGGATCTGCTCCGGGTGGAACCGCTGCAGGAACGGCTCGAGTCGTTCGTGGTAGCGGCCGCGGGATAGGTACTGGGCGTCCGGGTCGAGCACCGCTTCCTCGGGGGTACGGCGCTCGGTGCCGTCCCGGCGGTGGTGGTGGTACTGCGACAGCGCACGGCGCACCGGGTCTCGCACCAGGAACACGATGCGGGCATGGGGGAGCACGTCGGCCATGCGAGGGACGACCTCGCCATGGTCGGGTGAGGTGTACCCGGGCGACGACTCTCCGCGGACCGGGAAGCGGGCGTCGAACAGCGACTGGTACCACTCCACACCTCGGTGCCACTGCCCCGTTCGCCACCAGGTGTCGGGGTCGGTATCGGGCGGCGCATCGGCCCCGATGAAGAAGTTGACCTCCTTCATGGCCGCCATGGCGATCTCCGGGTGCGAGTCCAGCATGCGGTGCAGCGCAGTCGTTCCGCACTTCATGGTCCCGATGACCACGGCGGTGGGGAGAGCGCCTGACCGGTCGCCGCTGCCTTCTCCGCCGGCTGTCCCGGTCACCCCGGGCACGCTGGTGGGGGTCGTCGCTGAGATGGGTCTCTGTCAGGGCACCACGTCGGGGATGATGTGCTGGCTTTCCTTAGGAGGACGGACGTAGTCGTCGGCGAGCTCGGGACGTGGAGGAAGCTTCGGTGCGCTGGGCGTGAGGTCGTCGTAGGGCACCTGGCTCAGCAGGTGAGTGATGACGTTGAGCCTGGCCCGCTTCTTGACCTCCGCCTCGACGACCCACCACGGCGCCTCCGGAATGTCGGTCGCCGCGAACATCGCGTCCTTGGCCCGGGAGAAGTCCACCCAGCGGTTGCGCGCCTCGAGGTCCATCGGGCTGAGCTTCCAGCGCTTGGTGGGGTCCTTGAGGCGCTTCTGGAACCGCTTCTCCTGCTCGGCGTCGCTCACGGAGAACCAGTACTTGATCAGCGTGATGCCGCTGCGGACGAGCATCCGCTCGAACTCGGGGCACGACCGGAGGAACTCCTCGTACTCCTCGTTGGTGCAGAAGCCCATGACCCGCTCCACTCCGGCGCGGTTGTACCAGGAGCGGTCCAGCAGCACCATCTCGCCGGCCGCCGGCAGATGGGCGACGTAGCGCTGGAAGTACCACTGGGTCTTCTCGCGCTCGGTCGGGGCGGCCAACGCCACCACTCGAGCGGCCCGGGGGTTCAGGCTCTCCGTGATGCGCTGGATGGCGCCCCCCTTGCCGGCGGCGTCGCGGCCCTCGAAGATCACGAGCACCCGGAGCCCCTGCGCGCGCACGTACTCCTGCTGCTTGACCAGCTCCACCTGCAGTCGCTCGAGCTCCTTGTCGTAGTACGAGGAGCTGACCTTCTTCTTCGATGCTGGTTCTTCCTCGACCGAGGAGGTGCGGCTGCCGGATGTCATGGGGTGGAGCCTTGCGGCCCTTGTGTCCCGCCGCAAGCCGGACTGTCAGCCAAGGACGTCGCCGGTACGGCTCGACTGGCTTCGACGGGAGCCTTCGCGGGGCGGTGGGGCGGACCTGCACAAGTCGCGGATCGACGCGCGGGGTGCGGGTGGGGCATCGACGAGCGCCGGTTTCGAGATGCGCGAGCCGCTGCCGGTCGATGCCGCGCTGTCCGGGCGCGTGACGGTCCGGGAGAGCCGGACGGTCCGGGAGAGCTGAGCCCGGCACAGTGAGGCGACCCTGGGCGCAGAAAAATATCCGCTACGCACATGCTTCGTCGCTCTGCGCCAGGTACGATAAGGCGAACATGCCCCTCCCCGAGCCGCGCAGCCGCCGTCGCCGAGCCGCGGCACACACGTGCCCCCGGTGCAAGCAGCCGTGGGCGATGCACGCGACCCGGCATCCTTCCGGTGGCTGGGTGGTCTTCTGCGAGTTCTGCTCCTGGTCGGAGCTGCGCGAGGGGTACCGGCCGCCGCTTCCGGTCGATGGCGACGTTCCCGGTCGCCGGCCGAGCCCGTCACACGCCGCCATCCGGAAGCGCAAGACGTGGGCGCACGCCGTCCGCTTCTACGACCGGGACCGGGATCTGATGGCCGCCGTCGCCGGCTTCGCCGCGGACGGTTGGTCCGCCGGCGACGTGGTGGTCCTGATCACCACCGGCGAGCACCGCGCGGCACTGCGCTGGCGGCTGGCGTCGCACGGGCTGGCCATGGCGCGTGCCGAAGGCCGCCTCGTGGAGCTCGATGCCGCCGAGACCCTCGCGTCGTTCATGCGCGACGGGCGACCCGACCATGCGCTGTTCGACGCCAAGGTCGGCGCCCTCGTCCGGCAGTGCGCCGCGGGCAGCAGCGTGCGTGCCTTCGGTGAGATGGTCAACGTGTTGTGGGAGCAGGGCAACGCCGAAGGGGCGCTGGAGCTCGAGCAGCTGTGGGCAGAACTGCAGCAGAACGTCCCCTTCACGTTGATGTGCGGGTACGCCGCCGCCCAGATGTCGCAGGAGGGGCGGTCGCGCGTGCGTGCCGCTCACGATCACGTGCTCCGCTGAGCCGTACCGCAGGATCAGCATCGCGAGCGTCATGGGAACAGCGTGCCGCCGCTGATTAGCAGGGCGACGACGTTGACGATCGCGACGGTCGCCGTCGCGATCAGCGCGACCCGACGGTTGCCGGAGACCGACGCCGCCGTCGCCACCGCTGCCGCGCCGGCCGCCACGACGAGCACCGCCCAGCCGAGTCCGCCGACACTGCCCGCCGGACCGATGACCACGAGGGCGGAGGCCACCAGCAGCACGACCGCCGCAAGCACGCCGGCCGGTCCCCGGCCCAGCACGTGCGGCAGGCCGCGTACCCCCGTCGACCGGTCGTCCTCGAGGTCGGGCAGCACGTTCAACAGGTGGGCGCCGACGCCCAGGAGCGCTCCCGCGAGCATCATCCAGACCGGCGGCCACGGGGAGCCGGGCAGCGCCAGCACGACGACGGCAGGTAGCAGCCCGAAGGCCACCGCGTACGGCGCCCAGGACCATGGGGTGGCCTTGAGTCCGACGTTGTACGCCCATCCGGCGGCCACCACCAGCAGCTGGCAGACACCCGCGAGCGTGCCGAGCGCGAGGGACGCGGGTACCGTGACGATCGCCGCGCCGAATGCGGCGGTTCGCACCTGATCGGCGGTCACTGCCCCGGTGGCCACCGGTTTGTCCTGCCGGCCCACAGATGCGTCGCGCAGGGCGTCGATCCAGTCGTTCGACCACCCGATGGAGAGCTGGCCGGTCAGGAAGGCCAGCGCGACCAGGACCACGGTCATCGGGCCGGCACCGACGACGACAGCCAGCACAGTCGCGACAGTGGTCACCGCCACGACGGGAGCCGGATGACACGCCCCGAGCAGCGCCTTCAGCGATGCCCCTGGTCCGGGCGCGCCTGGTTCCGACCCATGGGGGGCCGGGCCTTCCCGCTGTGCCACCGGCCGACCCTAGCCGGGAGCGGAACGGCATGTCGGTGAGCACCATCGTGGCCGTGCGCACGGTCCTGCCCGAACACTGCTACCCCCAGTCGCAGATCACCGAAGCGTTCGTGGACATGTGCGTCGGCTCGGCCGAGCGCGAGCCGCTGCTGCGGCGACTGCACAGCAACTCCGCCGTCGGTACTCGCCATCTCGCGCTGCCGATCGAGCGGTACGCCGGGCTGGGCGACTTCGGCGCGTCGAACGACGCGTACATCGACGCGGCCGTGGCTCTGGGTGCGCGGGCCGTCCTGGAGGCGCTGGAGGAGGCGGGGCTCGAGCCCTGGGACGTGGACACGGTGGTGTCCACCACGGTCACCGGATTCGCGGTCCCCTCGCTCGAAGCGCGCATCGCCTCCGTCATCGGCCTGCGGCCCGACGTGCGGCGCGTCCCGTTGATGGGGCTCGGATGCCTGGGCGGTGCGGCCGGGATCTCCCGCACCGCCGACCTGCTGCTGGGCCGCCCCCGGGATGTGGCCGTCCTGCTTGCGGTCGAGCTCTGCTCGCTGACGCTGCAGCGCCGCGACACGTCCACCGCGGCGTTCGTGGCGAGTGGCCTGTTCGGTGACGGAGCGGCGGCCGTGGTCATGGTGGGCGACGAGCACCGCCTGTCGACCGGCGCGAGCCCGGCCGGACCGGCCGTGGTCGCGGCCCGCGGTCACCTCTACCCCGACAGCGAGCGAGTGATGGGCTGGGACATCGGGGCCGACGGCCTCAAGATCGTGCTGGACGCGCGGGTGCCCGACGTCGTCGAGCAGTACCTCGGTGAGGACGTGCGCGCGTTCTTGGCCGACTCCGACCTGAAGCAGGAAGACGTCAGCGGTTGGGTGTGCCACCCCGGCGGTCCCCGGGTCATCGAGGCGATCCAGCGAGTACTGGCCCTGCCCTACGAGGCCGTCGCCCACACCTGGCGGTCGCTCGCCGAGGTGGGCAACCTGTCCTCGGCTTCGGTGCTGGACGTCCTCGGCCGGACGGTCCGCGAAGGATCGCTACCCGCGGGGTCACCGGTCGTGCTGATGGCGATGGGTCCCGGATTCTGCTCCGAGCTGGTCCTGCTCCGGTGGTGAGGCAGCCGTGACCTGGTTCCTCGTCCTGCTCGGGCTCGTCGCGGTCGAGCGGCTGGTCGAGCTCGTCGTGTCGCGCCGGAACACGGCGCAGTCACTGGCCCGCGGCGGGCGGGAGTACGGGGCCGGGCACTACCCCGTCATGGTGGCTCTGCACACCGGCCTACTGGTCGGCGCGGCGGCCGAGGTGCTGCTCGCGGACCGCCCGTTCGTACCGGCCCTCGGCTGGCCGATGCTCGTGCTGGTCATCGCCGCGCAGGCGCTGCGCTGGTGGTGCATCGCGACGCTGGGCGGTCAGTGGAGCACACGGGTGGTGGTCGTGCCCGGGCTCCCGCTGGTGACCTCCGGCCCGTACCGCCTGATGCGTCATCCCAACTACCTGGCCGTGGTGGTGGAGGGCTTCGCCCTTCCCCTGGTGCACAGCGCCTGGCTGACGGCCGCGGTGTTCTCCGCCTGCAACCTCGCCCTGCTCCGGGTACGCGTGCGGGTGGAGGAGCGGGCGCTGACCGGGAGCCTGGCCGGGTGATCGACGTCTGCGTCGCCGGCGGCGGTCCGGCCGGACTCGCCACCGCCCTGTACTGCGCCCGCCGCGGCCTGAGCACGGTCGTGCTGGAACCACGGCGCGGCCCCGTGGACAAGGCCTGCGGCGAGGGCCTGATGCCGGCGGCCGCGCTGGCCCTGGGTGAGCTGGTGGCCCCGGGTGCCCTGCCGGGCGTGCCGCTGCACGGCATCCGCTACCTGGACGCCGACGGTGCCGGAGTGGAGGCGCCCTTCCGGAACGGTGCCGGCCTGGGCGTACGCCGGACCACGCTGCACACCGCACTGGCGGCGGCCGTGGATGCCGCGGGCGTCCCCGTGCTGCCCACCAGGGTGGCTGCGGTCGAGCAGTCCCACGATCACGTCCGCGCCGGAGGCCTCTCCGCCCGCTACCTCGTCGCCGCCGACGGGCTGCACTCGCCGCTGCGCCGGGCGCTGGGACTCGACCGGCCCGACGCCCAGCCGCCCCGCTACGGGCTGCGCCAGCATTTCGACGTCGAGCCGTGGACCGACCTGGTGGAGGTCCACTGGGGCGAGCGCGCGGAGGCCTACGTCACGCCGGTCGGGCCCGCCCAGGTCGGCGTCGCCCTGCTCAGCAGCGACCGCCAGCCGTGGGCGGCCCATCTGCAGCAGTTCCCCCGCCTGCTCGACCGCCTGGGCGTCCCGGCGGCATCCCGCGTGCGCGGAGCGGGGCCGCTGCGCCAGCGCGCCGCCGCGCGGCGGGCCGGGCGCGTGCTGCTGGTCGGCGACGCGGCCGGCTACGTCGACGCCCTGACCGGCGAGGGCCTTGCGGTCGCGGCCGCCTCGGCACGGGTGCTGGCCGACTGCCTCGCCGAGGACCGGCCACAGGACTACGAGGCGGCCTGGCGGCGCGAGTCCCGACGCTCGCGCATCCTCACCGAGACGCTGCTGTGGGCAGCGGGCCGCCCCGCCGTACGTCGTGCCGTCGTGCCGTCGGCGCGGCGGTTCCCCTCGATCTTCGGGGCCATCGTCAACCTGCTCGCCGGCGACGGGCCTCCGCCGGTCCCGACGTCCAGACACCGTGACAGGAGCCGTATCCATGGGTAGCGATCAGTCCGCAGGCAACGCCGGAGCCGAGCTCGTCGTCCTGCTCGACCAGGACGGGGAGCCGATCGGCTCCATGCCGAAGTCACAGGTGCACGGGGCCGACACGCCGCTGCACCAGGCCTTCTCCGTGTACGTCTTCGACCCGGACGGCAGGTTCCTCGTCACTCGGCGGGCATTGGGCAAGCCCACCTGGGCCGGCACGTGGACGAACTCCTGCTGTGGTCACCCCGAGCCCGGCGAGGAGGTGGCCGAAGCCGCGCTCCGACGCCTGCGCCAGGAGCTGGGTCTGGTGCCGACGTCCCTGGACCTGGTCCTGCCGGACTTCGGCTACCGCGCCGTCTCGCCCGAGGGACTGGTCGAGCACGAGCGCTGCCCGGTGTACACCGCCGTGGTCGAAGCCGACCCGCAGCCGGACCCGGACGAGGTCGTGCAGTGGCGGTGGGAGGAGTGGGCGGCGTTCGCCGATCTCACCCGAGCCTCCCCGTGGGCGGTCAGTCCCTGGTCGGTCCTGCAGGTGGAGCAGCTGTCGCAGGATTCGGTGCCCCCTCGCGTACCGGCGCAGCAGGGGGCATGAGCGCTCGCTGGGATCTCGTCGTGGTGGGTGCGGGACCCGCAGGGTCGGCGGCCGCCCTCGGCGCGCTGCACGCGCAGCCGGACCTGTCGGTCCTCCTGCTCGACCGGTCGGACTTCCCCCGCGACAAGGCCTGCGGTGACGGAGTGGCTCCGCAGGTGCTCGACGTGCTGGCAGGCGTCGGGGTGCACGGTCTGCTCGACGACAGGATCCCGGTCGAAAGGCTCAGACTGCGCAGCACCGGGGCTGCGGTGTCCCGGACGATGGCACGACCCGCGTACGTGGTGCCGCGCCGGCTCCTGGACGCCCGAATGCGGGACGCTGCGGTGGCCGCCGGCGCCACGGTCGGCCGGCACCGGGTGCGCGTCGTGCGGGCCGAGGCCGACCAGGTGCGCGTCGACGACCTGCGGGCCGCCGTCGTGGTGGGGGCCGACGGCGCGCACTCGGAGGTCGCCCGCCGCCTGTCCGGCGGCGGCCCTCGCCACCCGGTGCCGGGCAGCAGGACCGCCCTGGCCATCCGTGGCTACGCGCCGGTGCGGGTTGCCGACGCCGGTGCGCAGTCGATCGTCTTCGGGCCGGGCGTGCAGCCCTCGTACGCCTGGTCCTTCGACCGCGGTGACGGCCTGGCCAACGTCGGGTACGGCGAGCTGCTGCGGGCCGGGCATCCGGCGCCGGGTCGCGCCCGGCTGGTCGAGCAGGTCGAGCGGCTGCTCCCCGGCGCCACCGTGGGCGGCACCGAGTGGCGCGGCCACCATCTGCCCCTCTCGTCCTGGCGGTGGAGGCAGCCGACGGGCCGGTGCCTGCTGGCCGGCGACGCGGCGCACCTGATCAACCCGATGACCGGCGAGGGGATCTACTACGCCGTGACCACGGGCGTGCTGGCCGGGCGGGCGGCCGCGGTGGCGCTGCGAGCGGACGGGGGCCGATCGGCCGGCCGTCGCCACGCCCGCGCCGTCAGCACCGCGCTCAGCGGGCACCTGCGGCACACCAGCCTGGCCGCCCGGCTGGTCTCGTTCCCGCACGTGGCGCGCGCCGGCATCCGCGCCGCCGCGGACGACCAGCGGGTGTTCGACGCGCTGGTCGATCTCGGCCTCGCCCAGGGACGCATCACTCCCCGGGTGGCCGGCTCCCTCGTCCGGGCGCTCGCCGTCGCCGGCCGCGCGCCGGAGCGGGTGTGCTGACCAGCCAAGCGGTCGGCTACCTCCTGGTCGCGGCCACGGCGCTGCACGCCGGGTTCCAGCTGGTGGTGACGTTCCTGGTGTACCCGGCCTTCGCCGAGGTGCCGGCCGACGACTGGGCCCGCTACCACGCAGCCCACTCGCGTCGGATCACGGGCGTCGTCGTGGTCGTCTACGGGCTGGCGATGCTCGCGGCCGCGGGTGTCCTGGTGACCAGCACGTGGCAGGTCGGCACCCTCGTCTCGGTGGCGGCCACGGGTCTGGCGGTGCTGGTCACGATGACCGTGGCCGCACCAGCCCACGGCCGACTGGGCCGGGGCCGCAGCGAGCGGGACCTCGCCACGCTGGTCGCGGCCGACAGGTTCCGGCTCGGCGCGGCGGTGCTCGCGGCCGTTGCCGCCCTCGCTGCCACGGTCGGGTGACGTGCCACGACCTCGACCAGGTGTCTGCCGGACCGGCTGGAGGGAGTGGCACCCTGTGCACGGGTCGGGTGGTGCCCGGACGGCTCAGCGCCGGGCCGCCCGGTGCTCATGACGAGCGTTGGAGGATCTCATGGCTGGGCGCAGCTTCACGGGTCTCGTGTACATCGGCACCAGCGTCGACGGCTTCATCGCCAGGGAGGACGGCGACCTGGGGTGGCTGATGTCGCGCGGCGAGGCGGCCGGCGACGCGGGCTACTCGGACTTCTCCGCTGCGATCGACACCATGCTCATCGGTCGCAGCACCTACGAGGTCGTGCAGTCGTTCGGGTCCTGGCCGTACGGGGGCAAGCACGTGCTGGTGCTGAGCCGAACCCTCGACGCGGGCGCCGACGACAAGATCTCGGTGGTGCGCGATCTCGACGAGGCCGCTGACCGGCTGGGGAGCCTCGGCGCCCAGCGGGTCTACATCGACGGCGGGCGGACGATCCAGGCGTGCCTGGCGGCGGGCTGGGTCGACGAGCTGACCATCTCGCGCGTGCCCGTGCTGCTCGGTACGGGTGCGTCGCTGTTCGGCCCGCTTCCGGGCGATGTCGACCTGGAGCACGTCCGCACCGACGTGCTCGGAGGGGGCATGGTCCAGACGACGTACCGGGTCGTGCGGTGAGGGCTGGTCGGTGGCCGATGCCCCGGACCCTCCGCACCTCCCGGCGGAAGGGCCCCGACACCCCGCCGGTGCACCTTCTGCTCACCGAGGGTCCGCGGGCCACGCTGGAGCTCGCAGCCGCGGCGACGGTGGCGCCGCTGCTCGCGGCAGGGCCGAGGGGCGACGGCCACGCGGTCCTGGTGCTGCCGGGACTGTTCGGCGGCGACCCGTCGACGCTGTCGCTGCGTCGCTACCTCCGGTGGCTGAACTACTCCGTGTCGGGGTGGGACCGTGGCCCCAACGTGGGGCCGACCGAGGCGGTCGTCAGCGGGCTGCGCGCCCGACTGACGCAGCTGGCCGACAGCTCCGGCGGCAGGGTGAGCATCGTCGGCTGGAGCCTCGGGGGGCTGTACGCCCACGAGCTGGCCCGGCGGTCCCCCGGCATCGTCCGGCAGGTGCTCACCCTGGGCAGCCCGGTGCAGCTGGCCCGTCGCGGCGGTCGCGCGGCGTCGGAGCTCTTCGACCGCTACTCGCACCTGCAGGTCGCGCCGTCCCTGATCCCCAGGCCCTGGGCCGAGGCGGGTCCGCTGCGCGTGCCCGCCACGGCGGTCTACACCCGCAGCGACGGGGTCGTGCCGTGGCAGTCCTGCCTGCTCGGCAAGGCGCAACGACGGGAGAACGTCCAGGTCTACGGCAGCCACTACGGGCTGGCCCACAACCCCACGGTGCTGCATCTGCTGGCCGACCGGCTCGCGCAACCCGACCGGCAGTGGCGGCCGTTCGCGCCCGGTGCGCTCGTGCGCCACGCGTACCCCTGACGCCTCCCGGCATGTGTCGCGCTCACGACGACTGCTGCACGCGCTCGGCGAGGTCGACCACGGCATCGACCAGCGACCGGCCATCGAGGAGGGCGCGGTCGTTGTGGTCTGCGCGCGGCACCTCCACCAGCTCAGCGAGGTGTGGCGCTGCTTCCGCCACCGCCCGGCTCTGCTCCGGCGGCACGATGGTGTCCCTGCCGCCGTAGACGACCACGACCGGTGCCTCCACCGTGGCGAGGTGCTCGACCAGCGGGAACCTGTCCCGCAGCAGGGTGCCGACCGGCAGGAAGGGGTAGTGCACCCTGCCGACCGTCGCGAGATCGACGAACGGCGAGCGCAGCACCAGTCCGGCGGGCGGGTGCTCGGCCGCCAGCTCGGTGACCACCGCGGCGCCCAGGCTCTCGCCGAAGTAGACGATCCGGTCCGGGAGCCAGCCCGCCTCATCGACGAGGAAGCTGCGTGCTGCCCGGACGTCCCGTGCCAGGCCGGTCTCGCTGGGGCTCCCGGAGTTGTCGCCGTACCCGCGGTAGTCGAACAGCAGCACCGCGAGGCCGCGGCGCGACAGCGCCCGGGCGAGCGGCGCCCGGACGGCCCGGTCCCCCGCATTGCCCGCCGCGACCAGGACGACGACGTCACGGGCAGGGGGCCTGGCCGGCACGAGCCACGCGCCGAGGTCCAGACCGTCACTGGTCCTCAGCACGACGTCGCGCGCGCCCTCGATGCTCGCGTCCGCAGCCTGGACCGGCCCCTTCGACGGCAGGTAGATCAGCTGCCGCTGGAACCCCCACAGCAGGGCGAGCACGAGCACGACGACCACCGACACCACAAGGGCAGCGCGCACCACCCCTGCAGTGTCCCTCAGCCTGGCGGGCCGCGGCCGGCTTCGGCGAGCCTTGCTCGGGCAGCCTCCTCAGCCGCCGCGCTCAGTGGGAATGGCGACCCAGCCAGTCCAGCAGGATCTCGGTCGTTCGCTCGGGCTGATCAGTGAAGAACAGGTGGTTGGCCTCGTCGAGGACCGTCAGCTCGGCTCTTGGCACCGCCTTCGCGATCCGCCTGCCGTTGGCGACCGGCACGAGCCGGTCCTGCGCACCGTGCACGACGAGCGTCGGGACGCGGAGCGAGGGCAGGCGGTCCAGTCCGGACCATGCCGACGTGCCGTTGACCTGCGCCTGGTAGCCGGCCGCAGTGCAGGCGAGCGGCAGGCGCACCGCCCAGTCCTCTTCGATCCGCTCCCGGGGTGTACCCGGCGCGTAGTTGAACGGGATGGAGCGCTCCGCGGCCTCCTCCGGCGTCAGGTTCCCGCGGTCGGCCAGCAGCGCCAGCGCCTCGCGGTCCCACTCGGCTCTCGCCACGCCCGGATGGGTACACGCCAGCACCAGCGAGCGCGCGCGGCCGGGAGAGCTCAGCCCGATCTCCTGTGCGACCAGGCCCCCCAGGGACACGCCGATCACATGCGCCGACTCCTCGCCCGCGGCGTCGAGGACCGCGAGCACGTCGGCGGCCATCGTCTCGACGGTGTACGGGGCGCCCGGCACGTCCCCGGTCCGGCCCGCGCCGCGGTTGTCCAACCGCAGCACCCGGTATCCGCCGGCCGCCAGGGCGGGAGAGACGCGGAACCACATGTCGCTCGGGTAGCCGAGGCCCATCACCAGTACGACGGGTTCGCCGCGACCCTCGTCGGTCCACCAGATCCGGGCTCCGTCGGGACGTTCGACGATGCTCATGACCCGGACCGGCGGCGCAGCGCCTCCGGTTTGTGCACCGCAGTCCTCCCGCTCTTCTCGCTGCGCACCAGGTACTGCGGCTCGTCCGTCGAGGCGGCGACCGTGCGGCCTCCGGCCTCGGTACGCTCGGTGATCTTCTCCTCCACCACGCCGACCGCCGTGCCTCCGTGGCTGTCCCACTCGACCTTGTCGCCCTTGCGGAACGTCGATGTCATCGGTGTCGTACTCCTTCTCGCGGACGGTGACGCGGACCCTTCGATGGTGCCCAAACGGCACGGGGGCGCAAGCCGGGCAGCGCCGGCGGCGGTCCGCCGCTCGGGAGGCGGCCGGTCTGACGCCGTGGCACATTGGCAAGGTCCGTGGCCGCCCGTTACGCCGGCCAGCCACCCTCCGATCGAGAAGGGCGTCCTGTGCACGCCACGATCCTGAACTGCTCCCTCAAGGGCTCCGAGTCCCCCTCGAACAGCCAGCTGCTCGCCGACGTGGTGATCGAGGCACTCGAGAAGCGCGGCGTCGAGTGCACCACGTACCGCATCGCGGACATGTCGGTGCCGCCCGGGGTGGCGACCGACCTCGGGGAGGGTGACGACTGGCCGCTGGTCCACGAGCGGCTGCTGGCCTCGGAGATCGTGGTCATCGCGACGCCCACCTGGGTCGGCCACCCGTCGTCGCTCGCCCAGCGGGTGCTGGAGCGCATGGACGCGATGATCAGCGAGACCGACGACGCCGGCCGCCCGGTGGCCTACAACCGGGTGGCGGGGGTGGTGGTCACCGGGAACGAGGACGGTGCCCACCACGTCATCTCGGAGATCAACGGCGGGCTCGTCGACATCGGCTTCACGATCCCGCCGCAGTCGTGGACGTACTGGAACCGTGGCCCGGGGCCGGGTCCCAGCTACAGCGACACCGGCGAGGGTCATGACTGGTCGCACTCGACGGGACGGGCGATGGCGGCCAACCTGGTCGGGGTCGCCGCAGCCCTGGAGGCCCGTCCGCTGAGCGCGCCTCCGAGCTGAGGACGACCTGATGGCGACGACGTTGACCGACCGCCTGGACTGGGTCCTCGACAAGTCCGTGGTCCTCGGCTACACCCGTCTCGGGCCGGCGCTGCGGCGCCGCTGGTGGCCGGCCGATCCGGCTGCCGGCTCGATGGAGGGCAAGCACGTCGTCCTCACCGGGGGCGGCTCGGGGATCGGGAGGGCGGCGGCGCGCCAGCTCGGGTCGTTGGGCGCCACCGTGCACCTGCTGGGCGCCGACGTGCCGCAGCTGGACCGGGCGCGCGCCGAGCTGGCAGCCGAGGCTCCGGCCGGTCGCTTCGAGACCGAGGTGTGCGACCTCGCGGACCTGCCGCAGGTCGCCGGGTGGGCGCGCGGCTTCGCCGGTCGGGGGCTGGCGCTGCACGCGCTGGTCAACAACGCCGGCACGATGTCACCGACGCGCAAGGAGACGGCACAGGGGCACGAGCTGACCTTGGCCACCCATGTGCTCGGCCCGCACCTGATGACGCGCGAGCTGGTGGAGCCGCTCGCCGCCGACGGTGACGGCCGGGTGGTGTGGGTCACCTCTGGGGGCATGTACGCCTCCACGCTGCGCACCGACGACCTGGAGTTCACCCGCACCAAGTACTCCGGCGAGGCCGCCTACGCGCGCACCAAGCGAATGCAGATGGTGCTGGCCGAGCTGTGGGCCGACGAGCTCGCGGGCCGGGGCGTGTCGGTGCACAGCATGCACCCCGGGTGGGTGGACACACCGGGGGTGCGCCACTTCCTGACGGTGTCGCGCAACCTGACCGTGCCGTTCATCCGTAGCGCCGACCAGGGTGCCGACACCATCACCTGGCTGGTGGCGTCGCGGCAGCCGGCATCGGCGACCGGCCTGTTCTGGCACGACCGCCGGCCCCGGCCCACCACCTACTTCCGGCAGTCCCGCGAGACCGAGGACCAGCGCCGGCTGTTGTGGACGTACTGCCAGTCGGCCGTCGAGAAGGGCACCGAGGGAGTCTCGCCGGAAACGGGTCCTTAACCTCGGGCCGTGGCAGCCCGGTCGTCGTCCTTCGCGCTCGGGCTGGTCCTCGCCGCCGCCGCGTGCTTCATCGTCAACGCGGGCGTCTCCCGGGTGGTGCTGCGCGCGGGCGTCGACCCGGCGGTGCTGACGACGATCCGGGTGACCGGCGCGACCGTCGTCTTCGCCGGCTGGGCGGCTGTCGCCCGCCGCTCGGCGCTGCGGCCTCCGCGGGGACGGCACCTCGCCCTGGTGGTGCTGCTCGGAGTGGTGGGCGTGGCCGGGATCCAGTGGACCTACTTCGTCGCCATCGACCGGCTGCCGGTGGGGCTGGCTCTGCTCCTGCAGTTCACCGGGCCCATCCTGGTGGCGGTCTACGCCCGGCTGGTGCGGCATGAGCACGTACGGCCGCGCGCGTGGGCGGGTCTGGTCGTCGCGACCGTCGGTCTCGGTCTGGTGGCCCGGGTCTGGGAGGGGCTCGCCTTCGACGGCCTGGGTGTGCTCGCCGGCTTCGGCGCCGCCGTGTGCTTCGCGACGTACTTCCTGGTGGCCGAGACCGGAGTGCGTACCGAGGACCCGCTGGCTGTGGTCTTCTGGTCGTTCGCGGTCGCGACTCTCACCATGAACGTGGTGCAGCCCCTGACCGGCGTCGACCCCGACGTGGTCGGCTCCAGCGTGTCGATGCTCGGCGCTCTCGACGGTTGGGTCGTGGCGGTCTGGTTGCTGCTGGCCTGGGTGGTGGTGCTCGGCACCGTGACGCCGTTCGCGCTGGAGCTGCACGCGCTGCAGCTGCTGCCGGCCACGACCGTCGTGGGCCTGGCGATGCTCGAGCCGGTCGGCGTGAACGTGCTCGGCTGGGCATGGTTCGGCGAGAAGCTGGACCCCGTCCAGCTCGTCGGCGCCGCCGGCGTCGTGGTGGCCATCGGGCTGGCGCAGACGGCCCGATCCGAGTCGGTTCCCGTCCCCGGGCCGGTGGGCCCGTAGGCCGCGCACGTCGAGCCGGCCAGATCCCGCGCACGTCGAGCCGGCCAGATCCCGCGCACGTCGAGCCGGCCAGATCCCGCGCACGTCCGCGCACGTCGAGCCGGCCAGATCCCGCGCCGATCCGCGAGTTGTGCAGGTGAGGAGAGGCCAGCTGCGAGGCGCCCGGTTCCCGTTGATCGAACCTGTCACAGGCGACGCGCCCGCGTGTCATGGACGCGAGTCACTCCGGCGTGTGGGAGACGAACCGGTAGCCCATTCCCGGTTCAGTGAGGAAGTGCTGCGGCCGGGAGGGGTCGCGCTCCAGCTTGCGTCGCAGGTTCGCCATGTACACCCGCAGGTAGTTCGTCTCCTTCTGGTATGCGGGACCCCACACCTCATGGAGAAGCTGACGTTGAGAGATGAGCTTCCCGGGCCGGGTCACCAAGGCGGTGAGCAGGGCCCACTCTGTCCGCGTCAGTCGGACCTCATGGCTGTCACGCCAGATCCGGCTCGTCCCCAGATCGATCCGAAGACCGTCGGTCTCCACGGCTGACACCTCGGCGGGACCTGATCGCCGGACGGCGGCGCGAAGTCGTGCCAACAGCTCGTCCACGCCGAACGGCTTCGTCACATAGTCGTCCGCGCCCAGGTCGAGCGCCTCCACTTTGTCCTCTGACCCATGGCGTGCTGAGAGGACGATGACCGGGACAGGACTCCAGATGCGGAGCTCCCGCAGCACCTCGACTCCAGCGATGCCTGGAAGGCCGAGATCGAGAATGACAACGTCGGGCATCGTGTCGTGCACTGCCTTGAGTGCCGTCTCACCGTCCTCGGCGGTGCGCACCTCATATCCGCGGGCCCGAAGGTTCATCGACAGCGTGCGAAGGAGCGCGCGCTCGTCGTCGACGAGAAGAATGGATGTCACCGTTCGACCATCCGGTACGTCGGTCGACGGGGCGCCGATGGCGCTGCGGGCAGGTCGACCACCATGGTCAGTCCCCCGCCGGGCGTGTCCTCGGCGAAGAGCACGCCTCCGAGGGCTTCCGTGAGCCCTCGGGCCACTGCCAGCCCCAGTCCCAGTCCCTCGCGACCTCCACCGTCACCGAGCCGTTGGAACGCGGCGAAGATTCTCTCTTTCTCGCTGTCGGGTACGCCTGGGCCGTGGTCAACAACGCGAATCTGCACCCGATCGGCCACCTGGCTGGTAGTCACCACGACGGGGCTCGAGACATGCGAATGACGAAGTGCGTTCTCCACGAGATTGGCGACGACACGGTCGAGCAGTCCTGCATCGGCGAACACAGGAGGGAGATCGTCCGCGAGATGCAACATGACCGCGCCGGCGTGCGGCATCTCGGCAACAGTGTGGGAGACGACCTCGTCCAGGCCGAGCTCGTGCACGCTTGGGCGTACGGCATCGGCCTGCAGGCGGCTCAGGTCGAGGAGGTTGGCCACGATTGCGTGCAGTCGATCCGCCGATTCATCGATGGTGCGGAGAAGTTCTGACTCCTCGTCCTCGCTCCAGTCGATGTCGGCACTGCGCAGGCTTGACACCGCCGCCTTGATCCCCGCCAAGGGGGTGCGGAGGTCATGCGAGACTGCGGCCAGCAGGGCGGTACGAACACGGTTGCCTTCCTCGAGGAGCTGCGCCGCTGCGGCTCGCTCAGCGAGTGCCTTCCGCTCCAGTACCACGGCCAGGTGGGTGGCGAATGCTGTGAGGACCCGCCGCTCGTGCGGTGCAAGTGCGCCACCGCGCAGGCCCAGAACGAGATTGGCTGACACCTCGGCCGAGGCGTCAGCCTGGTCAGGTTGGAGCGGAGGACGGCTCCCGACCGAGCTGACCACCTCCCAACCACTGCCAGTACGGCGAAGCAAGGCTGCCGCAGCCACGGAAAAGGTGTCCTGAAGAAGAGGGAGCAGGGCGTGCACGTCGTGGTCCGACCGGAGGAGCGTCGTGTTGAGCACGGTGAGCGTGTCGGCCTCTCGGCGGGCCAGATCGGCCTGAACGCTCCTACGCGCCGCCTTGTCCACGACTGAAGCCACCGCGACCGCTACGACCAGGAACATCGCCAGCCCCATCACGTTGACGGTGTCGCCGATGGTCAGCGTGTTCTCCGGCGGCGTGAAGAACCAGTTGAGCAGGAGGCTGCCGAACACGGCGGCGACGAGCGCCGGCCAGAGACCTCCTACGAGCGCGCACACCACCGTGAGCGCGAGATAGCTCATGGCCTCGAGCGCCACCGTCGCGGAGTCCGCGGTCGGGACGAGCGCCAGCGACAACGACGCAGGACCAGCCACGGCGAGAAGCCAGCCGGCCGCCAGACGACGGGGACCGAGCGCTCCTCCGCCGGTTGACCCCCGCCGCCTCTGTGCGGAGGTGTCGGTGACAACCATGACGTCGGTGCCTTCGCTTCCGCTGAGGATCCGGTCGGTGACCTCGTTCCCGAGCATCCGTCGCCACCGTGGCCGCCGACTCGCACCCACGACGATCTGCGTGGCGTTGAGGCTTCGGGCGAGCTGCAGCACCGCCTCACCTGCGTCCTCGGCGTTGACCCTGTGATGGGTACCGCCCAGGTCTGTCACGAGGAACTGAGAGTGGGGCTCGTTGATGGCGCCGCCACGTCCCCGACGCGAGGCGACGGACACCGCATGCAACTCACCGCCGGCGCCGCGAGCTGCGATGCGTGCTCCACGGCGCAGCACGACCTCGTCCTCCGGTCCTCCGGTGAGGGCCACAAGGATGCGCTCCCTGACCGCCCATTTCGAGGCGGCGCCGTGGTCGTCGAGGGATCGGGTGAGTCCCTCATCGACCCGATCCGCCAGCCAGACCAGTGCCAGCTCCCTGAGAGCGGCGAGGTTGGCCGCCCGAAAGTACTGTGAGAGAGTCGCATCGACGCGGTCGGCCGGGTAGATGTTGCCGTGAGCCATCCGACGACGCAGCGCCTCCGGGGTCATGTCGACGAGCTCGATCTGGTCGGCCGCGCGGACCACGTGATCAGGGACGGTCTCCTCCTCCGCCACCCCGGTGATCGACTCGACGACGTCATGAAGTGACTCCAGGTGCCCGATGTTGACTGTGCTGACGACATCGATCCCCGCGTCGAGGAGCTC
>JAQSWV010000052.1 GCA_029266455.1 Nocardioidaceae bacterium
CGTCGAGGGCGCCGGCGAGATCACGCTGCGCGACCTCGTGCGCCAGGCGCTACGCATGCGCCCCGACCGGCTCGTCGTTGGAGAGGTCCGCGGCGGGGAAGTGGTCGAGCTGCTGGCCGCGCTCAACACCGGTCATGACGGCGGCTGCAGCACCTTGCACGCCAACTCGAGCATCGACGTCCCCGCGCGACTGGAGTCCCTGGGGGTCACGGCCGGCCTCAGTCGCGACGCGGTTCACGCCCAGGTGGCCTCGGCGCTGCAGATCGTGGTCCACCTGAGCCGTGGTGCCGACGGGCGTCGTCGCGTGAGCGAGATCGGAGTGCTGTCTCCCGGGCCCGACTCCATGGTGGCAAGTACGACCGCACTCGTCCACGGCCGCGACGGTTCCGTGCGGTCCGGGCCAGGCGCGGACGTCCTCGGCAGGTTGCTCGACGAGGTGCCGGGGTGAGCCTGCTCGTACCGGCGGTTCTGTTTGCGCTCGCCGCAGCACTGCTGTTCCCGGCCAGGTCGGATGAGGCCCTCCGACGACAGCTCGGAGCAGGTGTGTCCGACCCGGCGACGGGGATCCCCGACCTCACCTCAGCGGGTGCCGTACGGTCGCTGGCCGGGCTGGCCGGTCTGGCCGGTCTGGCCGGAGTCACGGGAATCGTGGTGCTGACCACGTCGGCTCTGCTGGACGTGGGTCCGGGCGCGATTTCCCTGCCCCTGACGGTCAGCGCCGTGCTGGTGACTGCCGTCGGTATGACGTTGGTGCGGCGGGCCCGGGACGCGCGGCGGGCGCGGGTCCGGCGATCGGGTGTCATCGAGGCGTGCGAGGCGCTTGCCGCCGGCCTACGGGCCGGGCAGCCGCCGCAGCGGGTACTCGACCGTGTCGCCGTCGACATCGACACGCTTCGACCCGCGGCTGCAGCCGCGGCGCTCGGAGGCGACGTGGCGGCCGCCCTTCGCGCGGCGGCGCGAATGGAGGGGGCCGAGGGGCTACGCCCGCTGGCAGCCGCGTGGACGGTCGCGCAACGCTCGGGCGCGGGGCTGGCAGAGGTCGTCTCGCGGATCGCGGGAGTCGTGCGCGACGACGCCGAACAGCGCCGCCAGGTCGACGTCGCGCTGGGCACCTCCCGCTCGACAGCGCGGCTCCTCGCCGGACTGCCGGTGATGGGGATCGTTCTGGGCACGGGAATCGACGCCGACCCGGTGGGGGTGCTGCTCGGGACGGTCGGCGGTGCGTGGTGCCTGGCGGCAGGAACCGCGCTCGGCGGCGCCGGCGTGCTGTGGGTGGAGCGGCTGGCGGACGCGGCCGACCGGTGAACGGTCTCCTGCTGTGCACGGCCCTGGCAGCATCTGCGGCCGGTCTCCTGGTCAGGCCCGGCCACGGCGAGCAGCGGGTGCGCACCCACCTTGCAGCAGCACGGACCACGTCCGCCTCGACCACCGACCACTCCCTTCCGGGCAAGGCCGGGGTGCTGGCTGGACACGCCGGCCGCACTCGCGAGCCCGCAGTCCTGCGACGTGGTCTTCGCGGACCGGTCGCCGCCTCCGGACTGGCCGGCCTTGCTGTCGCCCTCGTCGTCGGCGGCTGGGCCGGACTGGTGCTCGTGCCCTTCGTGACAGCCGGCACGTTCCGGGTGATCTCCCGGCTGGAGCCCGCCGCCGCTCGTCGTCGTCGGCTGCGCATCGCTGCCGACCTGCCCCTTGCCGTCGACCTCCTCGTCGTCTGCCTCACGGCGGGCCGGCCGATCAGCTCAGCCGCAGGGGTGGTGGGCGACTCGGTGGGCGGTCCGCTGGCGCATGAGCTGCGTAGCGTCGGCGCGCGGATCGAGCTGGGGGGAGATCCCCTGTCGGTGTGGTCCGACGCCGGCCGTGACCCTGCGCTGGCTCCGCTGGCGCGAGCTCTGGTCAGAGCCCTCGACACCGGCGCTCCGCCGGCTGTGTCGCTGTCATCCCTGGCCGACGACCTGCGCCGTGAGCGGAGGGCGGTGGCCGAGGAGTCGGCCCGTCGAGTGGCGGTGCGCTCCGCGGGGCCGCTCGGCTTGTGCTTCCTGCCCGCGTTCGTCCTCGTCGGCGTCGTTCCCACGGTCATCGGAGCGTTCGGCTCCGTCCTGCAGCGCTGATCCTCGCGGCCGCGTGGGACCGCTCGCGAGGCGCACCCCGCGCGGCATCACGGCTGGCCAGGTTGCTGTCCCCAGGCCTCCCAGCCCACCCGCCACGGCGGTGGGCAGCGGCCCAGATTGTCGGCGTACAGCAGATCACGACCCGGCCGCGGAAGTCCGGCCGGACCAGGGAGGCAACACCATGAAGAGCACGCTCATCCGGTTCTACCGCCGTCGCGACGAGCGGGGGATGACCACCTCCGAGTACGCCGTGGGCACCGTGGGCGCCTGCGGAGTCGCCGGCGTCCTGTACGAGCTGGCCAACACCGGTTTCTTCCAGAACCTGCTCACCGACGTCATCAGCGGAATTTGGGACCTGCTCCCGTTCTGAGGCGCGGTCGGGGTGCGCCGGTGTCTCGGCGCCCCCCGGCGGCAGGGGAGGAGGATTACGTGCGGATGTCCGGCAGCCGGGGCGTACCGCAGCGGCGGGGCCGCGGTGGTGGGGCGCGCTCCGCCGGTCGGGGGATGGTGACTGCCGAAGCAGCGCTGGTCATTCCGGTGCTGGTGGCACTGGCCGCGGCGCTGGCGTGGGTGGTGGCACTCGGGGTGGTGCAGGTCCGCCTCGTCGATGCAGCGCGTGAGGCTGCTCGGGTGGCGGCGCGCGGCGAGGCTGCCGCCGAGGTGCAGCGGGCCGCATTGTCCGCGGCCCCCGACGGTGCGACGGTGCGGGTGCAGCGCAACGGGGACAGCTGGGTTGCCGAGGTGTCAGTGGAGGTCGGGACCGACCTGCCGCTCGTGGGGCTACTGCCGGCGGTGGGGATGTCGGCGCGATCGGTGTCGGCGGCAGAGCCGGGCTCGGGGAGCGGCGGCCAATGACCAGAACTCCGAAGAGGCGACACCGCGATGAGCGCGGGATCGCCACGGTGGTCGCTGTCGGACTGATGGGGATGCTGCTGGCCGTGACGATGATCGCCGTCACCGGCACCGTGGTGGCAGTGACCAGTCACCAGGCCGGTGCCGCCGCCGACCTCGCGGCCCTGGCTGGCGCCCAGGCGTTACGCGACGGTCGTTCCGGCTGCGCCGCGGCGGCTTGGTCGGCGCGGGACAACGGTGGCGAGGTCAGCGACTGCTCGGTGGCCGGTCGCGACGTCAGCGTCACTGTCCAGGTGGCCACCCCACGGGTGCTGGGGCTGGTGTGGGCGGTCCCCGCGGACGCCCGCGCGGGGCCCGGGAGGCATCGGTGGGCGGTGACAGTCGGCGGCTGCTCGCAGGCATGTCCGTCGGGGCGGCAGGGTCGGGCGAGTCTGTCCCGTAGCCGTCACTCCCGGGGCAGACTTCGGTAGTGCTGGTCGTCGGGGTCGTCCCCGGTGGAACCGTGCTGCCCGGTGGCGCGCTCGTTGCGCACCGGGTCACCGCCCTGTCCTGACGACGTCCCGGTCGCGTCCGTGCTGGTCGGCGCATCGGCCCGTCGCCGCAGGTCGCGTACCTCTTTGCGGCGGCGACGGCTCCGCTTGGCGCCGCCGAGGGTCAAGAAGATGCCCAGCACGGCAAGCAGCAGGCACAGTGCCCCCACCGCGAAGATGCCGGCGATGGTGGTCTGCACGTCGAAACCCACGAGGTTGAGCGTCGCCGACTCCGTGCCGTTGGCCACCACCGTGGCGGTGACGACTGCCACCGCCAGCAGGATCACGATGCCCAGGACGGTCATCCGAGGTCCCTCCGTCGATGAGCGAGTACCGGTCTACCCATCGTGCCGGGTCAGGCGTACGTCGGCACGTTGTGCAGCCGGGTCAGCAACGCGTCGAGCAGGCGGACGGCCCCTGGCTTGTGCAGCGGCGAGTTGCCGTTACCGCACTTCGGTGACTGCACACACGAGGGGCAGCCCTCGATGCACTCGCATCCTGCGATGGCCTGGCGGGTGGTGTCCAGCCACCTACCAGCCACCGCAAAGCCGCGTTCGGCGAACCCGGCGCCTCCCGGATGCCCGTCGTAGACGAAGACGGTGAGCTTCCCCGTGTCGGGGTGCAGGGCCGTGGACACGCCACCGATGTCCCAGCGATCACAGGTCGCGAACAACGGCAGCAGCCCGATCGACGCGTGCTCCGCAGCGTGGGCGGCGCCCGCGAGCTCGCACGCATCGACCCCGGTCGCCTCCACGGCGTCGTCGTCGAGCGTCCACCACACCGCTGTGCTCGTCAGCTGCCGGGGCGGCAGGTCGAGAGGCTCCTCGCCGAGTACCTCCCCCGTGAGGAGCCGGCGGCGCAGATACGCCACGACCTGGGCGGTGACCTGCACCCGCCCCAGGTGCAGGTCGGCACCGTCGCAGCCGCGCGTGTCATCGATCGTCTCGATCTGGATGTGGGTGAGCTCTCGAGCGGTGGTGCTGTAGTCAGGCTCGGCCGCCTCGACCAGCGCCACTCCCTCATCGACGTCGAAGGAGCGCACGAGGAAGGGCTGGCCCCGGTGCAGGTGGATCGCGCCTTCGTGCACGCTTGCGTGCGCTGCCGCGGCATCGACGGTGCCGAGCAGGCGCCCCTCCGCCGACTCGACAACCTGCACCGGCGCGCCGGCCCCGGACCGGATGTCAGCCAGATCGCAAGCCCGTTCGCGCCGGGTCCAGAACCACCCGCGCGGCCGCCGGCGCAGCAACCCCTCGGTGGTCAGCGCCTCCAGCCCGGCCGGTGCCCCCGGCCCGAAGAGCTCGATGTCGGCGTCGGACAGGGGAAGCTCCTGGGCGGCGGCACAAAGGTGCGGCCCGAGAACGTACGGGTTGTCCGGGTCGAGGACGGTCGCCTCGACCGGTCGACCGAGCAGGGCGTCGGGATGCCGGACCAGGTAGGTGTCGAGCGGATCGTCGCGTGCCACCAGGACGCCGACGGACGGGCGGCCACGTCGCCCGGCGCGGCCGGCCTGCTGCCAGAGGGCTGCTCGCGTGCCGGGGAACCCGGCCATCACGACCGCGTCGAGCCCTACGAGGTCGACTCCCAGCTCCAGCGCGTTGGTCGCCGCGGTGCCGAGCAGCCTGCCGGCACGCATGTCGGCCTCCAGCGCCCGTCGGTCCTCCGGCAGATAACCCCCTCGATACGTCGCCACCGAGTCCATGAGATCCGGGTGGGCCTCGGCCAGCTGGCGTCGCGCCGTCATCGCGACCGACTCGGCGCCTCGGCGGGAGCGGACGAAGGCAAGCGTGCGCACTCCGTCGATGACGAGCTCGGTGAGCAGGTCGGCCGTCTCGGCGGTCGCGCTGCGCCGGGTCGGTGCACCGCGCTCCCCCGCAACGTCGGTCAACGGGGGCTCCCACAACGCCAGCACGCCTGGACCACGCGGCGAACCGTCCTCGGTCACCGGGTGCACGTCGAGGCCGGTCAGCCGCCGGGCGCAATGGTCGGGCTCGGCGATGGTCGCGGACGCGAGGACGAACGTCGGCCGGGCGCCGTAGTGCGCGGCGAGCCGCCGCAGTCGCCGCAGCACGTGCGCCACGTGCGAGCCGAAGACCCCTCGATAGTGGTGGCACTCGTCGATCACGACATAGGACAGCCCGGCCAGGAAGCGGCCCCACCGTTCGTGCCCTGGCAGCAGTGACCGGTGCAGCATGTCCGGATTGGTCAGCACCCAGTTCGCGTGCGCGCGCGCCCAGTCGCGCTCCTCACGCGGCGTATCACCGTCGACCGGTGCACAGCGCAGCCCGGCAACCCCGGCGCCGGTCTCGCAGACCGCGCGGAGCTGGTCGTGGGCGAGTGCTTTGGTGGGCGCGACGTAGAGCACCGTCGGCCCGCGGTCCCGGGCTCGGGTCGGTGCGTCTGCGTGCGCCAGGGTGCTCAGCGCCGGCAGGAGATACGCCAGCGACTTGCCTGAGGCGGTGCCGGTCGACACGACCACCGACTGCCCGGCCCAGGCCAGCGAGGCTGCCTCGGCCTGGTGCGTCCACGGCCACTCGACACCTCTGGCGCGGCACCCCTCGAGCACCGTGGGGGCGACCCAGGGGGGCCACGCCGTCGACACTGCCTCCCGGGCGGGCAGTGCCTCGAGATGGGTGAGCCGCCCCGCTCGCCCGGGTCTGTCCGCGATGGCGAGGAGAGCGGCGATCGGATCCGTTGCCACCCTCGTCATGGTGCTCCGAGTCTGACACGCGGCGCCGACCCCCGAGGCCAGCCGCGTCTGCTCCTGCCCAGGTCAGCACTGGTTTCTTCGCCCGTCGGGCCGTCGATGCGTGGTTGAATGCAGGCGCAGGCCGGGGGTGGCGCTCGGTCGCTTCTGCCCGAGGAGTGTCGTGGACCTGTCGCTCGAGACCCGTAGCGAAGGCGACTGGACGGTCGTCGAAGTCGGCGGCGAGATCGACGTCTACACCGCCCCGAAGCTGCGCGAGGCGCTGGTAGAGCTGGTCAACGCCGGCCGCTATCAGCTGGTCGTCGACGTCGAGCGTGTCGACTTCCTCGATTCGACCGGGCTCGGTGTGCTGGTCGGCGGACTCAAGCGCGTACGCGCCAACGACGGCAACCTGCGGGTGGTGTGCACCCAGGAGCGGCTGCTCAAGATCTTCCGGATCACCGGGCTCACGAAGGTGTTCGCGGTGCACGACTCGGTGGCCTCTGCCGTCGCGGCCTGAGCGATTGCCATGGCGACGGTCCGCATCGACGTTGCCCCCGACCAGGCCTATGTCCGGGTGGTGCGCCTGGTCGCGGTGTCGCTGGCCCGCCTGAACGGCATCACCGAGGAGGTCGTCGAGGACGTACGGCGGGCGGTGGGCGAGGCCTGCGGCCGGGCCGTGGCCGCCCACTGCCAAGCCGACCTCGACGCCCCGGTGATCGTCGACTTCCAGGAAGACCCCGGCCTGACGGTGGTCGTCAACGACGTCGTCCCGCTACCGCATGCCAGCGGGGCCAACGTGGCCGCCCCACTCGGCGACGAGACCCCCGGTGACCCGCAGGGCCAGCTCCAGCAGGAGGCGTCGGCAGTGATTGCGGTGCTCGAGGGTCTGGCCGACGCCGTCAGCGTGAACACCGGAGACTCCGGCACCGCGGTCACTCTGCACTGGACGGGCCGCAGGTGAGGGGCACGGCGGACGCACCGCGGACCAGCCGCCCGGCCCCACGCACGCCGCGGCTCGCCGGAGGTCACGTCTCAGGACCGCGGCCGCACCCCTTAGGCTGAGCGATCGTCACTGAGACGATCCACCACCCCGTTCCGAAGGAGTAGCAATGTCGCGGGTCACCCTGGCCGCCACCGAGGTGGACGTCTCTTTGGCAGGCGGAAACACCACCGTGGTCGTCGTCGTGGCGGTGATCGCGCTGGTGGCGCTGGTCATGGCTGCCATCTTCCGCCAGCAGGTCCTCGCCGCCGACGAGGGCACCGAGAGCATGAAGGCCATCGCCCAGGCGGTCCAGGAGGGCGCTGCCGCCTACCTGGCCCGCATGTACCGCACGTTGGCCGTCTTCGCGGCCGTCGCCTTCGCGCTGCTGTTCGTGTTGCCGGGCGATGCCGAGATCAGGATCGGGCGCTCCCTGTTCTTCCTCGTCGGCGCGGGCTTCTCTGCCGCGATCGGCTATCTGGGCATGTGGCTGGCCGTACGCGCCAATGTCCGGGTAGCGGCGGCTGCGCGGAGCGAGGGTCGCGACGCCGCGATGCGGATCGCATTCCGCACCGGCGGCACCGTGGGCATGGCCACGGTGGGCCTCGGCCTGTTCGGCGCCGCCGTGGTGGTGCTGCTGTACGAGGGTGACGCACCATCCGTGCTCGAGGGCTTCGGCTTCGGCGCCGCGCTGCTGGCCATGTTCATGCGGGTGGGTGGCGGCATCTTCACCAAGGCCGCCGACGTGGGCGCTGACCTGGTGGGCAAGGTGGAGCAGAACATCCCCGAGGACGACCCGCGCAACGCGGCCACCATCGCGGACAACGTCGGCGACAACGTCGGCGACTGCGCCGGCATGGCTGCAGACCTGTTCGAGTCGTACGCCGTGATGCTGGTGGCGGCCCTGATCCTCGGCTCGGCCGCGTTCGGCTCGGACGGGCTCGTCTTCCCGCTCATCGTGCCGGCGATCGGCGTCGTCACCGCGATCCTCGGTGTGTTCATCACCCAGCCGCGCGCCGGCGAGAACGGCCTCGTCACCATCAACCGTGCCTTCTACATCTCGGCCGGTGTATCGGCCCTGCTCTGCGCGATCGCCGCGTTCACATATCTGCCGACATCGTTCGAGGACTTCGGTGGAGGCGTGACGGGCGAGGGCAACCCGGCCGTCATCGCCCTCGGCGCTGTGGTGCTGGGCATCGTGCTGGCTGCGGTGATCCTGTCCCTGACCGGCTACTACACCGGCACCGACTACCGGCCGGTCAAGGACGTGGGCAAGACCTCGCGCACCGGCGCGGCCACGGTGATCCTCTCCGGCCTGTCGGTCGGTTTCGAGTCGGCGGTCTACACCGCGCTCGTCATCGGTGCCGCCGTGTTCGGTGCCTTCCTGCTGGGCGGCGCATCGGTCACCGTGTCGCTGTTCGCCGTGGCGCTCGCGGGCACCGGCCTGTTGACCACGGTCGGCGTCATCGTCGCCATGGACACCTTCGGGCCGGTCTCCGACAACGCGCAGGGCATCGCCGAGATGTCCGGCGACGTCGACGGCGATGCGGCGCAGATCCTGACCGAGCTGGACGCGGTCGGGAACACCACCAAGGCCATCACCAAGGGCATCGCCATCGCCACCGCGGTGCTCGCGGCGACCGCACTGTTCGGGTCGTACACGGACGCGATCGAGAAGGCGGTCGCCGAGGCTGGTGGGCTGTCGGCCGACGACCTGTCGTTCGCCACCGCCGTCTACAGCCCGAATGTGCTCGTCGGCCTGCTGATCGGTGCGGCCGTCGTCTTCTTGTTCGCGGGCCTGGCGATCGCCGCGGTCGGGCGCGCCGCCGGCGCCGTCGTGTACGAGGTGCGGCGCCAGTTCCGCGAGATCCCCGGCATCATGGAGGGCACCGGCCGCCCCGAGTACGGCAAGGTGGTCGACATCTGCACCCGCGACTCGCTGCGCGAGCTGGCGACCCCCGGCCTGCTGGCCGTACTGGCGCCGGTCGCGGTCGGCTTCGGCCTCGGTGTCGGCCCGCTGGCCGGCTACCTGGCCGGCGCGATCGGTGCCGGGACGCTGATGGCGGTGTTCCTGGCCAACTCCGGCGGCGCCTGGGACAACGCCAAGAAGCTGGTCGAGGACGGCAACCACGGTGGCAAGGGCTCACTGGCGCACGAGGCCACAATCATCGGTGACACGGTCGGCGACCCGTTCAAGGACACCGCCGGTCCGGCGATCAACCCGCTGATCAAGGTGATGAACCTGGTGTCCCTGCTCATCGCGCCGGCGATCGTGCAGCTGTCGGTCGGCGTCGACGAGAACGCTCCCGTGCGGATCACCATCGCCGTGGTCGCCGCCGCGATCATCGCCGGGGCGATCTACGTGACCAAGCAGCGTCCGATCTCCATCGGCGAGGACGAGCCGGCGGCCCAGGCAACGCTCTGACCACCCGATCATCCGCGCAATACGACGCCCCACCCCCATCCCCACTGCTGCCCTACCGCATCATCCGCGCATTGCGACGCCCACCCGGCACTCATCCGCGCACTAGGGCGACACCTGACCGTCGTAATGCGCGGATGATTGCCGGGGGGGCGCGCGGGGGAGGGGGCGCGGGGGGTCAGCGGGGGGGTCAGCGGGGGGTCAGCGGCGGCCGGTGCCGCGCAGCCGGCGTTTGGCCGGCTCGGGCAGCAGGCGCAGCAGCCGTCGACGGCGGGCTCCCCGCCAGCGAGCCGAGAAGTCCTGGACGACCCGTGCCGCACCGACCGGCCGCTCCAGGGCTCGCTCGGCCAGCAGCTCGGCCAGGGCGTACGCCGCTGCGTCGACCACCTCGGACGGGTCGGGAGCGTCCGCGGCACCGGGGGGCCCGTACACCGGACGCAGGTCGGCGAGATCGCCGACCACGTCGTAGCCGTGGCTACGAATCCCGGCGACCATCGTGGCAGCAGCATCGTCGAACCACGGGCGAAGCCGGTCAGGCACCTGCGTCCGGGTCGACTCGCGGCGGCTGCTCAGCAGCTGCTCGGCGAACCAGAACTTCACGGTCGAGGCGAACTCCGGCCACGGAAGCCGGTCCTCGAGGGTCAGGTTGATCCGCCGGACCAGCTCGGCCTCCGCCATCCCCAGCGAGGCGTTCGTCCGGGGGACGACGGTGTCGTATCCGTCCGGCGCGATGCCGACCACCTGGCACAGACGCTCCCACAGCAGAGTGGGCGACGAGCCGGCTGGCGGCACCGTGATCAGGTGCATGCGGTGGGCGGGGACGAACGCGCTCCAATGCTCCAGCACCGCCACCACGTCCTGCTGGCGCCAGAACACCTTGGCCGGGCGCCCCCGGCGGCGAGCCCTGGTCAGGTGCTTGAGGTAGGTCGGGTAGTCGACGGTCTGCCGGTTCTTGACCATCTCCTGCCACACGGCGGGAACCTGGCGGCCGAGGTCGCGCACGGTCACCACCACGTGCACCTCGTGGTCACCCAGGCTCGACAAGGCGGTGGTGATCGTCTCCTCGTCGGCGCCGGCCAGCAGCTCGTGCGAGATGAGCACAGCGTCCCCGCGCCAGCCGCGGGCGGCCCGGGCGAGCGCCTCCCATGCTCCGTCGGCATCCGGGTCGTCGTAGCCGCCGAAGCTGAGACCCCGCAGGTCGAGGACGGCCGAGTAGTGCGCCGTCGAGCTGTCGCCGGGGTAGAGCAGGCCGTGCTCGGCCAGCCGGCCCCGGTTGCGGAACAGCACTTCCTGCAGGTACGTGGTCCCGGTCTTGGGTGCCCCGACGTGCAGGTAGACACGGGTCATCTGCGGGCGTCCTCCGGTGCCTGGGCCTACGCTACGCGGCGTCCGGAGCGTACCTGCCCGCCTCGTGACCGCTCGCTCACGCGGCCGTGCCTCGGCCGAGCGTCCGTCAACCGGTGCGGTCGACGTGGCCGTGGCCGGTGCCGGAGGCAGCCTCGGACAACGACCGCAGCAGCGCCGGTACGTCGGACGCCGGCATGCGGAAGCTTCCGGTGCAGGTGCCACCACGCCACAGCGACAGCACGACCACGCCCGCCTCGCCGTGCCAGCTGACGCGCAGGGCGCGGTGGCCGCCACGGGTGTCGAGGAACACCTCGCGGCTGCTGGCGGGAAACGGCACGATCTCGGCGATACCGGGATTGTGCGCTCCCGACGACCCGCTGTCGACGCGAGCGCATCGACGACTCGGCGCCCGTAGGGTGCGCGGATGGCGACGTCGCACTCGCGGCTGGTGCCGCCTTCACGCGGCACGGTCACGGCGCTGCGGAAGTGCCTGATGGACGCTGACTACACAGTGGACGGCGTGACCGGGCTGCTCGGTGAGGTCGCGCACCGAGCCCTGCTCCGGGATGTGAGCGTGCCCGGGATGCGCGCCCTGGCCGGTCACCGAGGTCCGCTCGCAACCCTCACCCGGCTGTGGCCGCTGCAGTCCGGTGTGCCGCTGGCCGAAGCGGAGCAGGCATTGCCCGGACTGGTCGAGCCGCTGGCAGCGGCGGGACTGCTGATCCGCTCCGGTGAGGCAGTGCGTGCACTGGCCGACGTGCGCCCGTACGGCGACGACACCTCGGACTGGTGGGTCGCGTGCGACCTCACACCCGGGCTGGACGGCGGCAGCCGCCGGATCGGCACCGACCATGTTCTGGGCATCAGCCCCGCGTCGACCACCTTGGCGCAGCTGGCCGTGCGGGATCCGGTCGGCCGCGCGCTCGACCTCGGCACGGGCTGCGGCGTCCAGTCGCTGCATCTGGCCACCCATGCCGCCGAGGTGGTCGCCACGGACGTCAACGAGCGCGCGCTCGCCATGGCGGCGATCACCGCCGCACTGTCCGATGTCGACTTCGAGCTGCGTGCCGGCAGCCTCTATGCCCCGGTGGCCGGCGAGCAGTTCGACCTGGTGGTCACGAACCCCCCGTTCGTCGTGTCTCCGGTCGGGGGTGAGCGGCTCGTCTACCGCGACTCGGGGCTGCCGGGTGACGAGGTGGTGCGGCGGATCGTGACCGGCGCACCGTCGGTGCTCGCCCCTGGCGGCTGGTGCCAGGTACTGGCGAACTGGGCGCACGTGGGCGGCCAGCCATGGGAGTCGCGGATCGCTGAGTGGGTCACCGGAACCGGCTGTGACGCCTGGGTTGTCCAGCGCGAGCTCCTCGATCCGGCGGAGTACGCGCAGATGTGGCTGGCCGACGCGGGGCTCGCCGGAGCGCCCGGGTGGGCCGCGGCGTACGACGCATGGCTCGGCTGGTTCGCCGACCAGGGCATCGAGGGCATCGGGATGGGATGGCTCTCCCTGCGGCGCACTGAGCGGGACGAACCCGTGGTGGTCATCGAGGACTTCCCCTACGAGATCGAGCAACCGTTGGGGGTGCACGTGCGGGGCTGGGGCCGCCGCGTCGACCTGCTGGCGTCGGCGGATGACGATGTCATGCTGTCGGCGCGTCCGGTGCGAGCCGACGATGTGGTGCAGGAGACCTACGGCCCACCCGGCGCCGCCGATCCCGAGCGCATCGTCCTGCGCCGCCAGCGAGGCGTCCGGCGAGCCCGGTCGGTCGACACGGTCGTGGCGGCGCTGGTCGGTGCCTGCGACGGCGAGCTGACCACAGGCCAGATCGTGGACGCCGTGGCAGCGCTGCTCGACGCCGAGGCAGCGGTCTTGCGTGCCGACACGCTCCCCATCCTGCGAGAGCTGGTTGCCGAGGGCTGGCTGGACTTCTGAGGGCGGTCGCCCACGGGAACCGGGGGGAGGTCCGCGTCCGTCATGAGGAGTGTGAGCCATGCTGGGGGAAGATCGGGTTGACGTCGCGGGTTACGGTGAGCCGCGACCGGCAACCGACGGTGACCCGTACCAAAGTGCCCGCCTAGTCCCAGGAGCCCTGTTTTCGTGACTACCCAGTCGTCCGCCTCCGGCGGCGGTATGCGACTCGTCATCGTCGAGTCGCCCGCCAAGGCGCGAACGATAGCTGGATACCTCGGGTCCGGCTATGTGGTCGAGAGCTCGATCGGCCACATCCGTGATCTGCCGCACAACGCCGCGGAGGTGCCGTCCAAGTACAAGGGACTCCCGTGGGCGCGCCTCGGCGTCGACGTCGACAACTCCTTCGAGCCCATCTACGTGGTCCCGCCCGACAAGAAGAGCCACATCGCCAAGCTGAAGCGGCTGCTCAAGGACGCCGACGAGCTCTACCTCGCCACCGACGAGGACCGCGAGGGCGAGGCGATCGCCTGGCACCTGTTCGACGAGCTCAAGCCACGGGTTCCGGTGCGCCGGATGGTCTTCCACGAGATCACCCCCGCAGCGATCCGGGCTGCGGTCGAGTCCCCCCGCGAGATCGACAAGGCCCTGGTGGACGCCCAGGAGACGCGCCGCATCCTCGACCGGCTCTACGGGTACGAGGTCAGCCCCGTGCTGTGGAAGAAGGTGATGTCCGGTCTGTCCGCCGGCCGGGTCCAGTCGGTGGCGACGCGGCTTGTCGTCGACCGCGAGCGTGCCCGCATCGCCTTCCGGCCCGCGGCTTACTGGGATCTGCAGGCCACCATGGACGCGGGTGAGGGCACGGAGCCACGTCAGTTCCCGGCTCGGCTGGCGACCCTCGACGGCACTCGGGTGGCCAGTGGGCGCGACTTCACCTCCCTCGGCGAGCTGGCCTCCGGGCGCGAGGTCGTTCACCTCGACGGCGAGCGGGCCGCCGAGCTGGCCTCCGGGCTTCGCGACCAGCCGTTCACCGTGGCATCGGTCGATGCCAAGCCGTACACCCGGCGCCCCTATCCGCCGTTCCGCACCACCACGCTCCAGCAGGAGGCAAGCCGCAAGCTCGGCTTCGGTGCGTCGGTGACCATGCAGATTGCCCAACGTCTGTACGAGAACGGGTTCATCACCTATATGCGCACCGACTCGGTGACGCTGTCTCCGGCAGCGATCGAGGCGGCGCGGGACCAGGCGCGTGAGCTGTTCGGCGCCGAGTACGTGCCGGATGCGCCGCGCGCCTACACCTCCAAGGTCAAGAACGCGCAGGAGGCGCACGAGGCGATCCGGCCGTCGGGGGAGAACTTCCGCACCCCGGCGCAGACCGGACTCACCGGCGACCAGTTCCGCCTCTACGAGCTGATCTGGATGCGCACCGTCGCGTCCCAGATGAGTGACGCCCGAGGGCGTTCGGTGTCGATGCGGCTGCGCGCGACCGTTCCGGATCGAGCTGATGCAGCCGATTTCGCCGGGTCAGAGGTCGAGCTGGCGGCCTCGGGCCGGGTGATCACGTTCCACGGGTTCCTCAAGGCCTACGTGGAGAGTCTCGACGACCCGGACGCCGAGCGCGACGACCGTGAGTCGCGGTTACCGGACCTCGCGCGGGGCGACCTGGTCGCGGTGGCCGAGATGGCGGCCGAGGGCCATGAGACCCGTCCCCCGGCGCGATTCACCGAGGCCACGCTGGTGCGGGAGCTCGAGGAACGCGAGATCGGCCGGCCGTCCACGTACGCGTCGATCATCCGCACCATCCTGGACCGCGGTTACGTCTACAAGAAGGGGACAGCGCTGGTCCCGAGCTGGCTCGCGTTCAGCGTCACCCGGCTCCTGGAGGCGCACTTCGCGCGACTCGTCGACTACGACTTCACCGCCAGGCTCGAGGACGTGCTCGACGAGATCGCTGGTGGGCGCGACGACCGGGTCGAGGTGCTCACCGGGTTCTGGTACGGGGACGCGGCTGGTGGCGGGACCAACCTCAGACAGCTGGTCAGCGACCTCGGTGACATCGACGCGCGACTGATGGCGACCTTCCCGATCGATCCCGAAGAGGCGGGGATCGTCCTGCGGGTGGGGCGTTACGGCCCGTATGTCGAGGACTCAGAAGGCAAGCGTGGCAACGTTCCTGAGGATCTGCCGCCCGACGAGCTGACCATCGAGAAGGCCCGCGAGCTCCTGGCCAACCCCGCCGGCGAAGAGCGAGTGCTCGGCACCGATCCAGACACCGGTCGCACCGTCGTGGCCAAGAACGGCCGCTACGGCCCGTACGTCACCGAGCTGCTCCCCGACGACGAGTCCGACGCCAAGTCGCCGAAGCCGCGCACGGGCAGCCTGTTCCGCGACATGTCGCTCGACACCGTCTCCCTCGACGATGCCCTGCGGTTGCTGTCCCTGCCCCGTACGGTCGGCACCGATCCCGAGTCAGGCGAGCCCATAACGGCGCAGAACGGGCGCTACGGCCCCTACCTCAAGAAGGGCACCGACTCGCGATCGCTGGAGAGCGAGGACCAGATCTTCGGCATCACTCTCGAACAGGCGCTGGCCATCTACGCGCAACCCAAGCAGCGTGGACGTGCGGCGGCTGCGAAGCCGTTGCAGGAGCTCGGTGACGACCCGGCTTCCGGCAAGCCGGTCGTGGTGAAGGACGGGCGGTTCGGGCCGTACGTCACCGATGGCGAGACCAACGCGACGCTGCGAAAGGGCGACGACCCGCAGTCGATCACGATGGAGCGGGCCACCGAGCTGCTGGCCGAGAAGCGGGCCCGCGGGCCGGTGACGAAGAAGCGGACCGCCAAGAAGACGGCGGCAAAGCGCACGGCGAAGAAGACGACTGCCAAGAAGACGCCGGCGAAGAAGGGATGACCCGGCCTGGTGACGCCGGGTGCGACCGTCGATGTCATCGCCGCTGACAACTCCGCCACCGGTGCACAGGGTCGGAGCCGTGCTGGCGATCCCCGCCTTCCGCCGCTTCTGGGTGGGCCTCGGGCTGTCCAGCCTGGGCGACTGGGCAGGTCTGCTCGCACTGACGGCTCTGGCGAACAGCCTTGCGGGTGGGGGATACGCCGACCGGAGCTTCGCAATCGCGGGCGTGCTGTTCCTCAGAGTGCTCCCTGCGCTGGTGATCGGACCACTGGGAGGATATCTGGCCGACCTGCTCGATCGGCGCGTGACACTGGTCGTGGGATCGTTCCTGCGTGCCGCGATCTTCGCGAGCATCGCACTGGTCGGCACCCTGCCGTGGCTGTTGGTGGCCACCGTTCTGGTCGAGATCGTCAACCTGGTATGGCTTCCCACCAAAGACGCCACGGTCCCCAACCTGGTCCCACGGGCGCGCCTGGAGGCAGCGAACCGGCTCGTGCTCACCACGACCTACGGTGCGGCGCTGCCCTCCGCCGTCCTGTTCGCCGGGCTGAGCGTTCTCGGCGATGCTCTGCACTCGACGGCGGGTTGGCCGGCCGAGTCCCCTGCGCTGCTGACGATGTACGCCGTCGCCGCCGCGTTCGCCGCCTCCGGCGCACTCTTCGCCGGGCTGGTCGGAGCCATTCCCGCCGGGGCGGCGATCCCCCCGGAGGACCGGGTCGGGGTGCTGCGGGGCGTGCTCGACGGCTGGACGTACGTGGCCAGCACGCCCCTGGTGCGGGGGCTCGTTCTCGGCATCGTGGGAGCGTTCGCGGCCGGAGGTGTGGTGATCGCCCTGGCGCGCGTCTTCGTCGCGGACCTGGGTGCCGGGGACCCCGGGTACGGGGTGTTGTTCGGGGCCGTCTTCGCCGGCCTGGGTGCCGGTATGTGGCGCGGCCCTCGTCTGCTCGGCGGAGTGACCCGGCGCCGGCTGTTCGGTCTTGCGCTGGTCGCCGCGGGCGTGGTCCTGCTGACCCTGTCGCTGGTCGGGGACATGGTGCTGGCCGCGGCCCTGAGTGTCGCGCTGGGCTTCTGCGCCGGGGTGGCCTGGGTGACCGGCTACACGATCCTCGGGCTGGAGGTCGAGGACTCCTTGCGGGGCAGGACTTTCGGCTTCGTCCAGTCCCTGGTGCGCCTCGTCCTGGCGCTCGTGCTCGCCGTGGCCCCGCTGCTGGCCGGGCTGGTGGGCGCTCATCGCTGGCGGCTCAACGACGAGATGGCCCTCACGTACGGCGGCACCCAGCTGACCTTCCTGGTGGCGGCGCTGCTCACGATGACGGCCGGGGTGGCATCCTTCCGGCAGATGAACGACCGACCAGGGGTGTCCATGATCGCCGAGCTGCGCCAGTCCCGCTCCGCGCGCGGGGCGTACGCGCCGCGTGGGGTGTTCGTGGCGCTGGAGGGCGGTGAGGGCGTCGGCAAGTCGACCCAGGCCCGGCTGCTGGCCGAGTGGCTGACCGAGCGGGGCTACGAGGCGGTGCTCACCCATGAGCCGGGGGACACCGAGGTGGGTGCGGCCCTTCGCCGGATCGTCCTCGACCCGGCGACCGGCGAGCTGTCTCCGCGTACCGAGGCGCTGCTGTACGCCGCGGACAAGGCAGAGCATGTGGCCAGGGTGGTCCGCCCGGCGCTCGACCGGGGTGCGGTCGTCATCACCGACCGCTACGTCGACTCGACCCTCGCCTATCAGGGCGCGGGGCGCGACCTCGCCGTCGAGGAGGTCGAGCCGGTTGCACGCTGGGCGACCACCGACCTCCGGCCGCACGTCACCGTGCTCCTCGACCTGCCCGCCGAGGTCGGGCTCTCCCGGGTCGTCGGCCCGGACCGCATCGAACAGGAGCCGGTGGAGTTCCACGAGCGCGTACGCCAGTCGTTCCGGACCCTCGCGGCGGCGGACCCTGAGCACTACTTGGTCGTCGAGGCCTCAGGCGCCCCGGCCGACGTGGCCCGGCTCGTCCGCGCCCGGGTGGAGCCACTGCTTCCCCAGGCGCTTCGCGTCACTCCCACCCCCTGACCCCCATCATCCGCGCACTGCGCCGCCGGTGACCCCCCGCCGATCATCCGCGCACTGCGGCGACGGTGACCCCCCGCCGATCATCCGCGCACTGCGGCGACGGTGAACCCGGCCGTTGAGCAGCCCGAGCCTTCCTCGCTCTCATCTGGAGGATGCGAGTCAACCCGGATCCTGCGACAACCTGCGTCACAAGAAGGGGGTGAAACGGTCGGGCAGTCGCCGCAGCGGGTGCATCTCCATGTCCGTGAGCTGCGTGCCCGTGGTGTGGTACATGCCTGTTGTCGGATCGCTCACGATCACGGAGTCGACGTCCGGCTCCTGCGGGTCGAACTCCGGGACTTCGTGTGCAGCAGGGGTGGCCACCCATGTCCGGAGCCGCGAGATGAGGTCGTCCGGGCCGAATGCCCACGCGCTCGACCGATGCCCCTTGCCGTCCTGGTACTGGAGGTGTCGCCGGCGAGCCACCGTACGCAGGGCGTCGACGTCGTAGTACTTGAGGTGCGCCATCAGCAAGGCGCGATCGATGGCGAAAGGTGCTGCAATGCCGTGGAACCCGCCCCCCTTCCATGCGACCGGCACCCGCTTGATCAGCGGCTTGCACATGCGAGGCGAGAACTTGACGAAGCGCCGCTGTGCCAGCACCGGTCTATCCGGTTCGAGGGGTGACTCGACGTCGGGATTGTGCAGGATGTTGAGGGCGAGAGGAGCAATGACCTCGTGCTGGCTGCTGCTGGCGAGGTAGTCGACAAGACCGTCATAGCGACCCGGGTCGGGGATGAGGAACTCGTCGACGTCGGTGAAGATGACGACGTCGTAACGACGGAGCAAGTCTGCGGAGAGCGTGTTCATCAGGTCTCGCCGACTCGCCGACCAAGAGCGCTTCGCCTCTTTCGCGAGCCGGTGCACGGTGCAGCGCAGACCGTCGGTCGAGCCGTCGCTGCTGTTGTCGTCCAGCACGACGAGGTTCTCCACGCCCAACTGGTCGCCGTAGTAGGCGAGCCAACGAGGCAGCATGTCCGCCTCGTCACACACCATGGTGAACGCTGCCACCCGCGGCGGCCGGCGTCGGCGCCTCTCCGCCTCCGAACCAGCAGACGGGGCCATGGTTCGAGCCTAGCCAGGGCGACGACCTGGCACGCGCCGATCGATGCGAGCGCAGCTCCCTCAATGAGCCGCCGTACTGCGCGGATGATCGGTGAGCGGAGGTGAGCGGAGGTGAGCGGAGGTGAGCGGAGGTGAGGGGAGGGGAGGCGGGGGGCGCCGGGGAGGGTTACGGGGGCCCGAGCTCGAGAAGGCGCAGCGCCACCGGGCTGTCGGCGACGAGGATGTCGACGAAGCGCCCCCGTACCGCTGCGAGCACCGCTTCGGCCCGCTCGGCACCGTAGGCGGAGGCAATCACGAGCGGCACGGCTCGGAGCTGATCGAGCGTGATCGCCACCAGGCGGGCGTCGACGGAGGCAGCCGGGTGACGTCCCCGGCCGTCGAAGAGCCGGCCAGTCGTCTCGCCGACGACGCCGCGCGCGGCTGCGTCCGCGCGTTCGTCCTCGGTGAGGGCGCCGAAGACGGTGCTGGTGGTTGGACCCCACCCCCCGATCGGCACGACCGCGACGTCGATGTCGTCATAGTGGGCGAAGGTCTGGGCGATCCCGGACTCGGTGCGCAGCCCGGCCGCGACAGTCTCGTCCCGGACCAGCAGCGGGGCGTACACCGGATGCGCCTGCCCCCCGGAAACCCGGGCCAGCCGGGCGACGATCTCGACGCCCCCCATGGACGGGTCGGTTCCGGCCATGGTCCCGCTGACCTGCACGACGGTGCAGGGAGCGAGCTGCTCGACCTGCTCGGCCATCTGCACGACGGTGCGGCTGCACGCCACCCCGAGCGTCATCTGCGGCTCGACGAGCTCGGTCAGCAGGCCGGCAAGGATGGCGCCGATGCTGTGGCGCACCTGCTCCTCCGGCTGGGCGAGCTCACCGGCCTGTACGACGATCACCCTGCGAAGCGCCAGCCGCTGCTGCAAGCGGTCGGACAGGTCGGCGTCGATGGCCAACGGCAGAGTGATGGTGACCTGCACCATGCCCATGCGGTGCGCCTCGTCGAGCGTGCGGGCGACCTGGAACCGGCTCACGCCCAGTGCCTTCGCGATGTCGACCTTCGAGCGGCCTTCCAGGTAGAACCGGCGGGCGATGGTGGCAGCCGTGACCATCCAGTCTGGTCCGCGGCTATTGACAACGCGTGCCCGTGATGGGTGGATTGCCATACGAGCAAGGTACTGCTCAGATGAGCACGAGGACAGAGCCCGCAAGCGGTGGAGGGGATGCGATGCGAGGCGTCTGGTTGCCCGGGCAACGGGTCGTGGACATCCACGACACCGCTGACCCCGAGCCTGGCCACGCTCAGGTGCTGATCGCACCGCGCGCCTCGACCATCTGTGGCAGCGATGTCCGGGCCATCTACCGCGAGCATCTGGGCGAGGGGCCGGAGGCGTACGGCGGGGTCGTCGCAGGACACGAGCCTGCCGGCGAGGTCGTCGGCCTCGGCGACGGGGTGGTGGACCTCGCGGTCGGCGACCGCGTCGTGGTCTATCACATCAGCGGATGCGGCCGCTGCCTTGAGTGTCTGCGTGGCTATCCGATCAGCTGTACGTCACCTCGCCGCCAGGCGTACGGGTGGCAGCGCGACGGCGGGCACGCCGAGTTGCTGTTGGCGGAGGCGGCCGATGTGCTGGTGCTGCCCGACTCGCTGTCGTACCTCGACGGTGCCTGCGTGGCCTGCGGCTTCGGCACCGCGTACGAGGCGCTGCGGCGCATCGACGTGAGCGGGGCCGACCGGGTGCTCGTGACGGGCCTGGGCCCGGTCGGGCTCGCGACCGGCCTGCTGGCCCGGGGGCTCGGCGCACGAGTGCTCGGTACGGATCCGGTGGAGTCGCGGAGGATCTTCGCCGAGAAGGCCGGTGCGGTCGACACTGCCGTGGCGGGCGACCAGCTCGGGGACGCCGTGGTCGGCGGGGTCGACGCCGCCGTGGACTGCTCCGGCGTGGGAGCGGCGCAGGCGAAGGCGATCGACAGCCTGCGCCCCTGGGGCCGGATGGCCTTCGTGGGCGAAGGAGCCACGCTCACCCTCGACGTGAGCTCCCAGGTCATCCACCGACAGCTCACGCTGGTCGGCTCGTGGGTGATCAGCACCTGGCGGATGCGTGAGCTTCTCGAGCGGCTGGACCGCTGGCAGCTGCACCCACACGACATCGTCACCGACCGATTCCCCCTCGACGAGGCGGACGCCGCCTACCGCCTCGCGGACGGGGCGGACGGGCAGCAGGCAGTCGGCAAAGTCGCGATCGAACCGCAGTCGACCCGCTAGCGAGGAGAACCGCATGAGACTCACCCGGAGTACCAGGACGGCGTCGGGCATCTGCGGTCTGCTGGTCGCTGCCGGCACCGCAACCGGCTGCGCAGGTGCGGGCACCCTCGCGCAGGGCGGCGGCGACTCCGCCATCGTGGTCGCGATCATCGCGAACCCGCAGATGGAGGACGCGATCAGTCTGGCACCGGAGTTCTTCGAGGAGCAGGCCGGCATCGACGTCAGCTTCATCACGCTGCCCGAGAACGAGGCCCGGGCGAAGATCACCGCCTCGGTGGCAACCGGGGGTGGCGAGTTCGACGTGGTGATGATCAGCAACTACGAGACCCCGCAGTGGGCTGAGAACGGCTGGCTCACCAATCTGCAGCCGTACGCCGACAAGACCCGGGGCTACGACCCGCAGGACTTCTTCCCGTCGATCCGCCAGGCCCTCTCCTACGACGGCGATCTCTACTCCGTTCCCTTCTACGGAGAGTCGTCGTTCCTCGTGTACCGCGACGACCTGTTCAGGCAGGCCGGGCTGAAGATGCCGGCCCAGCCCACCTGGCCACAGGTCGCGGAGCTGGCCAGGAAGCTGGACGACCCGGCCAGGGGAGTCAGCGGTATCTGTCTACGGGGTCTCGCCGGCTGGGGTGAGAACCTCGCCCCGCTCAACACCGTCGTCAACACCTTCGGCGGCCGGTGGTTCGACATGGACTGGGACGCTCAGCTGACCGAGAAGCCCTTCGTCGACGCGGTCGAGTTTTACGTCGACCTGGTACAGAGCTACGGCGAGCCGGGCGCGGCCACGAGCGGGTTCTCCGAGTGCGTCACGCTGTACGCCCAGGGGCAGGCCGCGATGTGGTACGACGCCACCTCGATGGTGAGCACCATCGAGTCCGAGGCCGACAGCACGGTGGTCGGCAAGAATGCCTATGCCCCCGCCCCGGTCGTCGAGACCGATGTCTCCGGGTGGCTCTACAGCTGGTCGCTGGGCATCCCCGAGACATCTGACAGCAAGGACGAGGCATGGGAGTTCGTGTCCTGGATGACCGACAAGGACTACATCCGGCTCGTCGGCGAGGAGCTCGGCTGGGCACGGGTGCCGCCCGGCAGCCGGCTGTCGACGTACCAGATCCCGCAGTACGCCAAGCAGGCCAAGGCCTACGCCGAGCCCACCCTGACCGCGCTGAAGACGGTCGACCCCAACAAGCCGACGGTCGATCCGGTGCCCTACAGCGGCATCCAGTTCGTCGGGATCCCCGAGTTCCAGGACCTCGGCACCCGAGTAAGCCAGCAGGTATCCGCGGCCATTGCCGGCCAGCAGACGGTCGAGGAGGCCCTGGACCAGTCCCAGGGCTACGCCGAGGTCGTCGGTGACTCGTACCAGGAGGACTGATGGCCACGACGACGGCACCGGTGACCGACCGGCAGGCAGCAACCGGCGGACCCCCCAAGTCACAGAAGCAGTCCGGCTGGTCGCGGCGCGCTCCGCTGCTGCCGGCGCTCATCTTCACCATCGCGATCACGCAGGCGCCCTTCGTCCTGACGATCTGGTACTCGTTGCAGTCGTGGAACCTGGTGCGCCCCGGGTCCGAGCAGTTCGTCGGGTTCTCCAACTACGTCGACGTGTTCCAGGACAGCCAGTTCCGTGGGGCTGCGCTGAACACGATCATCATCACCGGCTCGTGCGTCGTCATCTCCCTGCTGCTGGGTCTCGGGCTGGCCATCCTGCTCGACCGCGAGTTCCTCGGCCGCGGCGTCGTACGCACACTGCTCATCACGCCCTTCCTGGTGATGCCGGTCGCGGGGGCGCTGTTGTGGAAGACCACGATGTTCGACCCGGTGTACGGGATCATCAACTGGGTGCTCGGTCCGTTCGGGGCCGGCGAGACCGACTGGGTCTCGCAGTACCCGACGATCTCCATCGTCTCGGCACTGGTCTGGCAGTGGACGCCGTTCATGATGCTGCTGCTGCTGGCCGGCCTGCAGAGCCAGAGCAAGGACGTGCTGGAGGCCGCCGCGGTCGACGGCGCCTCCACGTTCCGTACGTTCGTCTCGGTCACGCTGCCGCACATGCGCCGCTTCATCGAGCTGTCGGTGCTGCTGGGGGCCATCTACGTGGTCAACACGTTCGACCAGATCTACATGATGACGCAGGGCGGTCCGGGCACCGCGACGTCGAACCTGCCGTTCTACATCTACCAGCGCGCCTTCCTCGGCTTCGATGTGGGCCAGGCAGCGGCCATGGGGGTGGTCGTCGTCGTCGGCACGATCATCGTGGCCACGTTGGCGCTGCGGTTGATCTTCACCAGCTTCGTGGTCGAGGAGTCCTGATGAGCAAGCGAGGCGGTGGCGCCCTCCTGTCGGGCCTCACCTGGGCAATCGGGCTGATCTTCTTCTTCCCGGTGTTCTGGATGGTCCTGACGTCGTTCAAGCAGGAACGCGACGCCTACACCGACACCCCGTCCCTGTTTTTCACACCGACTCTCGACCAGTACAGCGGAGTCTTCGACTCGGGGTTCTGGCCCTATCTCGGAAACTCGGCCTTCGCGACATTCGTGTCCACGCTGCTGGTGATCTCCCTGGCGATCCCTGCGGCGTACTCCCTGTCGATCAGGCCGGTGAAGAAGACACAGGACGTGTTGTTCTTC